>JBEHZA010000380.1:0-5372 GCA_048497895.1 Verrucomicrobiota bacterium
CGGATGGGAACCCACCCCTAGCCCCTCCATGGAGGGGAACCGATTGGGGGAAAGCGTGGGGTTTTTTGTTAGTTCTTTGACATATTGCGGGAGGTTTAGAGGGGCGGACGTTGGAGTTCAGTCGTCCCTGGCGGGACTTGACGATTGGGCGGCGTATCCTATCGTTGAAACGGTGGCTATTGTCGGTCGTCCCGTTGGGACTGGGCTGGGGGTTGATGGTGAGTTAATCACAGTTCAACTCGCGTTGGGGTTGTGACGTCTTTTGTGGCGTTACCCGGAGTCGTTCCGCCGGGACCATGAGGCGGAGCGACTCCGGGCTACTCAAGTCCAATCCCTGCGGGATTGTTTGAGAAACAAGTCGTACACGCTGTACGGGATATTACGGGGTATTACGGAATAATGGAGTGCGGAGTGCAGATTCCGGAATGTGAAATGCGTCGTCTTCTACGGGTTTAAAAGCCTATCCATCTTTGCTTTGACCGCTTCATCCATTTTGATGAGGGGCGGCCAGGAGCGTTTGAAGCCTTCACCGGGTAATTTCCTGGTGGCGTCGAGGCCGAGTTTGGAGCCCATGGCGATTTCGCTGGTGGCGTGGTCGAGGACGTCGGAGGGGCCTTTGGTGAAGATGCTGTCGCGTTGGGGGTCGGTGTTGGCGCAGAGGCGGAAGAGGACTTCGCTGGTGTTGTGGACGTTCACATCGGCATCCACGACGATAATGTATTTGGTGAACATCATCTGGCCCATGCCCCAGAGGCCGTGCATGATTTTATAGGCCTGCAACGGATAGGTCTTCTTGATGCTGACGAATACGAGATTGTGGAACACGCCTTCTGCGGGGAGGGCAATATCCACGATCTCCGGGAAGTTCATTTTGAAGATGGGCAGGAACAATTTCACGCTCGCGCCGCCGATGTAGAAATCCTCCATCGGCGGAATGCCGACGATGGTGGCGGGATAGACGGCATCTTTACGGTGGGTGATGGCGGTGAGGTGAAATACCGGATACGGCTCGGGCAACGTGTAATAGCCGGTGTGATCGCCAAACGGGCCTTCGTCGCGCAACGGTTCGGTGGGGTCCACGTAACCTTCGATGACGAAATCCGCATTGGCCGGCACTTCGAGATCATTCGTTTCGCACTTCACCAGTTCGACCGATTTTTTGCGGAGATAACCAGCGAGGAGAAATTCATCTAATCCATCGGGCAACGGCGCGGTGGCGGCGAAAGGGAACATGGGATCGCCGCCCACGAAAATGGACACGGGCATGCGGGTGCCGGTTTCGTAATAGCGACGGCCATGGCGGGCACCCACTTTTTGCAACTGCCAGTGCATGCCGGTGGTGCGGTCGTCGTAAATCTGAATGCGATACATGCCGAGGTTGCGGTCACCGGTATCGGGATCGCGCGTCACCACGCAGGGGAGGGTGATGAAGCGTCCGCCATCGAGCGGCCAACATTTCAAGATGGGCAGATTGAGCAGGGTTGATGGCTGAGGGTTGAGACTCGACGGTTTCTGCCAATCAGGTGCAGCGGGCCAGGGTTCGGTGCGTGATGCGGGTGCGTCGAATTTATGGATGACGTCCTTGCACGGGCCGCTTTTCACCAGTTTTGGTTTTGCGTGGCGCAGATCCAGCGCGGTGCCGAGCAAGCGGACGGCTTCTTTGAAATTCGTGGGCGGCTTCGCTTTCATGAGCGCGCCGAGTTCGGCGGCGGCGTCATCCACGGAATTCGCGCCCATGCTCATGGCCATGCGTTTCCAGGAACCAAGGGTGTTAATGGCGACGGGGAAGGGGGAGGGCTGGCCGTTGGCGGTGGGCTTTTCAAACAGCAGCGCTTTGCCGCCGCCGGATTTTTTCATTTCGCGATCGGCAATCTCCGTAATCTCCAATTCCGTGGCGACGGGTTGGGTGATGCGCACAAGCTCACCCGCTTGATCGAGGGCCTGGACAAATTCGCGAAAAGACTCAAAAGCCATAGGTGGACGCAAGGTAACATGGCCGCGCAGACCTGCAAAGAAGAACGCACTGTTCCGCGAAATCCTGATAACCGGCGGCAAATCCTCAACGGTCGGTTATTTGCCGATATTCAGGCAAATCAGGCGGTCTTCGGAGCGGAGGTAGAGTTTCTTGCGGGAGAGCACCGGGGCGGCCCAGCAGGGGTGATGCAGTTCAGGCACCTGATACGAACAGATTTCTTCGGGCTTTTCGGGATTTAACTTGAAGAGGCCCAGTTTGCCGCCTTCGCCGAGCACAATCAATTTACCGTCAGCCAGAAGGGCAGAGCCGCGGCCATACACGGGCGGTTGTTCCATGCTATGCGGGGCCCAGTGTTCGTCACGATCCCACTTGACGATGCCGGTTTTCAATTCAACACAGCGGAAATGCGCGTCCGGTTCGTTACGGCCCGAAAAGGCATAGAGGTAGCCTTCGTGATAGACGGGAGTGTTCCAATGGATTTCCAACGTGGGCGGGATCAGCGTTTTGGTGATCGGGTCCATTTCCCGGAGTTGGCGGGGGCTGCGCCAGACTTCTTCAAAACTTTTGCCGTCCGGGTTCACTTTTAAAAGTACGGCGCCGACGCGATAGTAAGCGCCGGAGAAAAAGACCAGGTCATCCACGACGACCGGACTCATCGCATTGACGGAATCGTTGGCGGTGGATCGGAACCAGCGACTGAAATTGACGGCGCCAGTCTTCGGATCGAGTGAAACCAGGCCTTGCCGCATCATGGCAAACACGGTGCGTTTGCCATTTACCGTGGCGGCGAAGGGCGTGGAGTAACTGGCCTGCTTCTCGGTCTTAATCCAAATCACCTTGCGATCACCGGGCCAGCCAAACATCGGCAAGCCTTCCCAGTTCTTTTCGCCTACGCTTTCCCATACCGTCTTGCCCGTTTGCGCATTGAAAGCGACCATGCCGGAATTGGGTTGGCCGCCGACCATGACAATCAATAAATCACCTTCGAGAATCGGGCTGCTGCCCACGCCGAAGAATGCCTGCGGAATCTCCCAGTCCTTATCCGTATCCCGCTGCCAGATGACTTTGCCGTTGTTCAGGTCGAGGCAGAGTAATTTACCTTCTGCGCCGAAGGTGTAACAACGGTCTTCCGTTAAAATGGGCGTGCACCGTGGACCATTGTTGTATCCGTAAGGGTCCTGGTAGTTGCTGGGATAAGCATATTGCCAAAGTGGTTTGCCCGTGGTGGCGTCGAGGCAGACCACGATTTCCTCTCTGGCCACGCGGTGATGGAATACCAGTTTATTGCCCCGCACGGAGGGTGCGCCGTAACCGGTGCCAATCGCCTTGCTCCAGAGTACGGGTGGGCCTTTCTCGGTCCATTTGTCTAACAGGCCCGTTTCCAGTGAAGTATTGTTGGCACGCGGTCCGAGAAAGCGTGGCCAATCTTCACCCGTGGCATCGGCAGCCAGAGTTTTTGGGAGACTTTGAGCAAAGATTCCCAGTCCAACGACTAAAGCCAGCCAGTGACGCCGGGAAAACATTATTTGACTCCCGGGATGTTGCCCTTGGTCTTGGTGCGGATACGGCAGAGGTAATGATTCGCAGTGATATAAAGCGTGCCGCCATCTTCGCCCCAGGCACAATTGCCAGTGGGTTCGCCCGTGTTAATCGTGCCGAGGTGTTTGCCGTCGGGCGTGAAGATCAGAATGCCGCCGGGACCAGCGCTGAACATATTTCCGTCTTTATCGATCTTAATCCCATCGGGCAGACCTTTGCGGCCTTCGGTGAGGGAGGTGGCATCAAAGAAAATGCGGCCTTTGGTGGGAGTGCCGTCGGGCTTCACGTCGTAAGCCATCCAGATGGCTTTCTTCGGATCAGACACCGAAACGTAGAGCGTCTTTTCATCCGGCGAAAAAGCGATGCCGTTGGGGAAAGGCAGGTCGTTGATCAATAGTGTCAGCTTGCCCTTCTTGTCGAGGCGATAAACGCCGCTGAAGGGAATCTCTTTCTTCGGATCATTGTTCATCCCTTCCAAACCGTAGGGCGGATCGGTGAAATAGAGGTCGCCCTTGGAATTGAACGTCAGATCGTTGGGGCTGTTGAAGCGTTTGTTGTCAAAATGATCTACGAGCGCCTTCTGCACGTTCCGGCTGCGATCTTCCAATCGCGCCACGCGACGGTCGCCGTGTTCGCACAACACCAGACGGCCCTTGGAATCGAAGGTTAATCCGTTGGAACCCATTTCGCCGCCACGCGGGATTTTGCTGTTATAACCGCTCGGGCGCAGGTAGTCGCCGATGCCTTTGCCTTCCTGCCACGAGTGAACGACGTTTTCCTTCACATCGGAAAAGAGGATGCAGTTATCTTTCAACGACCACACAGGACCTTCTGACCAGCTAAAGCCTTCCGCGAGTTTTTCAATGCGCGCATCCGGTGAGAGCAGGTCATTGATGGCAGGATCGAGGCGTTCGATTTTGCCGAGCGTAGGGAAACCTTTCTCCACGGCAGACGCCGGTCCGGCGACGAGGAACAGGCTCAACGCGGAAACACAAATCTTCAGGAACTCAGGCTTTTTCATAATTCGTTGTGGACTAGGTTACGATTAGTCGCAACCGGGCCAAGGTGCAAGCCAAAGGTGCGGGGGAGAAATCGAAGCTGAAAGTTGGAAGTCTAGTCCCTATCCCGAAGGGATAAACGATAATAGCCCGGCGTTTCAACGCCGGGAGGTGATTTTAGGATTGATCGAGTCCCGAAGGGACGGCTGAATATCTTCCATGTCCTACGTCAGTGCCTATTTTCATTGTGTATTCAGTACCAAAGAACGCCGCCCTTTGATGACGCCAGCGTTGCGGGAGAGGCTTTGGCCATTTATTGGCGGAATTGCCCGTCAAAATAAAATGAAGGCAGTTGAAATTGGAGGTGTCGAAGACCACATTCATATTTTGCTTTCTTTTCCTTCGACGATGGCAATATCCAAAGCGGTTCAATTAATTAAAGGTGGTTCGTCGAAATGGGTTCATGAGACATTTCCTGAACATCGACTATTTGGTTGGCAGGAAAAATACGGAGCCTTTAGCGTTAGTGTTTCCCAATTGGACACCATCACAACTTACATTAAAGCTCAGGCAGAACATCATCGGAAAATGACTTTCCAGGAAGAGTTTCAGGTGCTGTTGAGGAAAAATCGGGTAGATTATGATGAACGTTATTTGTGGGATTAAATGGTCAGCCGTCCCTTCGGGACTCGCTCGGTTCAATATTTTTTCCCGGCGTTGAAACGCCGGGCTATTGTCAGTAATCCCTACGGGATGCAGAAGATGCCAAACTGTGGTTACGAAGCGCCCTTGGAATGGGTGCGCTCATCTCAAGCTACAACCGCAGGAAAATCTTTTTCCGGTGGAGGAACCAGACCAAC
>JBEHZA010000381.1:0-5357 GCA_048497895.1 Verrucomicrobiota bacterium
CATCGCCCGGCTGAACGCTTCCCCGTTCTTTATTATCGTTGATTACACGGGTTTGACGGTCGGTCAGTTCACGGAGCTGCGCAAGCGCCTCCAGGGTTCCGGTTCCGAAGTGCATGTCGTAAAGAATTCCATCTTTCGCATTGCCGCCAAGGAAGCGGGCATCGCTGATTTGAATGGCGCTCTCGCCGGACAATTGGCTGTCGTGACGGGCAAGAAAGACGTCTCGGCCGCGGCCAAAGTGGTGAAGAGCTACCAGGCTGAATTTGAAAAGCCGAAGATCAAATTTGGTTATTTGAATAACCAGCGTCTGGAAACGGACGACATCAAGGCGTTGGCTGATCTGCCTTCGCTGGACGTGCTCCGCGCCAAAATCATGGGCGTGTTGCAGGCTCCGGCCGGCCAGTTGGCCCGCATCATTGGCACTCCGGGCACGCAATTGGCCCAGGTGCTTAAGGCGCATTCAGAAAAAGCTGCCTGACATAACTTTCGCCGCCCTCTCTAGCCGGAGGGCGGTGGAAAACAAACAAACAAAAACAAAAAGTAAATCGTCGGCTTGCAGGCCGTGAGCTGAAATCATCCGGGCCGCGGATGGCGACGAGACTGAAAGGTAACATGGCTGAATTGGAAAGCATTGTTGAACAACTGAGCAAGCTGACGGTTTTGGAAGCTGCTGAACTCGTGAAGAAACTGGAAGCCGCCTGGGGCGTTAGCGCCGCGGCTCCTGTGGCTGTTGCCGCTGCTGGCGGTGCTGCCGGTGGTGGTGCTGCTGCTCCTGCTGCTGAAGCGAAAACGTCTTTTGACGTTATCCTGAAGGAAGCTGGCGCGAACAAGATCGCGGTCATCAAAGCGGTGCGCGAAGTCAAAGCTGGTTTGGGCCTGGCTGAAGCCAAGAAATTGGTGGAAGAAGCTCCGAAGCCCGTGTTGGAAGGTGCCAACAAGGCTGATGCGGATGCCGCCAAGAAGAAGCTCGAAGAAGCCGGCGCTAAAGTTGAATTGAAGTAATTGTCCTTATAAAAGGGTGGCGGGATTGCCCGCCACCCTCTTTTGTCCGCTAAACTGAAAATCGCATTGGAATATATTGAGCAAAGATCAAAAGCCAGCGAATCTAGCGGTGTAGAATTTTTAGACGGACAGGCGAGTTCCCTTGAAAAAAAGGAGGCTTGCCTGCCGTCGTTTAGAGCAAAACAACGGCTGGGCCAGTAGCCCGCCAACCTTAGAGGTAAAAAATGCCAGCGAAAGCAGCAGAACGTATTAATTTCGGTAAAATCAAAGAAGTCATTGCGCCGCCGAACTTAATCGAGATCCAGAACAATTCCTACAAGGAATTCCTGCAGGTTGAGTTGCCGCCCTCCAAGCGGAAAAACGTCGGCTTGCAAGCTGTGTTCAATGAAGTCTTCCCGATCGAAAGTTACGATGGCAAGACCGTCCTCGATTACCACAGCTATGAGATCGGTGAGCCGAAATTGGATTGGCTCGAATCGCTGCGCGAAGGTGTGACCTTCGGCGCTCCTTTGCACGTCACTTTCCTGCTCAAAGAAGAGCGGGGGACCAAAGAAGAAAAGGTGTTCATGGGCGAATTGCCCCTGATGACCCCGCAAGGCACTTTTGTTATTAACGGCGCGGAACGCGTCATTGTCAGCCAATTGCACCGTTCACCCGGTTTGGCTTTCGAGAAGACCATTCATCCGAATGGCAAAGAGCTTTACTCCTTCCGCATCATTCCGGATCGCGGTTCGTGGTATGAAGCGCAATTCGACACCAGCGACCTCCTTTACGTTTATCTGGACCGTAAGAAACGCCGCCGGAAATTTTTAACGACCACTTTCTTCCGCGCCCTGGCCAATATCGAAGGCAAGAGCGACCGGACTGGTTCCGACGCAGAAATTCTGGAGCTGTTCTACAGCATCGAGAGTCTCACGATCAAGGAAGCCGAAGGTCTGGAAAACATTCAGAACAAAGTTCTGATTGAAGACGCCGTGGATGCCGATAAGGGCATCGTCGTGGCGCGCGCCTTTGAACCGCTGTCCAAAGCCGTGGTGAAGCAGATCGCTGAGCTTGGCATTACGAAGATCCGGGTCGTAGATACCTCGATCGACGACGGTATCATCATCAAGTGCCTCAAAAAAGATCCGACGAAGAACGAAGAAGAGGCGTTGAAAGATATTTATCGCCGCCTGCGCCCTGGGGATCCGCCCACCGCCGCGAACGCGAAAGCGCTTATCAAGCGTCTGTTCTTTGATCCGAAACGTTATGATTTGGGCCGCGTGGGTCGTTATAAGATCCAACAGAAGCTCGGCATCAAAGGCCACGACGATGTGCGCATTCTGACGCGTGAAGACCTCGTTGAAGCGACCAAGTATTTGCTCCGCCTGAAAAAGGGTGAGGGTTCCGTCGATGATATCGATCACTTGGGCAGCCGCCGCGTCCGTACTGTTGGTGAATTGCTCGCCAATCAGTGCCGCGTGGGTTTGGCCCGTACCGAACGTCTGGTCAAAGAGCGCATGACGCTGTTCGATCAGGATTTGGAGACGATGACTCCGGCCAAGCTGATTAACCCGAAAGCCTTGTCGGCGGTCATCCGCGACTTCTTCGGCCGCAGCCAGCTCTCGCAGTTCATGGATCAGATCAACCCGCTGGCCGAGTTGACCCATAAGCGCCGCTTGTCGGCCCTTGGGCCTGGAGGTCTTTCCCGTGATCGCGCCGGGTTTGAAGTTCGTGACGTGCATCCGTCTCACTACGGCCGGATCTGCCCGGTGGAAACGCCTGAAGGACCGAACATCGGTTTGATCGCGTCCTTGGCTACGTTCGCCCGCGTTAATGATTTCGGTTTCATTGAAACCCCTTACCGCAAGGTGGACAATGGCCGGGTCAGCACGCACATGGATTATCTCACTGCTGACCGCGAAGAAGCCTTCATCGTTGCTCAGGCGAATGCGCCGATCGATGACAAAGGTAACTTCACCACGTCTCGTGTGACTTGCCGGAGCAAAGGTGACTTTATCGACGTGGAACCGACGAAAGTCGATTACATGGACGTGTCGCCCAAGCAGCTCGTCTCGGTCGCTGCCGGTTTGATTCCGTTCCTGGAACACGACGACGCCAACCGCGCGTTGATGGGTTCCAACATGCAACGCCAGGCTGTGCCGTTGTTGCTCACGGAAGCGCCGCTGGTCGCCACAGGTCTCGACGACCGCGTCGCCCGCGATTCCTGCGCAGTGCTCATTGCCGAAGAAACCGGCAAAGTCGCCTCCGTCGTTGGCAATCAGATTATTATTACCCGTGACGGCAAGCTGCCGGAAACGAAGAAGAAGATTAAGACCGATGTGGACGCTGGCGTGCACGTTTATAACGTCCGCAAATTCATGCGTTCCAACGCGGCCACCTGCATTAACCAGAAGATTCTGGTTGCTAAAGGTGACACCGTCAAAAAAGGTCAGGCCATTGCTGACGGTCCTTGCACCGCCGGTGGGGAACTGGCCCTCGGCCGCAACGTGCTCTGCGCGTTCATGCCGTGGAACGGTTATAACTTCGAAGACGCGATCCTGATCAGCGAACGCATCGTTAAAGATGACGTCTTTACTTCCATCCACATCGATGAATTCGAAGTGGGCGCCCGCGATACCAAGCTGGGGCCGGAAGAAATCACGCGTGACATCCCGAACCTCGGCGATGAAGCGTTGAAAAACCTCGGCGCTGACGGCGTTATCCGCATCGGTGCAGAAGTGAAGCCCGGTGATATTCTGGTCGGCAAAATTACGCCCAAGAGTGAAACGGAACTCGCGCCGGAAGAGCGCCTGTTGCGCGCCATCTTCGGTGAAAAAGCGGCGGACGTGAAAGACACTTCTCTGCGCGTTCCTTCCGGCACCTATGGCATCGTTATGGATGTCAAAGTTTCCGCCAAAAAGGAAGCCGATCGGATCGCTCCCAAGGTTCAGACTACGGAAGCCAAGAAGCATTCCAAACAGGTCGAAGAAGAATACAAAGCCAAGCTCGATGAATTGCGTGAGCAATTGACGGAAGCGCTGAGCAACATCCTGCTCGGGGAAAAGATTCCGCTCGACGTGGTGAATTCTGAAACCGGTGAAATCATTATCCCGGCCAATCGCAAGATCACCAAGACGCTCTTGCGCAAGCTGGCCTCGGTTTACGACCGGATCGAAATCGATCCGTCGCCGATCCGCAACAAGATCAACGAAATCATCAGCACCTTCAAAAAGAAGTTTGATGATCTCCAGATGCAGTACGACGAAGAACTCGAGCGCGCTGAATCCGGTGATGACGTGGATCCTGGCATTATCAAATCGGTCAAAGTGTACATCGCCTCGAAGCGTAAGCTCTCGGTCGGTGACAAGATGGCCGGTCGTCACGGAAATAAGGGTGTCGTGGCCAAGATCGTGGCCGAAGAAGACATGCCGTTCCTCGATGACGGAACGCCGGTGGACATCGTCCTGAACCCGCTGGGCGTGCCTTCGCGCATGAACGTCGGTCAGGTGTTGGAAACGCACTTGGGCTGGGCAGCGAAGCTGCTGGGCCTGCGTTTCGCGACGCCGGTATTCGACGGCATCAAGGAAAAGGAAATCCGTGGCTACCTCAAGGAAGCCAAGTTGCCGGACAACGCCAAGACGCATCTTTACGATGGTCGCACGGGCGAACGTTTCGACCAGGAAGTCGTCGTCGGCTACATCTACATGATGAAGCTGGGACACTTGGTGGCCGACAAGATTCATGCCCGCGCCGTCGGGCCGTACTCGCTGGTGACGCAGCAGCCGCTGGGTGGCAAAGCCCAATACGGCGGTCAGCGCTTCGGCGAAATGGAAGTGTGGGCCATGGAAGCCTATGGCTCCGCCTACACCTTGCAGGAATTGCTCACCGTTAAATCGGACGACGTTCAGGGCCGCACACGCATCTACGAAAGCATTGTCAAAGGTGACAACGCGCTCGAAGCCGGCGTGCCGGAATCTTTCAACGTGTTGGTGAAGGAAATGCAGTCCCTTGGCCTGGACGTGAAGGTGGGTTACTCCAACCCGTTGGATCAACCTGCTCAACCGGCGACCGCTCTGACCACTCTCTGACCCTAAAAATTTGGCGGGTTGCACCGCCAGACTGAAAAAGTATGATGAACTCGAAAGAAAACGCCCGCGAATTGCTCGGCCTGGACAAAGTCAATCTGGTCGATTACGTCGCCATTAGCGTTGCCTCGCCGGAATCCATTCGCGCCTGGTCCAAGGGCGAAGTCAAGAACCCGGAGACGATCAATTACCGCACTTTCAAGCCTGAAAAGGGCGGTCTGTTCTGCGAACGTATTTTCGGTCCTGTAAAGGATTGGGAATGCTCCTGCGGTAAGTATAAGCGCATCA
>JBEHZA010000382.1:0-5347 GCA_048497895.1 Verrucomicrobiota bacterium
CGAGAAAATGCAACTGGCCCTCATCGGCGCGGTGTGTCCGGAGCCTGAATTGCTGATTCTCGATGAACCGACTTCCGGCCTCGATCCCATCGTGCGCCGCGAATTCATCCAGACCGTCATCGGCGCCTATCAGGAAGCTGATCCCGAACACCGCACCATCTTTGTCTCCACGCATCAGATCGCGGAATTTGAAGGCTTGATCGATGAATTCACCATCATCGAACAAGGCCGCGACACGCTCACGTTGAATGCGGACGATGCACGGGAGCACTTCACCCGCATCCGCGCCCGCTTCGCACAAACACCGCCGAAATTTGAAGGCACTGAGATTTTGGAAACCCGCCAGGAGGGCCGCGAACTGACGATCGTGGTATATGGGGAGGCGCAGCCGTTACTCCAGCGGCTGCGCCAATCCTCCCCCGAAACCCTGCAAACCGAAGCCCTCACCCTCGAAGAAATCTTTCTGGTTTCACCCCTTATCAAAAGGAAGGCCGCATGAACCAACGTTTGCTCAAAGAAGCGCGTAGTTTGCTACCGGTCTGGATTGTGGCACAGATACTGGTCTTAATTCCGGTCGTTTCAGGCAGGAATCTTTTCACCGAAATCGGTTTCACCTTTTTCGCCCTCGCGATCGCCTTGATTGCAGTATCAACCTTTGGAGTGGAATTTGACCGCAACACCATGGAACTGTTGTTATCCCAACCAGTCTCCCGCCTCAAAGTTTGGGGCGAAAAACTCGCAATGTTAGCACTGGCGCTCTCCACTGTATATGTTACTGCGAGTTATTGGCTGTTTCCGCTCTGCACGGCCCCTGACCTCTCTCCGCCGGGTAGCCTTGCTCAACTGTACGAATTCGCTTTCGCCTTTTTGCTATGCGCACTGGGCGGCGGCACATTCTGGACCCTGGTCCTGAAAAACAATATCGCGGCCTTAACCGTCAGCCTGATTGTGCCGCTAACGATGATGGCGGCGATCGACTTTATCGGTTCGCTCAATCATATCGGGGTCGTTCCGGCAGGATGGCACCTGGCAGCACTCTTCACCTATGCCGCGTTTGCTACACTGCTGAGTCTGTTACTTTTTCGGAGCCTCCAAACCACCGCCACTCTTCATCAGGATATTAACATCATTCGCAATAGCGATGCTCAAATTCGATGCTCAGAAAAGTTGCACCGCACCTTTCGATGGCTCCCTGGCTCCTGGCCTCAATTATTTGTGAAGGAATTACATCTCCACGTCATGAACTTCTTAACGGTGGGGGCATTGACGGTTGTCTGGATCACACTCCTCACACTGCACGCATTTAAAGTCCGTTATATGCCACTGGCGGTCCAAGGCCTGGCAACGACCTGGCTGCTGATTATTCCGCTCATGATAGGGGCGGCTTCCATCGCTGAGGAACGGTGGCTCGGCATACTTCACTGGCAGCAAGTGCAGCCGCCATCCCGGAAACTGCAATGGTTTATCAAACTCTTCACGTGCCTGTTGCTCACCGTAATATTGGGTTGGGCTTTGCCGACGCTGCTCGAACACCTTTCTGCCCCTTTGTTGCCGACGCACGATTTTCAAGTTCTCATTCGTTGGCAGGGCTGGATAGTTCTGGTCGTCGCGCTGGCGGGTTACAGCGGTTCCTCACTCGCCAAAGACTTTCTCAGCGCGGCCTTGTACGGGATTGCCATTGCACTGATCATTCCGGCCATAATCACCCTTGGTGCCTCCTGGTTGTTTCACGAGTTTTGGGATATTCGTTCGGAAGCAAATCAAAATCATTTCATCGTCTTTGGCTATGTGGCGACCGTCATTTATCTCGGTGTCCTCATGGGGTTCGGCTACCACAACTATGTTTGGATAATCAGCGGCCGTGAATGGCTGAGGAAAGGATTTCGCGCTGCTTTCCTGACCTTGAGAGCGAGTTTAGTTGCCTGTCTGATCCTGGCCTCCTTCTATGGAATTGAAAATGGGCGGGGTCAGTATGCGTGGAAAAAATATCATCAGGAACATTTAGCCCGGGGCGCTGTGCTCGACTGGAGCGCATTCATTCCACCCGCTGTGCCGTCTGATCGAAATTTCGCCGAAGCGCCTCTTTTGAAATCACTCATGGTTTATAACACCACCATGGACACAAACGTCGCCCGGCGTGTTCGCGCCCTTAACCCTTACCCCTATTATTTTCAACACCAGCCGGAATTGACGCTGTGGCCTGAGGGTAAAAAAATCGATTTGGCAGATTGGCAAGTGTTTTACCGGGGAATCACAAATTTTCCGCCCGGCAGCTTGTCCCAAGCATTATCGCAGAAATATCTCGAAGCGAATTCACCCGGAATTGAATATTTCTATAATTTTCATCCAGCAATTGCTCCGCAGCCCACTTCTCCCGCTGAAGACGTTCTGCTCGGACTAAGCCCCCTTGATCCCGAATTCACTGAATTGAAGACCGCCGCGCTCCGTCCAGAAGCACGCTTCCCGCTCTCATACAACAATCCGAAAATGATGTTATCTCATTTGGGCGCGCTCATGAATATGGCTGGGGTTCCCGAACTGCGCGCCGTCTCAGAACTGGCCCTTGGACGTAGTGAAGCAGCCTTGGAGGACATTAAACTCAACTTCCGGTTTGCCCAGGCATTGAAACCCGAACCCTTCCTGGCCTCTCAATGGGTTCGCGGGGCGATTCTGGAAAAAACATTGCAACCCGTTTGGGAAGGCCTGGCAGATCATCGGTGGACAGACGCTCAGTTGAGCGCCCTTCAACGGGAGCTATCATCAATCAATTTGATCGCCGATCACGCACGCGCTTTTGAAGCTGACAACATGCGTGAATATGAATATTTCGCCGCGCGGACGACCTTGTCAGTATTTCGTGATTGGATTTCCGAACAACGCCTGATGCTGACTAACGGTGGTTCCCAGCGCCCTCTTTCTTCCACGGAACTCTACCTGATGTGGAGTCCTCGCGGCTGGGTTTATCAAAATGAACTCCTGAATCGAAAACAAATTGAAACCAGTCTGCTGCCAGCGTTGCGCGTCCGCGAGGAAACCATGGATGTCCGGCAGTTCAAATCGAATTTGCAAAAACTCAACGACTCTCCTCCCAGATTTTATGACCTGCCGGTCCAGCTTTCAAACTTAACGGCGGCGTATGAACGCTGGATGGCCCAATGCGCCGGTCGCCAAACTTATATCCATCTCGCCCTGATCGCGTGCGCGCTGGAACGGTATCGGCTCGCTCACAGTGCACTGCCGGAAAGCCTGGATGAGCTGTCGCCGCAATACCTCACGCGTCTGCCAACCGACGTCATCAACGGCCAACCACTCAAATACCGGCGCACCAAGGACGACCAATTTGTGCTCTATTCCATCGGCTGGGACGAACGCGACAATAGTGGACGTCCCGTTAATTCGAATACTTTCAAAGGCCAGCCGGGAATCGCCTTTCTCCAACCCGGCGATTGGGTCTGGCGTTATCCAGCAAAAAACTAAATCTCACCCTCCATCTAAAACGCCATGCCAACGGAACCATTCATTCCGGAGAAAAGAATCCGCGTTACAGCCCTCAACCAAAGGACCGCCGCATGAACCAACGTTTGCTCAAAGAAGCGCGCAATCTCCTGCCCGTCTGGCTCGCCGCACAATTGCTAATCATCGCTCCCCTGCTGCTGCATCGGTTCACTTATTCGCCAGCCACCCCCATCTTTTATTTTACGGGCTTCGCTTTAATAGCGGTGGCCGCATTTGGTGTGGAATTTGATAGCGAAACTTTAAATCTGCTCTTGTCCCAACCCATCCCATGCTATCGTCTTTGGCTGGAAAAAATGGGCATTCTTCTCCTGGTGGCTGCCTCCGTAGGGCTGTCGATCTGGCTTAGCCAGCTTTTCGAAACGCAACCGGAAAAGACTTTCAGCACGGGTAACGCTGAGGAGAGCAATCTGTTGAATCTGGCGGTGTTATCACTTTTTTGCGCGCTGACCGCTGGGCCGTTCTGGACGTTGGCCCTGAAAAACTCCATTGCCGCCTGCGCCGCCTGCCTGATGACGCCATTGGTTATTTACACGACCGGCAAAATATTTATTGGACTAATAAAAATCAAACCGGAACCGGAACATTGGTTTTCCATCACAATTCTAATTTATGGCTCAATCGCTCTGGGGCTGAGTTTTGTGCTGTTCAATCGCTTGCAGGTTGGGAGCAGCCTGAACCGGGCATTGGGGATTTTTCCGCGCGTGGCCCGGCCTCTGGAAAGCAAGGGCAACGAAAACCGCGTCGAACTTCCTTCATTGACCCAATGGATCGCCCGGCACTTTGATCGCCCATGTCCGTGGCCTCAACTCATCGCCAAAGAAATCCAACTGCAACATCTGCCCCTGATCATTGCCGCACTGCTGGCAGCGATCCACTTGACCTTGCTTGCCCTGTTGTCGTGGCACGTAAAAATCAGCTTCATAATTTTTGTCAGCCTCGACACGATTCTCCGCGTACTCATTCCTTTGCTGATCGGAGCCGCCGCCGTCGCAGAAGAACGTCACCTCGGCATTCTCTTCTGGCATCTGATATTGCCGCCGTCACGACGCCAACAGTGGCTGGCCAAAATACTGACTTGCAGTTTCCTCGCAGTGCTTCTGGGGTGGCTGCTGCCAACCGCGCTGTTCAGCCTATACCGGCAATTATTACCTTTTATTCCTGACTTTTCTCTGCCCGTCCCGTGGCTGCTGCTTCCCATTGTCACCGGCTTAAGCCTCTATGCCTCCTCGGTCGCGCGAAATTTTCTTAACGCCGTGCTACTCTCGATTGCCCTGATCCTGCTGATTTCAGCCCCGCTGTCGGCTGAAATCCCCTGGAACGCGGCCCGCTACTTCAGGAACGAATTTTCTACGTATCTTTGGTGCGTAGCATGGGGATTTCCGTGCCTCATCGCGCTCTATTCTGCTTATGCCAATTTCTGTCTCCAATCCACCGCGCAACAAGTCATGTCCGGCTTTGAATTCGGTTTAAAAACTTTAAGGATTTTACTCATTGTCGTTTGCCTGATCGCACCGCCGTGCTGGCTTGAAAACTGGCGGGGAAAGCGTGCTCTGGAAAAATACGAGCAAGAATTAACCGCGCGCGGAATCCCGGTCCATTGGTCAGCCTTCATTCCTCCGGAAGTGCCAAACGATAAAAATTTTGCCAACACCCCTTTATTCGCACCGTTATTCAAATACGAACGCGTGGACTATCGCCGCGAGCCACACTATACCGGTCCAACTATCAGGCGACTGGACACGAACGGAGTCAACCGGTTGGAAGCCATCCGCCCTACCGAATATTACGTGGATGGGCTTCCGTTCGGAAGGTGGCAACGGGGCAGGAAAAC
>JBEHZA010000383.1:0-5328 GCA_048497895.1 Verrucomicrobiota bacterium
CACTGGCGCGCCGCTAGATTCCTCTGCCACCCATTTCCAGCCACGCAAGGCCGGGTGATCGATCGTCTTATAGTCTGACGTCTCCGCCGTCCGCGTTTGCGGTTTCACCAGGATGGCATCGGTTGCTCCTTCACCCGCCGGCAATACAATTCCGCCACCAAACACAGTGGAAAGCGGCCGCCCATCACTTGCCCTTCCCTCGGTGAGCTGCTTAATCAACCCGCGCGCCGACAGCGATCGGTTAAAGGATTGATCATAGAGTGCGATCAAATTCCCCACATCTTTGTTCGCTGGCTGATACCCCGCTTGCTCCCCTTCAAAGTAACTACTGAAGATCCGCTTCCGCGCCGAACTGAAATCGACCGGCAATTTGCTCGTGTCCAGCGCCGCCCGTAACGCATTTGTAATCGGGTTCTCGCGTTTCCACACCTGCGTTACGTAATTCTCCACGCCGTGCTCGAGTAATTCCGCATCGATGCCATGTTTCAACTTCTCATCCAGATAATCACTAATCCGCCGTGCATAATTTTGCTCCGCCGGCGTGAGCCGCTGCGCCATCTCGTAACCCCGCTTCACCCGCCCCTTGCTCGCCGCCGCCCGTTGCGCCAGCAACGCCGCGTCTCCATCGGCCTGAATCCAGTTCGTCATCGCCTCGCGCCGTAGTGGATCCTTCACCGCCTTGTTGATCTCCTTCACGAAGAGCTGAATATCTCGCGCCGTGGTCTGGTCTGCCCCGGTCCAATTTCCCACTGCTTTCTCAAAATCACCATAACGCGGCAATTTCGTCAGCGAGCTATAGAGTGCTTGCGAGGTTGCTTTTATCCGATTTAGCCCGCGCTGCACCGTATCTTTCGCATCCACCAGGCCATCAGCCAGCTTCTGCGCGAACCGCAATCGCTCCAACAAACTCTGATTCGGATTAGCTGTCTGTGAAATGACCTGACGCAGATCCTCCATCGGACTCGGTTGGCTCATCGCCTTCAGCAGATCCGGCGTCATCATCGTCCGGAACTGCGCTTCATTGAATTGGACTGCGGGGTGATTCACCTTCAGATAACGCACCCCTTCATCCACCGCCTGTTTCAGATTGCGCCCGGCCCGGATTGCCAGTTTCATCGCGTCCACGCTGCCGTTCCACGCTGCGATCGGAATCCCCATCACCGCATCAAACACCTTCCCATCCGTGTCAATCTTCAACCGGTCCAGGCGATCTTCGATCGTTCCGGACGTCTGGACATTTTTATCTGCCGATGGTCCGCTGAATAGATCCTGGTCGGTGCTGAACAACTTTCCCTGCCCCACGTCGGCGCTGTTCCCGGTTAAAGGAGCGGCAATTTTTGCAGCCATCGCAGCCTGGGCTTGATCACGTTCCGCTTTCGCTTCAGCCGCGGCTTGCTCCGCTTTGAGTTTTTCCGGGGAAACCGTTTCCAACGCAAATGGATCCTCGCCGGGAGATAAAAAATCCGTGTTGGCCGTCGATTTTAAAGTGCCTTTGTCGATATGGATCACTTCCGCTTGTTCCGGTCCAATTCGTTGCACGCCGAATTTCTGGCCATCCTTCAGCACGAGCGAAATTAAATGGCCGTCCTCGTCGATCTCCAAATTCTCCACGGTAAACTTATGATCCTGCACTTCAAAAGAATCACCTGGCAGCAAGTGCTCTACAGGTATCTGCTCAATGTTGGCGTGCTCTGCTTTCGGACGCTGCCCTTGTAGCACGCGTTTCTGAAACTGCTCCACTTGTTTGGCCTGTAGATTAATCGACTGCTTTTCCCGCGCATTGGCTCTGCGGTATTCCACCCTCTGTGCCCCGACCGATTTTAACTGGTCGAGAAAATCACTTTCGCTTTCGATATTTTTAAACAGTCCTTGCCGGTGTAGTCCGTCCAAAATCACATCCAACCCATACCCACCCGTGCGGGTAAAAACTTTCCGGAGAACGCCTGTCGGCTTGAAGTCTTCCTGAATCTTTTGCGCGGCGGAGAGGCTGATTTTACCACCAAGGTCGTGCTGGACTGAATCCAGCACGTCCCATGGGCGGTCTAATACTGGCCGCGGCTTCGGGCTGGGAATCAGCTCCGCCGGAATTTCAGAGCCTGTTTGCTCGTCTTGTCCAGTGATAGTTACCGCTGCCGCACCAGTAGCTTCATCCTTACTCTCTTCTCCGGATGGTGTCAAATCTGTTTCGACTACTGGCCCATCTCCGAACGCATTGACTTCGGGTGATGTCTCGGGCAGCGTTTCTTCAGGCCCGGCTGTGGAGGTTGGGCGCGCTGCCGCATCCGCGGTATCGTCCGCCGCGATTCCAGCGGGCCTCTCAACTTCTTCCACCACCTGGTCCCCAAACGCATTCGTTGCGGCCGCTGACGGTGTTTCAGTCGCGGGCTTGGCTTCTTCCACCGGCGACGTGGCAGATTCCTGCTCCTTGCTCTTGTTCGCCTCTGCGATTACTTCCGGATCTACGCCTGGCACCAGTTCCTTAGGCTCAAACTTTACTTCCACCCCTTTCGGCGGCACCTCACCCGGCGCGAGCACATGCTTCACCCCTTCCTTGATAAAGAAGGCGCTCAGCCCGGCGCTCACCGTCAGTTCCGCCGCCTTCTCCGTGTCGCCATCCTTGACGGCCTGGTGAATGCCTCGCACTAGATCCGGCGCGTGACTCGCCATCTGATACGTGAATGCGGCCGCGATCGCCTTTTGTGTTACCTTCGGTAAAGAGGCTGTGCCCAGCGTGGCCGCGCCCAGCGGTGAAGTAAAGAAATCCACCGTGCCGGCAAACGCCCGCTGCGTGCCTGCCGTTACTTTCGCCAGCGTCGGATTCATTCCCAGCGTTTGAAGTTCATCGCCGGTCACCTTTCCCGTGGTCAACGCTGGATTGGGCCGTGAGAACACGCCCAACAAGCCATCCTGGTGCAGCTTCTCCACGGGATGATCCGTTAAAAACTGCTCATCCGTTTTCTCCGCCGGATAATCCAGGAATGCCCGAGCCCGCTGCAAATCATCCTGTGTTTGCCCGATGTAGGGGGATAGGAAATTACGAAACGCCTGCACTCCTTGTTTGACATGATCCGCCCAGGTTCGTTCTGGCGCTGGTCCAATCTGCGATTGAAATCGGTCCATCTGCACCGCGGGTGCTACGTCCACCGCGGAATCACCCCAATCAGCCGGCGACGGTGCTGGCGCATCGAGCACGGCGGTATCTCCCCAATCTGTTGGACTATCGGCCATTTACTTCTTCTGGTAGGTTTTGCCGTCCGGACCGATATACTTTGCCCCCGCCGGCAACGCGTCCCGTTCGGCCTTCGTATTCACCCGCACCGGTTGCCCATCTGCCGACGGCGACGCTTCAGCTTGCGGCTTCAACGCGCTTTGAAAACGTTGAATCGCCGCATCGATCGGCTCAATCGTCCCGCGCCCCATACTAAAGCGCGGATCCGTCGTCACTTTGCCATCGCTGCCGATAATAACATTCTTTGTTCCCAACAGCTTCGCCTGTTGCAAGCTGCCCAAAATCGTTTTCGCCACCGTTGTGCCTGGATCTTCATCGGCTGCATGCTTCGGCGGTTGAATGGTATGAATCGTTCCATTTTTATCCTTCGCCACTTTCACTCCCGGAATTCCTGGCACATCATAGAAAGTGGGCGGCGTATTATCCGGTGACGCCGGCGGAATCTGAAAATTGCCTCCTTTAGGATTATATATGACCGGAACCCCGTTTACCGTCGTCCCCTGTGGCACCACGGCTGCACTGCCATCCGCGCCCGGCTGCACGTGCATTTTCGTTCCATACGTATAGACAGTGGATCCATCCGGCCCTTGCTGCGTTTGCAACTGCGGCAGTGGTCGCATTTTCTCTGCCATACTGGCTGCCGCATTAAACTGAGGCGTCGCCAAAGCGCCGGTCTGGGCGCCGATCCGTAACAGATCTTGCGGTGAAATCGCCCGCGGTTGAAATGCCGTATTCGGATCCGCCGTGGGTGCTGGCTGGAGATAGCCCGGGATCTGCTGTTGAAAGTTAGCGCCTGCTTGCTGTTGCTGTTGCACGAGTGCCATTTCCTGCGTGTACTTCTTGATCGCCTGGCTATCTGAAAACCCTTTCACTACTTGATATTTATCCAGCGACCCCATGGCCTTGAATTCGTCCGGCGTCAAACCGGTGGCGCTATAGAACGTGTCGCCCAGGCCGTTGGCGATCGCTTCCGCGCCTTTGCCTAGGCTTTGCTGCTGTTTGGCCCGCTCATTCCTGGCGTCCAGAATTGCATCCTGTTGCACGCGGTTTTGATACATCTGGTTCATCCCGTTGCCAATGCTCTGGCCAAAGCTGGCCAGGCCTTGTTGCAACATCTGTCCCGGCATCGGATTGAAATAGTCCATAACTCCTTTCGTTAATATGCAAACGCCCCATTACTCGCCCAGGGAATCGAACCGGCAGCTTGTCCTACCGACAGACCACCACCACCGCTAAACATGCCACTACTCATGCCCGCACCCAGAATACTGCCCAGGCCGCTGATACCACCACTGATCAAGCCCGCGTTCGCACTCTGTTGCGACATCGCCTGTCCATACGCCGAATTGTAATTCGTGTTGTAGATCCCGGCCGCATACGGGGATTGTGCATTAAACAAACTCGGCCCCGCGCCGCCGCCAATGGATTGACCAACTCCCAGCATGCCCACCGTTCCATTCAAACCACCCGATGCCGCGGAGTTATACATCGACAACGCCGGATTCTGATACAATTGCTGTCCCAACCCGAGCACATTGCCGGCAAAGGCCTGATTGGCCTGCGCCCGTTGGTATTGATTCTGCGCCAGGTAATACCCTTCTTGCGACGCATCTGCCTGCCCATTGCCAAAGCCCCGCGCTGCTTGCGCACTCCGGATGCCTTGTTGCAATGCAGACTGTTCCTGCGGCGACACTCCATTCGCGTCCAGTTGACTCTGCGCCTGGTTCGCCAGCGTTTGGTAGAGCTGCGCCATTTGCGGGTTGGCCTGTTGAATCGCCTGCTGAATGCCCGCGCCATAATTCGTCAGATTCGCCTGTTGATTCCCCAGCGCCGTGGCCGTGGCCGCCTGCTGCAAGGCGCTCACCTGCGGCTGAATCTGCCCCGCCAATCCCAGGCGAGAAGATGCTGGGGCAGGGCTATCGCGGCTCGCGCTATTCGTTCGGCTATCCGGCGTGTCCGCGGCTGGAGGACCAGGCGCCGATCCTGTCGATGCTCGGGGCGGATCGGATCGGCGTCGAGCTGTCCGACGAGTTCCAGTTGCATCCGGAACAGTCGACCAGCGCGATCGTGGTGCTGAATCCGAACGCGAAGTATTTCTC
>JBEHZA010000384.1:0-5323 GCA_048497895.1 Verrucomicrobiota bacterium
GTGAGACGCCGAATCCGGTGTTTGTCACCAGCAACCTGACTTATACGGTTACGATTACCAATCGTGGGCCAGTGGCGGCTACGGCGGTGACCCTGAGCAATGTGGTTCCGAGTGGGGCCAGCATTGTGTCGGTGACTCCGGTTGGGGGAGGGACGGTAACGTCCTCAACGAATCCGGTGCAGGTTTACTTCGGCACTCTGGCGGTGGGAGCCCAAGGGGTGGTGAGTATTACGGTGGCCCCGCAAAGCGTGGGGACGATTACGAATGTGGCGACCGTGCTGGCGAATGAAAATGATTTCCAACCGGCGAACCGCACGGCGGTGGCGGTGGCGCAGGTGAACCGGATTACGGCGTTGACGGTGTCTTCGACGGGCGCCTTTACGAATAATCAATTCGGGGTCACGTTGACCGGCCAGGGTGGCATCACCTATGTGATCGAAGTCTCGACCAATCTGGTAAACTGGACGCCGGTTTTGACGAACACGACGTTTGATGGATCGATCAACTTTGTAGACCCAAATTCGAGTGGTTCGACCTTGCGGTTCTATCGCGCGGTGGAGCGTTGATATCCGCGGTTGATCCTTACTGATTCGCTTAAGACCGGGGTGTCACTGACCTGTAGGTGAGGATTCTGCGAGCCGGAATTTCGCACGGCGAATCCTTGCACTTAAGAGGCGGCGATTAGCTGTCCAGGAAAGCGATGATTCTTGAGCGTAAGGTCCGCAGGTGTGAGCGGGTTGGAAATGTCCGACACCGTTGGTGAGGTCACTAAGCTGTGACCGGGGATCGCCGCTAACGCGGGACAGGCGGCCGCTGTCCGGAAATCTGGCGGGCGGTTTTATTCCTTGAACTTCAAAATCCTGCGGGTGAAGTGATCTGCCCGGGATTACTTATCCTTAATCTCTAACTGGTAGGGCATCGAAAGCTTGCTGTCCGGTTTATCGCCATTCATCTGGGCGTAATTGAAATCAAATTTGAACCGGTAGTGAATCAGACTTTTCTGGGTGGCAATGGGAACGAGAGCTTCCCAACGGTTGGGGAGCATTAAGGTGCGACGCATAGGAAACTCTTCCAAGCCAATGACCACGTAAGGCTTGATCGTTTCTTTGCGGATGTTGGCTTGATTGCTGCGCCACTCTGCTTCCATGAGATAGACGCCGTCGGCGTTGCGCAAATGCTGGCGCGGGGTCAGGTTGGTTACGGAAGTGGAGGTGCAACCGGTAAGCCACGCTGATAAGACCAGCAGGGACAGAGTTTTAACGAACGCGCGCATATATCGGGCCTAGCGTTACATGAGCGATAACTGCTTGTAAAGGTGGATTTGGCCTTGTGAACGGGCAAATACCGCAATTTCCCGGTCCGTGCGGGAAGGGAAAAAAGCAGGGAATTTCCCACGGTGGGAAATACAAGCGTGGGGTTTTGTGGTTAGATTAACGGAGGAGGTGTTAAATTACGAATTACCGAATGACGAAATCCGAAAGAAGCCCGGAGTTTAACCGCGGAATACGCGGAATATGCGAAAGGGGGTAAGCTGTTTAACCACATAAATGGATCGACAGGGCTGAGAAAAGCGCTGAGGGGAAGGGAACCCACCCCTAACCCCTCCCAAGAGGGGAACCTGATCAGAACGCGGAAGCAAGGAATGTCCGCATTTCGGAGAAGCTGTCAGGCTTATTCAGGGCTATTCAGGGATAAATTAAATGCAGAAGGAAGAATTAAGAATGAAAAATGGCCAATCGCCTCTGAATGGTCAAGTCGCTGTGGTCTGACTTCAGAGCACTCGCAATTATAATCACTTCGCCAGCTAAAGCTGGAACTCCATACCACATACTCGCGTTCGGGCAGGTTGTCCGGCTTATTCCGGGCTAAGTTAAATGCTGAAGGAAAAAGGGAGAATAAAGAATGAGGTGGGGATTACCTTTTGTATGGGATTACGGGGCAATTTTAAGGGGCCGCACATAAGATCCGAGAGGATTGGCGAGGGCCAGACTCGCGGACTCGGCGGTCAGCGCTCCAGCTGGGGGTGTCAGGCTTATTCAGGGCTATTCAGGGATAAATAGAAAGGAGGTGGATGGGTTTTGAATGAAGTGCGATCGTTCGAGAGGCTGTTAAAACAGCTCAACCTGTCGGCGGGTTGGCGATGGGCATTGTATTGACGCGATGGTGTTAATGAGAACCGAATGTATGGGGTTGGGGGGTGGGCGTGGGCGGGTATGGTTTTGGGTGGTTTGGAATGAAGGGGGAGGTTGGGAATAGACTTAATTTGAAGAGGATATGACAAAGGAGTGGGGAAAATAAGCTGCGAGTGGAGATAACCTGGGAGCCGAGGGCGCTAGCGGGAGCGATCCGGGGTTGGAAGCGGCTTTCCGGACAGGCAATTTTACTGCGTTTTGCGTTTGACCAGCATTGGTCGAGGCAGGTAGGGTGCTCGCTCCATTGGTTTAAAATATGTTTGCCAGCATTCGACGTCATCAGAAAATTCTGTGGGCGATCATCATTACGGTGATCATCCTGAGCTTTGTTGTCTTTTTTAGTCCCGATGCGGGACTGAAGGGATTGTTCGGGGGGAATACCCGATCTTCCGGCCTGGGTTCGATTAACGGACGCCCACTGAGTGCCGAGGAGTATTACAACGCCAAACGGGAGGCAATGCTGGTTTATTACCTGCATTTCCGCGAATGGCCGCGGGAGGAAATAGCACGTCAGCAGGGTTTCGATCTGGACGTGGAGACGTTGCGCCGGGCCTTGCTCGCGCAAAAGATGAAGGATCTGAATATTCAGGTGAGCGAAACAACCATCGCTCAGGAAGTGGCGATGTTCTTCCGCGATCAGAAAACCAAGGTCGTCAACCTGAATGCGTATCAGAATTTCATCAAGCAAACGCTGGGTGCACAGGAATTGACGGAAGCGGATTTCGTGCGGTTCATGCGGCATGAGGTGGGGATCCGTTATCTGACGGCCATTTATGGCATGAGCGGTGAGTTGGTGGCGCCCCGTTCGGCGGAGACTGCGTACCGGCGGGATAATGAGCGCGCCGTTACGGTGGGGACGTTCTTCTCGGCTTCCAATTATTTGGCCAAAGTGGTCGTGAAGACGAACGAACTGGCGGAATATTTCGACAAGCATCAGGCGGAGTACAGCATTCCGTTGCGCGTGCAACTGAGCTACGTCTCGTTCGAGATGATCAACTACCTGGGTGAAGCCGGCAAATTGATGGCGCAAAACACCAATCTGAATCAGCAGATTGAGCAGGTTTATCTTTCCCGCGGAACGAATGCGATGCTGGATGCCTCCGGCAAGCCGTTGCCCGAAGCGCAGGCCAAGGATAAGATCAAAGATATTTTCCGGGAGCAGGAGGCTTTACGTTTAGCGCGCAAGAAGGCGAACGAATTTGCGAATGCGATTTACGAGAAAGAGACGCCGGTGCTGGCGGATTTCAACACGGCCGCGACGGCGAAGAACCTGACGGTCAAAGAGACGGAACCGTTCTCATTAGTGGATGGCCCGAAGGAAAACTGGTTGTCGCCCGAGGCGGCTAATAACGCATTCAACCTGACGGAAGCGCAGCCATTTACCGCGCCTGTGGTCAGCACCAATGGCGTTTATGTGGTGGCCTTCAAACGGAAATTTAACAGTGAGCCGCAGCCTCTGCATAAAGTGCTCGCGAAGGTGACGGAGGATTTCCGCCGGGCCAAGTCGCTGGACTTGTCGCGTTCGGAAGGAGCGGCATTCCACGAAAAAGCAGTGAAAGGAGTGGCGGCTGGAAAATCATTTGAAGAGGTTTGCAAAGCGGAAAAAATCATGCCAGTGGCCGTGGGAGCTGTTACCCGCACGGCCCATTCCGTGGCGGAATTACCGGAAACCATCGAGCCGCAGCGTTATCTCAAGGCGGTTTTTGATACGGATGCCGGGAAAGTCAGCCCGTTTATCAACTCGGGTGAAGGTGGCTTTTTGGTGTTTGTGAAGCAACGCCTGCCCGCGGACGAGAAGGCGTTGAAGACCGAATTGCCGTCGTATCTGGAACGTTTGCGGGAAGCGCGCCAAAATCGTGCTTTCAACGAATGGCTGCAACGGGAGTTCGACGCGGCTGTGTCGATGCCGGTGAAGACGGCGGTTGGCAAGTGACCCGGTCCGCCGCCAGCTTTCTCCCGGCCATATTAGCGGTATAATTTTCTGATCAAAGCATCGCTGCGTGGCAAATTCTGACGTCATCAAACTTTCTTCCCCGGCGACCAGAGAGTTCTGGGAAGTGGCGGTGCGGTATGAAGATGAGGTGTTGCTCGCGCTGGAGAAGCCGTCCGGTTTGCTAACCTCCCCGGACCGGTATGACCCGGACCGGCCCAACCTGATGAAGTTGCTGCATCACGATATTGCACGCAATGCGGCTTGGGTTCGCCCCCGGAATCTTACTTATCTGGCGAATGTTCACCGGCTTGATTTCGAGACCAGTGGTATTATTTTGCTGGCCAAGAATAAGCCGGCCCTGGTGGCGTTGGCGGATCAGTTTGGGGCTGAAAAACCGGCCAAAGTTTATTTCGCGCTTGTGCATGGCACGCCGCCGCCGGAGTTTGAAGTGGATGCTAAATTGGGGCCGCACCCGCTTAAGGTAGGGTTGATTCGGGTCGATCCCAAGCAGGGCAAAAAATCCATCACACGTTTTAAAACGGTGGAGAATTTTGCGGGTTACTCACTGGTGGAATGCCGGCCGTTGACTGGACGCACGCATCAGATTCGCGTGCATTTGAAGCATCAGGGATTTCCGATTGTGGGTGATGCGTTGTATCAGGGGCATCCGTTGCTGCTTTCGCGGTTGAAGCCCGGTTACCGATTGAAACCCGGACGGGTGGAGCGGCCATTGATGGAGCGGGTCGCATTGCATGCGGCGGAATTGTTGGTGGCTCATCCGGTTACCGGATTGCCGGTGGAAATTAAATCGCCGTTACCCAAAGATTTTCTGGTGGCACTCAAGTACCTCCGGCTTTATGCCTCAGGATTTGGTTTGCGCACGCAGCAGCAGGAGAACGATGCGGAAGCCGATGATCGCAGCGAAGCCGAGCAGGAATAGTCCGCAAACCCGCGAGAGCTTGAGCAGGGCTTGATCCGAATATTTTTTGTGTCCCAGGGAGACAGCATAACTGAGTAAAGTGAACCAGGTGGTGGCTCCCGCAGTCACTCCGATGATGCACGAAAACTTGCTCGGCCAGGTGGGAGCAACCAGATCATGTGAGAGGAAGGTAGCCGCAATGGTAGCCCAGAAAAAGAACACGGCAGGATTGCCCAACACCCGCGCAAAACCTTTCATAAAAGCGGTGTGCGGATGCAA
>JBEHZA010000385.1:0-5302 GCA_048497895.1 Verrucomicrobiota bacterium
TGTCACCGACCTTGTTCGGTTTGGGATAGCCACCATGCAACCAGGGGCCGAGCAACAATTGTTGTTTACCCACGGAGTTCGTGCCACCCAGCGTCTGGCGTCCGATGAAACTCTTAACCGAACCCACGCACATGAAGTCATACCAACTGCCAATCGTGAAGCATGGCACGTTCATCCGGCTGAAATACCGCGAGCAGTCTTCATCCTGCCAATACTTGTCATAGGTGGGATGCTGCAGCCATTCCTCCAGCAACTTGTGATTATCCTGCGGATCGCGGCAAACCGATTCCATCTTCTTGAACCGCTCCGGCTTCGTCGCTCCGCCAATGCGATAACCCTCCTGGTAGAGACTCAAACCCGTATCGGTCATGTATTGCGCCACCAAATGCGGCGGCTGCGTAATGGCGAGAAAATTTTGTGCAAACCCAGCCTGTGAGCCGCCCCAACTGCCCACTTTGCCATTGCTCCATGGTTGGATAGCCAGCCATTCACAGGCGTCGTAGCCATCCTTCAATTCTCCCCAACCTAACGCACGATATCCTACCCAGGTGCCTTCAGACAAACCCGCCCCGCGGAAATTCACATTCGCTACCACGTAACCCGCCTCGGCCATTTTCGCCGTCTCTTTGCGTGTGCCTTTGCCCGTCAAATCCGTGTAACGCTGCTGGTAGAGAATTGGCCACGGGCCGTTGCCAGCAGGAAAGTAAAGGTAAGCCGAAAGTGATTTGCCATCCCGCATCGGAATCATCACGTGCTTTTCCGTTACGGAACCCAAATCCATCGGTGGCAGCTCTGCCGCCCGCGTGGTCAGCACTGAAATCAAGCCCGCCACGAACCATCCGAAATTCCGGCGTAATGATAACATAGGTAAAAGATCCAATTGTGATAACGATGGCAGTTGCAGGCGCGTCCAACCCGCGGTGCCATCAGGACAAGGGTTTAGTGATTTCGACACTGGCCAACACCCCGAACCTTGTCAAGTTTTCCACCAACTCCGGACAGCGACCGCCTGTCCCGCGAAGCGGCGATCCCCGGTCGCAGCAACTTGACCTCTTCAAGCGTATCGGATATTTCAAGCCTGCTCGCTTCAATTATTTTCCGGAAGGACGAACTCCTGTGAGTCCCAAAAATCTGCTTCGTAAACCCGCAATGGAAAATGCCGAACCAACGCACGAATCGGAACGGTCCATCCCCTGCCATTCCTTCTCCCACCGGGAGAAGACCAGGATGAGGGGAAAGGAACCAATCGAAAAACCATCGCTTCCAACCGTGAATCCCGGATGATCGAATCCTCAATCACGACGGTTACGCATGACTCCACGTTTAGTTCAGATATCGCACTCAAGAAAATCTTCCTGAAGACTTTGACCATTTCTCCGACTCATAACTTCAATTTAATTGATTGATCCGTTCATTTTATTTCCAACCGATCTCCTTAGTTTGAATGCTTGCGGGCACACTGGCGTCTTCCCTAGAGTAACGGCATTCAAGCCTCATCAACTGCCGGATAATCATGCTGCTTATGCGTCGAATTCTTGCTCTAGGCATTATTCTCACCGTTACGCTGAGTAGTTTCTTTAGCGCCCCTCATCCGGCTCTCGCCGCAGAATCAAATCTGCGTCTAGCGGGCGCGGCCAAAATCGACATTACTCCGGATTACCCCGTGCGGCTGAGTGGTTATGGTTCGCGCAAGACCGAATTTGAAAGCGTGGCTCAACATATTTTCGCCAAAGCGCTCGCGCTTGGCAGTGATGCGGAAGGCCCGGCCTTAATTATCACCATCGATAATTGTGGCATTTCTGCCGCTATCCGGCAGGAAGTGTTGCAGCGACTCCAAAAAAAGACGCATCTGACAGAAGATCATTTCTGCTTTTGCTCCAGCCACACCCACTCAGCGCCGATGATCAACGGCGTCTTGCCCAATCTCTTTGGGCAAGAGCTACCTGCAGATCAACTCGCTCACATCGACCGCTATACGCAGGAGTTAATCAACAAACTGGAACAAGTCGCTCTTGCCGCGCTGTCTGATCGACGCCCGGCTCGTTTGGATTGGGCCGTCGGCAAAGTTGAATTCGCAAAAAACCGTCGTACGAAAACTCCCACGGGTTATATCAACAGCCCAAATCCGGATGGAGTAGTCGATCATGATTTGCCCGTATTACGGGTAACGGATGAAGCAGGCAAAGTACGCGCTATTCTCGTCGAATACGCCTGCCACTGCACCACCGCTGCCTTTAATAAAATCCATGGCGATTGGGCCGGTTGTGCTCAAGCCGCGCTGGAACGCGACTTTCCCGGTGCCATCGCGTTGACTGCGCTGGGCTGTGGCGGCGACCAAAATCCTTATCCCCGCGGCACGTATGAGTTGGCCGAAGAACACGGTCAGGCGCTAGCTGCCGAAGTAAAGCGGCTCGTCAGTAAACCAATGACTCCGTTAACAGCAAAGCTGGTGTGTCAGGCCAAACAGATTGCCTTGCCGTTCGACACTTTGCCCACCCGGGAAGAGTGGGAGAAAAAGACCCAGGATAAAAATCACGCCATCGCTTTCCACGCACAAAGAAACCTCGCCCGGCTGGAGCACGGTGAAAAACTACCTACGCAGTTGCCGTATCAGGTCACCGTTTGGAATTTCGGGAACCAACTGGCCATGGTGTTTCTGCCGGGGGAAGTCGTGGTGGATTATTCGTTGCGGTTAAAAAAGGAATTTGCCGCCGGTCATTTATGGGTGAATGCCTACGCGAACGATGCGCCGTGTTACATCCCTTCAGCGCGGGTTCTGGCAGAGGGTGGTTATGAAGCGTATGATGCGATGCTTTACTACGATCGCCCAACCCGTTTCGCCTCCTCCGTAGAGGACTTAATTATCAGCGCAGTCCACGACTTAATGCCGAAAGGCTTTTAAGCCGCCGTTTCGTCCAGCTTCACACTCATCAGATTGTTTTTGAGAATGTATCCGCGGTAACCGCCAATCACGATGGCAAACGCGAGCGCGCAAAGGTAAAAGCTGTACCCTTCGTGCGAAGAAACTAACACTCCTTCCGTCAGCACATCCAGAATCACAACCGCATGCATCCAGCAATCCCAGTGATTCACAAAATAGTAACGTTTCGCGGCCCGCACAAAGGCCGCCAATAACAGCGCCGTCGTCACCAGCGCGCTCAAAATAATGACCGGGCGGCTGGAGCCAATCCATAAATGGAATACGGCCAGATACAACCCGAGAAAAATCAAACTATAAGACCAACGTTTCATGCGGGTCAGAATTGCGGTTTCCGCCCGCGCTGTCGATGCCGGAATTTTAATTGCCCCGGACAGCAATCGGCCACACTTAATCGTGCCGGTAAGGATAAGGCCAGTAGCCGTAAGGTTTCTTGAGGATGTCACTGGCGCCGCCGGGCAAGGTGTAAAGGCGCATCACTTCGTCATCCGTTAACTCGCGGTTGAAAAGGCTCAAGTCATCAAACAAGCCTACATAGTTCAACCCGATCGTCACAGCGCTTTTGGCAGCATCCCACTGGAACAGATTGTTAAAACTGCTGAACACACCTTGGAACTGGCCGTTCAGATAGAGCCGCCCCGTGCCATCTTTGTTGCCCGTGTTCGCATTGGAGAAAGTGAAGGCCACATGCACCCAATGATCGCGGCCAAACGGCGCTTTATCCGCGACCACCAGCGGACGATCCGCTTCCGGGATTTCGTCCCACTTCAATCCTTTTGGGTTCCACAAAGCCGGCAGGGCTTGAATGCCGTAACGGAAATGCCGCGGCTGATCTTTGCTGAACTCCACAAACATCACGCCATTGGTCCAGGATTGCGCCACGAATTGCAGCGGATCACAATAGCCTTCCGGAAGATCCTTCTCCGGGTCCAATTTCAGCCAGAACGACGCCGTGCCGCTCCAGTTCGTGGTGTTGTAAGCCACATTCTTTTCGCCCTTGAAGAAAATCACCTCTTTGGTTTTCCCCGTCATCCGCAACGCATCGCCGTAACGGCCTTCCTTGCCTGCGAATTGCACCATTCCACCCTCCGGCAAGCCCGGTTTGGCCGCGCTCCGTTCTTTGCTGGAAGGCGCGAAATAAAGCTGGCGATCACCAAGCGCAAAATCCGCATTAGTGCCGTGATCAAACGTAGCGAGGAACGTCAGTGAGTCGCGGAGTTGCTTGAGCGAATCCGGTTTGCCGGCAGCATAAGCCAGCGTGCCTTCGGTAACCCGGTCGTGCGTGACACAACCGTTCGATAACACCAGCACGGCAGAAAGTGACAAAGCGGCGGAAAGACAAATCGAGTTAATACGCATACGGTAAATGGTGCCGTTAGTTGTGCCACGTTTGCTAACGCGATTCAACTAGAACCGGTTTACCGGTAATAACACTTCTGGCCCCGCACAGTTGCGCGGAAACCGCTATTTCAACGGCTCAGCGCCAATCGTCCCGCGCAATTCCTCAAGATACGCCGCGGATTTGACATGCTCCAGCGTGGTTTTGGCCTGGCGCAGGCGGCTATGAATGCCCAGCCGGTTGGTTTCATCCAGATAATTGGTCTTGGCGAGAAATTTCTCCACGTATTCCAGATGCCGATGCCACAACCGCACGTCAATCTCCTGCTTGGCAAGCAGGCGTTTCGCATACCATTCGCTGGCCAGCAGATTTTCGCGCGTAAACATATCACGAATTTCCGGACTGTTGAGATCATGCCCCTCGTATTGATCGTAAGCCATGATGTGCAACAGCGCTTTCAACGGCGGACACGCCTGAGCCACGCTGCCATCAGCAAAATATTGCAACGCCACCCGCTTCTGCGTGCCCATGATATTATCCACCCCATCGGCGAAGATGGCCAAATCCTGCGTCTCCGGCTGCAACATTTCATCACTGATCACTACGTGCGGATGATTGAACACCCGGCCGAAATAAGTGCGCACAAAACGTTTTGTGATGCGATAGCCCAACCGGCTCGACAGGATTTTGCCGCCGCCGAATTCCATGTCCTCACACTTCTCCAGGTAGCCGTTGCGGATCAGGAATTTCGGGTCCCGTTCCGCCACCGTCATCCGGCACCAGACTTCCGGCACCAGCAGGCTGATGTCATGGTCCACCCGCACATTCGGCCCAACATAACCGGCTGCCGTAATAAACGCGTCGTAACCAGTAATCAGATAGGAGACGAGCGCATTGTTCAAATCAATGATCGGCGGCAAGGCGTTAAACGGCCCCTTCGTCAACGCGCCTTCCGAACCGGCCCCTGTCGTGGAAGGTGATTTGCCCGTCTCCACAGCAACAGAGCTTCCAACGAACTGATGCGC
>JBEHZA010000386.1:0-5293 GCA_048497895.1 Verrucomicrobiota bacterium
TTGGCAACAGCCCCGGTGAACATCATGACTGGACGTTCCAGGGCAACGCCGCCGCGTACACCAGCAAACGTCTGCGCGTCCTGGTGCATTTGAAATAAGTGCAACCGAAGGTTCGGTGTTCCCGCAGGCGTGACCGGTCAACCCGGTTGGATAAGTTCCAACCTGTTGAGAATTGTAACAGAACGAAACATGCCGTTGACGCGCATAGACATTATCAACCGGGCGGCCTGTCTAGGTCGGCTCTCGACAGAATTTGAATTCTCGATCGGCAAACCCGCCACCACCCAACAGATTGCCTGGCGCCAAAAGCAACTGGATCGTCCGATTCCGGACGGGCTCACGGATTTTGCGAAACACAACTCAGCGCGCGTCATTCTGGAATGGGAATTGGACCCGGCATTGGTCGCTGACTCCGATTTCCTTGAGGGCTTTCCGGAAAACGGCGGGTTTCACTTTAACTTCTACGAAACCAGCTTAAAGAGCCTTGCGCTCTGGGAAGATTCCTTTATCAACTGGGCGGATTATCGCGCCCAGCCCAGCCCGTTCAGCTTTGACGATATTTTTCCGGTTTTTGAAACGGGTGATGGCGACATCATCGTTTTGATCTCCGCCGAACAGGATTTTGGAGCGCTTTATTATATTGACCACGCTGGCGGAGCGGGCGACTGGCAGCGTTTAGCCAGTTCCTACGATCAATTCCTCAACACGCTCGCCCGGCTCTGGTTTCCTCCGCTCGATTGGAACAGTTCTCTAAGTTATTTTCATGATGTCAACCTCGGCGCGATTTCTGCCGAAACGGAGTTCTCACAAAAATGGATCGCCCGGATGAATGCGCTCACTGGAGGCGTCTGACCACCCCGATTGCGATTCCGTGAATATCCGCCCGCGTCCGCAGTCAGTAATTTCAGAATTATGCCCGACTCTCGCCCCCAATGGAACCGGCGGCAATTCATCGGCGCCACCGCCGCCGCGGCGCTGGTTGCTCCTCTGAATGGAACCAGCGCCCCAGCCAGTGCTCCCATCGATCTGCCGATTGAACATCGGAACATGGTCGCCCGCCGGAAACGCCGCATTGTCGTACTCTGTGACGGCTATGACGTCATGCGTGGATATGCTAAAAAACACCCGGATGGAAACGCGCCGTTCGCAAACTTTCGCGATGCTCTCTTTGCTTACGTGGACGAACCCGGCAGTCAGATTGACGCCATCTGGTGGGACAACAATGGTGATACTGTCGGCCCGGTTTTCCCCAGTCAGTTGCAACCACCCGTCGAGCATCCATTGCTCCAGCAATGGTTTCAAACCGGCACGGATTGGATGGCGGAACTGATCAAAGAAACGCGCCGCCGCAAACTCGAAGCCGTCTGGAACCACCGCATCGGTGAAGTCGATGGCAAAGCTACCGGCGGCTTGGAGATGGAACATCTGCATCCGCTCAAAGCACAGCATCCAGATTGGGTCGTCCACAGTTTTTGGTGGCAGGGTCTCTGGAATCTCGCTTCTGCCGGGCTCCGCGAATACAAGGTCTCGCTCCTGCGCGAAATCGTCACCCGCTACGATCTTGACGGGCTGCAAATCGATTTCTCGCGGCATGTCCCCTGTCTGCCGGTCGGCCACCAATGGGAACTCCGGGATCACGTCACCCAATTCCTGCGCCAGGTGCGAACGATGCTGCTGGAAGTTGCTCAAAAACGCGGCCGCCCGCTGCTGCTGGCCGCCAAGGTGCCACGCAACCTCGAAGGCTGCCACGTGGATGGCTTTGACGTGCGGGCGTGGGCGGAACAGCGGCTCGTGGATGTGCTCACCCTGGGCTCACGTTCCATCGACGTGGATGTCGACGCCTACCGGCAAGCCGTCGGTGAAACAATTCAATTGCAACCCTGCTTCGACGATCATCACGCCACGGATGGTTATCGTTACGCTCCGCCTGAATTTCTGCGCGGCGTCTTCGCCAATCATCTCCAGCGCGGCGCTAACGGCGTGGTGACTTTCAACTGGTCCATCGCCACCCCGGAAGTTTGCCGGACCTTAGGTTGCGAAGTGGGACCACTCACACATCAACTCGCCTACCATGAAATCGGTGAACTGCGGACCCTGATCGGTAAGAATAAAATCTACGCGCTCGAGCGCCGTGGCGGCTATCCCTGGGCCGAAGGCTTCTTCAATCGCAACGATACCTCTCCCTTGCCGGTGACATTGGCCAATGACGGACGCATTACCCCCCTCGCCTGCTATGTCAGCGATGTCCCAACGTCTGCCGCCAGCCTTACGCTCCGCGCCATCCTCTTTCAGACTGTTCCCGGTGACCGGTTCGAGTTTCGTTTCAATGGTGTGAAGCTGACCGAAAACGCCCGCGATCCGGAATGGAAGGATCCCCAAATCTTTTCCCCGGCTCCCCAACCCACATCGGGTGGCAAGGGAGATTACCCGATCAACCCCAAACAACGTTTGCTGCGGATCGAATGCGCGGTTCCCCGTGAGATCTGGCGCCGTGGCTGGAATCAGCTTGAAGTTGGCCTTCCGGAACGCGGGCCTTTCCCTGCCGCCACGAACGTGCAACTGGAAAAACTCGAATTACACTTGAGTTATGCGTAAAGCGTGCCGACCGGAACCGCACTCACAATCAGTTTACGTTGCGATCTCTTTCAAATCGGCATAGCCTGCTCCCTGAAACTGATATGAAACGGCGGTTAATCATGGGGCTCATCTTCGTTGCGCTACTCTTGCTGACCGTTTGGAGCTTTTCTGAATCACGGGTCGAAGTGCATGGCCCGATTTCCTCCCGGGATGTCGCTCAAATCCGTTCCCAAATCGAACGGCTGACCGGTCCGGCCTTTTTTCGCAAGCCCAGTTTCGCCAATGCAACCCGCCTGCCCCGTGATTTACGGGACGGCCTGAGCGCTCAACACATCGTGATCTACGCCAACTCGGAAAACAGCGTTACCGTCATCACTTCGAACCAGCATGATGAAATGAGCTTGTCGCTTCACAAAAACTCCAACGGTTGGAGTATCTCCGCCGGGGATTGGGGCCGCGGAATCGATTAGAACTTTTCCGGCCTATCGGCAAATCGACTAAAAATTGCTTCACTCGAAAACCCGCGTCTATTTTTCGCCCTCACTTGCTTTTTTAGCCATCTAATGGAAGGTTGAAGCAGGGATGATAACAGGGCAATCGAACCGGCGGCTTGTTTGGCGCTCGTGTCAGCCAGCCACCAAATACAAATGCGGCAACGCGCGGCTTGGTCCTCGTTAGTTTATTAAAAGCTGTGCCCGCAGTTTCAATCGGCGATCATTATTACATCGCCACCAATCAAACCTGGTAGAGAAAGGAAAAGGTTATGTTGTACACCATTGCCATCGTTATGATTCTACTCTGGTTACTGGGACTGATCTCGTCCTACACCATTAATGGGTTCATTCACCTCCTGTTGGTTGTCGCCATTATCCTGATTCTGGTGCGTGTTATCAGCGGTCGCCGCCCTGTGTAAGCAGTGCTTGAGAGTCGCTTCCCGGAACAGCCTATAGACGAAAAGAACACCTAACCGGAACGAAATTACTGAACTCGCGAGAGAATAATGCTATATCCAGGGCGATACGCATTATGAATCGCTATTCCATTTCCCCTGCGCAACCAGCCGATCACGACGCCGTCCTTTTCCTGCTGCTGGCTCAAATGCTGGAGCACCATATTCCTACGGGCACAGAACGGTTGTCGCGCGTCATTAAACACGTCCTGGCACACCAGGAATGCGGGTTCTTCCTTGTCGCACGGACAAGCCACGAAGTTGCCGGAGTCGCTTATGTTGCGTCGTTATTGAGCGCGGAACACGGTGGCTTCACCTGCTGGTTGGAAGAACTCCATGTCACCACTGCTCACCGCAATCAAGGTGCTGGAACCATGCTGCTGGAGGCCGCGATTGAACATGCCTGTGCCCGCGGTTATGCAGCGATGGATTTGGATGTGGACATTGAACACCGGCGGGTGGAGTCCCTTTACCGTCGTTATGAATTTCGCAACCTGCCCCGCGCCCGCTGGGTCAGGACACTGAACGAAGCCGGCTGAGAATGCGTGAGACTCGGATCGACTTCCCGTGAAGGAAGAAAGCTCGCTTAATCCCCGGCCTCAAAGTCCGCCACCATCTGCAAATAAAACTCGCAGGCTTCCTGATCAAAGCAAACAAACCGCACCAATTCCATGGTCCGGTTCCGGCTCAGGAATTGGGTGACCTCATGCACCGCAATGTAAGTCGCTTGCTCTATCGGAAAGCCATAGGCCCCGGTGCTGATCGCGGGAAAGGCAATTGAACGAACCCCATTTTGCTCCGCTAAAGCCAGCACATTGCGGTAGCATAACGCGAGCTTTTCATCCTCGCCCCGCAAACCATCCTTCCAGATTGGGCCGACCGTATGAATAATGTATTTGGCGGGCAAACGATAGCCACCCGTAATCTTCGCCTCTCCGGTAGCACACCCCTTGAGCTTTTGGCACTCAGCGAATAATTCAGGCCCTGCCGCACTATGAATTGCCCCATCCACCCCACCCCCACCCAGCAAAGAACTGTTGGCGGCATTGACGATTGCATCCACGTCCTGCCGGACAATATCCCCGAGAATTACTTGGATGCGCTCACTCATGATTTTAGCCCCAGGCCATACGTGTTCTTATTAAGCCAACCTAGCCAAACCATAAATTCGCCAACCGGCCTGGTCAGCAAAAAAACCACCCCCTGCCGCAACGCGGAATTAATTTCCCAACACTGTCGCATAAAAATTTGAAAAGCTCTTGTTTGTCTGTTGTGGCTCAATATCATGTGACGTAAATGGGCATGGCCATACATTTTCTGTCCGGCAAAGATAAGGGCAAAGAAGTCCTGCTGCCGGATGAAGGGGAAATTATCCTCGGAAGTTCTGATGAAAAACAATTGTTGGTGAACGAGCCCACTGCGGCTCGCAAACTCGCCCAGCTTACGTTTTTCAGCCAGGATCGGATGCTCATTCGCAGTCTCGATACCGACCACCGCGTGCAGGTTAACGATGATTTCATCCAGGAATCACCGTTGCAGGAAGGCGACCGTGTCCGCCTTGCGAAAGTTGTGTTCATGGTCATCCGGCTGAACCGGTTCAACCAGCCCAAATCCGCGGCCAAACACCAACGAACAGAATTAGCCCCGGCCAAACCTGCGGCGGATTTGGGCGGCATGCTGTCCGGCTCGTTAAAAAATGTTTCAGTCATTGAGCTGCTGCAAATGTTTAATCAGACCGGCAAAAGCGGCGTGCTCACGCTTACCAGC
>JBEHZA010000387.1:0-5270 GCA_048497895.1 Verrucomicrobiota bacterium
CCGATGCTGGCACGCCGTGGCCATAGCGATAGCTCTCGCTCAAGGCGAATAGCGCCGATCCCAGGCCCTGATCTGCCCCTTGGCGAAACCATTTCACTGCTTCTTCATAATTCTGTGGCACCCCCTTGCCATCGGCATACAGTTTGCCCAGTAAACCTGCTCCGACTGCGTCTCCTGCTTTGGCGGCTTTAGTCGCCCATTTAAGCGCCTCCGGGTATTCCTTTTGCTGCGCATAATAGGTTCCTACCATCGCCGCGCCTTTGGGCAGTCCCTTATCGGCGGCTTGAAACATCCAATTCGTCGCTGCCGAAATGTCTTTTGTCACGCCTAGCCCGGTCAAGTACATGAGACCGCACCTGAACTGGGCTTCCGCCAGACCGTTGCTGCCGGCGCGTTGATACCAATTGAGAGCTTCCGTCAGATTTTTCTCCCGGCCAAGACCGGAAACATAGGCTGTGCCCAGCGCCAGTTGCGCCCGGGCGTGATCCTGCCGGGCGGCCAGTTCGGTCCACTTTGAGGATTCCGTATAATCCTGTTTTGTTCCCAGGCCTTTAAAATACATCAGCCCCAGTTGATATTGCGCTTTTGCATCGCCTGCTTCTGCCGCTTTCGTATACCACTTCAGTGCCTCCGCTTGATTGGTTTGGCCGTTCAATCCCAAAAAATATATCCCCCCCAGAGTGTAGCTGGCATTCGTTTGGTGCTGTGCTGCTGCGTGGGTAAGCCATGCGATTGCGGCCTCCGGGTCTTTCGTCGTTCCCGTGCCGGCGATGAGGCAGGTGCCATACCAATACTGCGCTTCAGGTAATCCTTGCAGGGCGGCCAACCGGTACCACCTCGCCGCCTCGTTGGCGCTGCTTTCCAGCTTGCGGTTCTTGAAGTGTTCCGTGGCCAGTTTGTACTGGGCAGTGGCTGAGCCTCCTTCAGCGGCTTTTCGCAGCCAGCGTATCGCTTCGACCTTATCCGGCTTCGTAATCAGTCCTTGCTCATAAATTTCGGCCAACGAAAGCGCCGCTACGGCAGAGCCACCCTCTGCTGCCATCAAGTAATATTTCATTGCTTGAGGAAAATCCTTCTCCGTGCCGAGTCCTGACTGGCAGGCTTGGCCCAGCTTCAATCCGGCTATGGAGATCTCATGCTCGGCCGCCAGTTTAAGCCAGCGTACGGCTTCCGCTGCGTCTCTTTGAAAGAAGCGGTCTTCACTGTAATAACTGGCCAGGAAATATTCTGCTACCACGTCTCTGGCTTCGGCTTGGGTTTGCATTCTCCGTAACGTTTCGGGGCTTGGCTCTGTGATGGCAGCTTTCTCCCCGTAATTCTGTAGCAAAATGGCGCTCGCTTGGGACGAACCTTGAGCTGCCGCCCGGCGATACCACTGACGCGCCTCGGACTCATTTTTCGTCACCCCTGATCCGTAAGCATATTGGTTTGCCAATGTGATTTGGGCTTCCACCAGACCCAGGTCTGCCGCTTGGCGGGTCCATTTAAAATGTTCCAGCGTAAGGCGCCCCTTGTTAGCCTCGAACAAACGGATGGCGGCCAACTTGACCCCGCCTCCGGCCGCCATCAGAAAGTATTTCATGGCCATGTCCTGGTCTTTGGTCACGCCATAACCGGACCAATAACAAATCCCCATATTATAGAGCGCGGGTGGATAATTCTGGGCTGCTGCTTTTTGGATCCAGGCGAATGCTTGATTATAGTCTTTTTCCCCCTCCTTGCCATTAAGGTATCTGGCCCCCAAATTATTTTGGCTTCCGGCATTTCCTTGTTCGGCGCCTTTCAGCCACCAATTAAAGGCTTCGTTTGGTCGCTTGTATTTGCCTTCTCCCGAATAATAGAGGTTTCCCAACTCTTCCCTCGCGATGGCGTTTCCGTGTTCGGCTGCGCGTAACAACCACTTTTCCGCTTCGGCTGGATTTTTCTTGCCCGCCTCATCGCTCAAGTAATGCTCGCCGAGGATTGTTTCCGCAAAATTGTTTCCTTGCTCCGCTGCAAGCCGGCACCATTTCAGGCCTTCCGTGGAATTCGTGTGACCAAATACTGGAGCCAGATAGATCAGAGTCAGTGCCAATTGAGACGTTGCACTGCCTTTCCTGGCTGGAACCGTCAGTAACTTGATGGCCTCATTCACGTTGGTAGTCACCCCTGCGCCTTGCAGATAGGCTATCCCCAAACTATGCATCGCCCCTGCGAAATGGTGATCTACTGCCCGTTGATACCACTTGATGGATTCTTTTTCGTCCTGTTGCAGCCCGATTCCCAACGCATAACCTCGTCCGATCATATACTCCGCTTCAGGCAGGCCCCGATCGGCTGCTTTGCGATACCATTCCATTGCCTTCACGGCATCTTTCGGTAAACCGATTCCGTTTTCGTAGATCTCTCCCAGGGTATATTGTGCAGTTTTATCTCCAGCGTTAGCCGCGTCGATTAATACCAATAACCGATCCCGTTTCGGCTTTTGCTCGAAGACCGGCCCTTTCTCCTTGCGACTTGGGGTATAGTCCCGCACTGCGTCGAGCGTGGGTAGTTTGGTTTCCGCCCTTGCATTCGCCGGAAATACCCACACTCCAACCACGCAGCTTAGAACCAGCAGGCATCTCCGGAGTGCTTCAACGCTTGGTTTCATTAAGGAAAGGTTCATCCGGATATTATTTCAGGGAGAACTGAGAAGGGAGAAGAATTCCGGCAATGAATTTGATCTAACCCCAGTGATAACTTGCTTTTCCCTCATAGCACGAGCCTAACTTAGCCCGCAAACCTGTTTTCTTTCAACCTCGAATTATGAGTCGTAGCCAGGGGAAACACGCTGAGGATATTTATGAATCCTTTCTGTCTGCTGCTGCCGGATCATCATGACCGATCCGGGCTGTGATGTGAGTCGCGGATCTGTAACTCACAGAATCATCCCGGTCCTCAGCGCCGTCCCATTTTCCCTTCAAGGAAGGGCAGGGCGCATTTCCTAAACCAGTTTTCGCCCTTTAACCCCTTCGAGCTTCGGATTTCCCCAGCCCCTTAAACCGCCCACGGATTCCGTTCCGTAAATTTCTGCTGATGAAAATAAGGATACGCCGCCGTCACCTCACTCGCGGCATCCAGTCTGGCGACCTGTTCTTTTGACAAATTCCAACCCACCGCTCCGAGATTCTGCCGCAACTGTTCTTCATTCCGCGCGCCAATCACAATCGTCGAAACCGTCGGACGTTGCAGCAGCCAGTTGAGCGCGATCTGCGGCACGGTCTTGCCGGTTTCCTTGGCAATGGCATCCAGCACGTCCACCACGTTATAGAGCAATTCATTATCCACCGGCGGCCCCATGTCGATGGAGGTTTGCGAATGCAACCGGCTCGTTGCGGGCAACGGCTGGCCGCGGCGAATCTTGCCCGTCAAACGTCCCCAGCCCAACGGACTCCACACCACCGCGCCTACTTTTTGATCCAGCCCCAGCGGCATCAATTCCCATTCATAACTGCGACCGATCAACGAATAGTACGCTTGATGCGCCACGTAACGGGAGTAACCATATTTATCCGCCACCGCCAGCGACTTCATCAAATGCCAGCCCGAGAAATTCGAGCAGCCGACGTAACGGATTTTCCCCGCGCGCACGAGATCGTCCAGTGTGCTGAGCGTTTCCTCGACCGGCGTCATCGCGTCGAAGCCATGCAATTGAAACAAATCCAGGTAATCTGTCCCCAGCCGTTTCAAGCTCCCCTCGATTGCCCGGATCAAATGAAACCGCGAAGACCCCACATCATTCGGCCCGTCCCCTAAACGGAACGTCGCCTTGGTGGAGATCAACACCTTGTCCCGGCGACCGGCAATCGCCGCGCCCAATATTTCCTCCGCGCGACCGCCGGAATAAACATCCGCGCTATCGAACATATTCAGGCCGGCCTCGAGACAGACATCCACCAGTCGCGTCGCCTCGGCCACCTCGCTATTGCCCCAGGAGGCAAACAAATCGCCTTTGCCGCCGAACGTGCCGGTGCCAAACGTTAAGGCCGGAACTTTCAAGCCCGAGCCGCCAAGAATTCTGTATTCCATAGGTAGTAATAGTTGAATGAGTTAAAAAGTATCTGCGGTTTATTTAAGGAAAATCTTCGCCACGATCTCGTAAGAACGTAACCGGTCTTCAAACCGGTAAAACTCGGAATGCACCATCAATTCATCCGCCTGCGTCCTCTTGATAAAATCGCGCAACTCGCGCTCAACCGTTTCGGGCCCGCCAATGACCGCCGCGCCGAAATGATCCGCGACCATCTGCTGCTCCGCCTCGTTCCACAGCCCCGCCATGCTCTCCACCGGCGGCGGCACAAAGATCGGTTGGCCGCGCCGCAACTTTAACACCCGTTGAAAACTCGACGTGGCGAGATGTTTTGCCTCGGCATCCGTGTTCGCCGCAATCACCGGCAACCCCACCATGACATACGGTTTGGCTAAATATTCCGACGCCTGAAATCTCTCGCGGTAAAGCTCCAGCGCTTCCCCCATAAATCCCGGCGCAAACTGTCCTGCAAACGCGAATGGCAATCCCAGCAGCGCCGCCAGATGCGCGCTGAACGTGCTTGATCCCAGCAGCCACACCGGCACTTTGGACCCGCCACCCGGCACCGCTTGCAACCGCTGTCCCGGCGCGACGGGCCCGAGGAACGCAAGCAATTCCTGCACCTGTTCCGGAAATTTATCACCCGCCGATGGATCACGTCCCAACGCCCGCGCAGCAATTGAATCCGATCCCGGCGCGCGCCCCAATCCCAGATCAATCCGCCCCGGATATAATGCCTCTAACGTTCCAAAATGCTCCGCAATCACCATCGCCGCGTGATTCGGCAGCATGATGCCGCCTGAGCCAACCCGGATAGTGGCGGTTTTCCCCGCCACATGCCCGATCAGGACCGACGTCGCCGCACTGGCGATGCCCGCCATGTTGTGATGTTCCGCCAGCCAGAACCGTTTGTAACCGAGCCGCTCCACGTTTTGCGCCAGCTCCACGGTATGGCGAAAACTCTCCGCCACCGTGCCTCCTTCGCGAACCGAAGCGAGGTCCAGCACGGAAAACGCAGTGGGCGCGGCCGGGTTCATGAGGCCACCTGAGCCAGTGTCGGATAATCCGTATAACCTTTCGGTCCCGGCGCATAGAAAGTGGTCTGGTCTGGCGCATTCAGCGTCGCCTGTTTGCGAAAACGTTCCGGCAAATCCGGGTTCGACAGAAACGCTACGCCAAATCCGACCGCATCCGCTTCGCCCGCTGCGAGGACTTGATT
>JBEHZA010000388.1:0-5260 GCA_048497895.1 Verrucomicrobiota bacterium
AGTTCCCGGCCCCGCAAACTTTCCCAAAGTGGGTTCAAATCCATCGCCGACAAGGGGTCCACCAGATCATCGCTCCCCTCCAGACTGATTTGAATGAGACAAATCTTTTCCGGGTAGGCGTGCAAACTGTCAGCTTCCGTATCGAGGGCGATCCAGGAAGCAGTTTGAATGCTGTCCGCAAGCCCTATCAGTTTTGAACTTGTGTCAATCAAAGGTAGTAAGTGTCTGCACCCGGACTGCCAGTGCAAATAAAATTCAGCGCGCCAACATCAAAATTGAGCCAGCCTTTCAGAACAAGCATGGAAACTAAATAATTTCAGTTAGCAATTGTTTCACCTTTTCTCCCGCCGACCGCCAATTAAGGCGTGTTTGATATTCGTTATAAGCCGATAACGCCAATTGTTCGTACATAGAATAGTTTTGCATCAGGTCGCCTACATAGCGGCTATACTCTGCAATTGGCGCCCGGAGACTGAAAGTTTTGCCATTTACGCCATCTTTGACCACCGTCGGCACGCCGCCTACGTTAGTTGTCAGACTTGGAACCCCAAAAGAGCTGGCCTCACAAAAGGCCACGCCATAACATTCCGCCTGCGTCGGAAGAATCAGAAAATGTGATTCAGCCACAAGGGAGTCAAAAAGTTGTTGCCCCTCCGGTTTCGCTTTACTAATGAACCCCATATTGCGCACGTACGGAGGCAAATCTATTCCCGCAGGCGGCTGAGAGCCCACCAGGGTCAACTCAGCGCGTACTCCGGATTCATTTAATTGTTTGACCACTGCCAAAGCGACATCTCCGCCTTTGCGTTCCCAGACTTTGCCAATGAAAATTAATTTACAGATATTTCGGGAACGTTGAGCCAACATCCGTTTTATATCGTCATATGTGCGTTCGGACTGAAGGTTGGCCCCGTAAGGCACCACCTTCACTTTGGCCGGATCCACACCGTAATCCCGGATGGCGGATTGAGCGGCCCAATCGGATGCGTAAATAGCCAACCGGCAGCGTTCAAGCCCTAATCGTTCTACGCGATTTCCCGCCCGCAATGATTCGCCGCACAAATGCGAGTAGTCAGCATAGAAATTAACCAATCCGGCAAAGGTCGAATCGCTCCAAAAAACAATCGGCAGATTGGATTCACAAAAAGAAAAAATGTGAGAATGGGTGCCGAAGATAACGTCGCCATGGACGGTCTTAAGCTTTTCCATGATTTGCAGGCCGTAGCTACGCTGGGTTGCGACCGAAAAATCGTCCAGATATTGCAAATGGAACAAGCGTCGATACAACTTGCGTTTCAATTCCGCGAACGGGGCCGACGGATATTTGAGCGGTCCAAGATATTCCAACTGCAATTGCTGAGCCTCCAGTGATCTGGCCACAGCCGTCCCTGTGCCCGACCAATTTCTGATATTGTGAGCATCGTAATCAGTTGTGTAAGCGATTCGCATTGTGCCAGGCTGGAATTTGGAAAACCGTTAATCCGCTCAATGTCATCGAGCTGTTTCTCATGCCCCGGCAAGAACCTCCTGATAAACAGCCAAAGTCCTTTCAACCGTTCGCTGCCAGGTGAATTTCTTAACGTGTTCGTAGCCCAGGCGCCGCAATCTACCAGCCGTCTCTTGGGAACCAATAACCTTCGCGATGGCATTCGCCATTTCTTCAACACTTAAAGGATCAAAGTAAACCGCTGGAGCGCCAACGATCTCGGGTATGCAACTGGCATTTGAAGCGGCAACTGGAGCGCCACACGCCATTGCTTCCAGTGGCGGCAAGCCGAACCCTTCAGCTAAACTAGGAAATAGAAACAGTGAAGCACGATTATAAAGCAGCCGGACTTCAGTTTGCGGCAGGTAACTCAAGAGTACTGCTTGATCCTTTAAACCGTGGTTCGTCAGTTTTTCAATGATGCTGGCACGGGTGCCGGCATTCTTCACGTTTATGACCATTTTCGTCGCTACGTCGTTATTTTTTTTAAACCGGATAAATGCCTCGACGGCGCGGTCAATATTCTTATGCGGCGAGGCCGCTCCGATCATGAAAATATAATCGTCCGGCAACCCGCTTTTTTCCGCTTGTTCACGGGCCGCATCTGCTTCCAGAGGACGGTAAAAATCACTGACCCCAAGGTAAACCACACGGATTTTCTCTTCTGGCACCCGTAAGTAGTGAACAAGATCCTGTTTTGAAACCTCGGAATCCGTAATTACTCTTTTGGCTTTGCGAAAACAGGACGGCAGAATACGCCGTGAGTAAAACAACACTTTACGGGACTCTCCATCGTCACATTTGTTCAAAATGACATCATGTACTGTAACAATAGATGGACACGGCTGGACGTAGGATAAAGCGGCATCCGGACTATGAAAAATGTCCAGTTTATCCCGACTTAATTGCCTTGGAAGACTGAACTGTTCCCAAAGAAAAAAACGCCCCCTATCCCAATCAGAAATCTGACAGGATTTGAGCCGCTCGTGCTGCAAGCGGAAGTCCTCATGGAGGGCCGTATGATGGTAAAGCTGCACAGAATGGGAGCTATCGGCCAGCAATCCTTCAATCAAATGCTGAACGTACTGCCCCATCCCTCCTCGAATGCCTGAACAAAGCACACGGGCATTTATGCCGATCAACGCCATGTTTTAATTAATAATACTTTCAAAATTACATCCAGCCATCACGGATAGTCATTACTTATTCCAATCGAACATTGTCGAGATAAAACACCCGGCTGTTTTGCTGCTCGCCTGTAAACAGCGCCAGCCGGCGAATGCCTTGAACATGGAGTGGCTGGGGTTTTGCCTGTTGCTGCAGATCATGAACTGAAATCGTTATTTTGGTCGGGCCGGGCGCCAGTTCTATCTGCCGGCTAAATCGCGATGAACTATTTCGCGGCCCAACATCGTCATCAACACGAATTCCCAGGGTAAATGATGCTCCCGGATTGTAGATCTCAAAGGCAAGGGAGGTATAGTTGCTCCAATCTTGAACACCCGCCGCGTAACTGACACCCGCCCAATTGCCAACTCCCGTTTGAATTCGCAAGGAATGTGATCCATGCGTCGCATATTCAGTGGAGAAGGTCAGCTCGGTCCATGAGCGGTCAGATCCCCCTTGTGAGGTCCAGAGCTTCAGTTCGATTGGAGTTTCAAAATCGCCCAATAGCGGGAAGTTTTGTTTCCGCCATTGAATGCCTTTCCATTCCTGCCAGGCAGGCTGCAATACAAACGCCGTTATCAGGACGGTAAATACCAAGTGTAGAAAACGTGAAAACCAACGCTTATGTTGCAACCAGACGGGAATCGCCGCCAGAGCAATCACCACGCCAAAAAAACCGTTGCGAAAGTCATCAAAACTTTCCGTTCGGCCAGTATAAGGCTGGATCACTTCTACTAACGCCGCCATCAAACAAGTCAAAAAACCTGTTTTCAGAGCGTGCCTCCAGCCGTAGCAGCCCGAATTGGGAATATTCCAATACAAAACCAACGCCACACTGCCAAATAATGGGATATGACAGGCATCCATCAACCGATCCCACACTGCCGAATCATTTTCAAAGCGGAACGGCCAAAAGCAGAGGAATATGACGAGCAAAAAAAAACCAGCCAAAGCGGTTTTTTTGGTGGTAGAAGACATGCGCAGGTTAAGTCGTATCGACACAGATTCGATTTACCCTTACTTGTAGCAGATCATAATGACGCTGTTAAACAGCCGTTCACTAATCCGCTTTTGCAGCTTGCGTGGAAGCACGTCAATCAGATGTTCAGCCCCAAAGGTAGCCAGATTCCAAAGAGCGCTTTCTCTCACTTTTCCCAGCCGGTACGTATACCAGGAAGAAAAACCTAATTGCTTCACCAGATCGCGCAGCTCGAAATGAGTCCACTCCCGGAAATGAAAACCCTGCGGAGTATCGGAAAAGTAACAAGAAACATCATGCGGACCGGAAAACCGGTGCGGCGTGGAGAAAATGTAAGCGCCACCGGGCTTAAGCACGCGTTTGATCAATTCAAAATGCGGCACCACATCATCCGGATGGAGATGCTCCAGGAATTGGTAACTGAAAGCTAAATCCACGGTATTATCTGGCAGATTCAATTGGTAACCGTCGTACACCACTAATTCAAAGTTCGATGGGCGGACAACTTCCTCTCCGCTCTGGTCGGAAATATCCACGCCATACACCTTTTCCACATGCTGGCAAACTTCAAAAGCCAGCCGGCAATCGCCCGGGGCGATTTCCAGAAAGTTTTTAACCCCGGGAAGCTTTCCCCGGAGCAAGGCCAATCTGGCCGCCACCGCCTGACGCGTGCTTTCGTCCGTGTCCCGGCGTAACAAGCGGGGATGATCCGGCACCCGGGCAAAAAGTTCCCCGTAGAGCGAGGCGAACAATTTCGTCCGCTCCGGGCGGGTGGAATGCAACAAACGCTGGGCCAGTTCGCGCTCCACTTCAAAGTGGTGGCGAAGTTGCTCCAACGATCTGGGATCATGGTCCATATCAGGGTTTTTAACAGCGACAATGACAGGTTGCAAGTTTACCCATCAAAAGGCAGGAGTGAATGAAAAACGGAGGCATGAAATACTCATCGCCTCCACGATTCCATGTCCATTTATTGATGCGGGGTCACAGCCATGGGAATCTGGCCGACGGGAACGGAAGCACCCGGTTGATACTCGCCCGTGGAAGTTTCATATCGGGGCACGTTTTGCTTGTGCCGCTCATGCAAACCTCCCACGAGAATAATACGCACCGTATCGAGCAAAATGAATAAATCCAAAAAGAAGCTCATGTGCTTCATGTAATACAGATCATATTCCAGCTTGCGGCGGGTATCTTCAATGCTGGCGCCGTAGGGATAGCTGACTTGCGCCCACCCGGTGATGCCGGGCTGAATCATGAGCCGCTCGCGGTAGAAAGGAATTCGATCCGATAATTGTTCGACAAATTCAGGACGTTCCGGACGAGGACCGACCAGAGACATTTGCCCCCGCAGAACGTTGACCAATTGAGGGATTTCATCGATGCGGTATTTGCGAAGGAAATTACCCACCGGAGTGGTGCGGGGATCATTGGTCGACGCCCAAACAGCGCCATGCTTTTCTGCATCCACCCGCATCGTGCGAAGTTTGAACATGGAAAAACTTTTACCGAAACGGCCAGAGCGAATCTGGCGGTAGAGCACGGGACCAGGGGAAGTCAACTTAACCAGTACCACCCCAATCTGGAATAATGCTGACCCTGCTTTTCCTGAGCATTAAAAAATTTAA
>JBEHZA010000389.1:0-5234 GCA_048497895.1 Verrucomicrobiota bacterium
AATCAAAACAACGAACTGCGACCTGCTGGCCAAAGAAGGGCGCAGTTCGGTGTTTTGATTTTCGTCGCCCCATAGCAACCGAGATCGCCGTAACCGAGACTGTCTGCCACGATCAATACGATATTCGGCGGCTTTTCCGCCGCTGCGCCGCGAATGTTGAACGAAAATTCCAACAGAGCCATCCCCCAAATCACCACTGCCGCTTGAAATAAATTCCTTCGCATAATCAATTGCTTTGAGTTTCTCCAAATGAAAATGCCCGTCTCCAAAAAAGAAGCAAGCCACGCGTGCGGCAGGAATTGTTTTAACCACCCATTCAATGCAACTCGCACCCCAGGAAAGCACGCGAGACGCAGGCGCTACCTCGTAGCGCAGGCCTCTGGCCTGCCGTACCGCAGGCGTCCCGCCTGCTTCGGATTACGCGCCCCGAAAAAGAATCAAGCCACCGTTTCACACTCAGAAACGGTGGCTTGCAGCCCCGAACCACCCCAAATCAACTGATAATATCCCGCACCACATTCCCGCTGATGTCCGTCAGCCGGAAATCCCGGCCAGCGTATTTAAACGTCAGTTTCTCATGGTTTAATCCAAGCTGGTTAAGAATCGTTGCGTGCAGATCGTGAATGTGCACCTTGTTTTCCACCGCTTCAGAACCGTAATCATCCGTGCGCCCATAAGCCAGGCCGCCCTTGATGCCGCCCCCGGCCATCCACATCGAAAAGCCCTTGTTATTATGATCGCGCCCATCGCTGGATTGCGCGAATGGAGTGCGCCCAAATTCACCGCCCCACAGCACCAGTGTATCCTTCAGCAAACCGCGTTGCTTCAAATCAGTTAGCAGCGCCGCAATCGGTTGATCCACCGATTCCGCATTGCGCGCATGGTCGGCTTTCAAGTTGCGATGCTGATCCCAACCACCTGAGCCGACTTCCACAAAACGCACGCCCGCTTCGATAAAACGCCGTGCCAATAGACATTGGCGTCCATACGTATTCGTGTCGCCCTCACCGATACCGTACATTTTACGTGTCGCTTCCGTTTCTTTGGAAATATCCATCACCCGGGGAATCTCGCTCTGCATGCGGAACGCCAGTTCGTAAGATTCAATTACCCCTTCCACTTGCGGATTGTATTGATCCTTCGCCAGCTTTTCCCGGTTCAATTCCTGAATCAAATCGAGCTGTGCCCGCTGGCCTTCCGGAGAGATGTTTTTATTCGCGATATTGGGGAATTTCGCTTCCACATTCATGCCGCTGCGTTGCGCGCCCAAACGCGGCCCTTCAGCGCCAATGCGTGTGCCTTGATAAATCGCCGGGAGAAATGCGCTGCCATAATTCTGCGCGCCACCATTATTGAGCGGCGGGTTCAACGTAATGAAGCCCGGCAAATTCTCATTCTCGGTGCCCAATCCATACAGCGTCCACGCTCCGAGCGAAGGCCGGACAAATTGAAAACTCCCCGTGTGCATTTGCATGTACGCCTGTGGATGCGCCGGTAAATCTGTCTGCATGCTGCGCACGACGCACAGATCATCGGCATGTTTCGCGACTTCCGGAAACAATTCGGAGATCCACAATCCACTTTGGCCATGTTGCGTAAATTTCCACGGCGAACCGAGTAACACGCCCCGTCCGCGGTTCTTAATGTTGAAATCTTTGCCGCTATCCTCATTGAGCTTTGGCTTATAATCGAACGTATCCACATGCGATGGCCCGCCGCTCATGCAAAGGAAAATCACATGCTTGGCCCGCGCAGGAAAATGCGGCTGCTTCGGTGCCAGTGGACTGGCTTTCGGCGCGTCGCTTTCTGCCGCCTGCGCGGCCAATCCCGCAAACGCAAGATAACCGAAACCGCCCGACAACGTCTTTAAAACTTCGCGGCGCGAGAAAAATGGATTCATCGGTTTGTTCATAGTCGTTCTCTCAGTTCAAATAGCGGAATTCCGCGCTGCCCAATAAAGCCTGGCAGAAGGCCACCAGCGCGGCCCGGCCCAACCGTTCCTGGCTCCAGCCCTTCTTGCCTTCCGCGGCATAAAACCGTTTGAAAAATTCGCCCGTTACTTTCAATTCCTCAGAAGTCGGAGGGCGCGAATAGACCATTTGGAAAGCCAGCGTGCTGCGTTCGCCGCCCGCCATCGGCTTGGCCAGTAACCGGTCGGCCATCCCTTCCGCATAACGTTCCACGGTCTGGCTATTCATCAGGTAAAGCGCTTGCGAAGGCACCGTGGTGTCTTCACGGTCTCCGATCACCAGACTCGGTTCCGCAAAATCGAATACGGCCAGTGAATCTGGCACTTGATCGCGGACAATCGGCATGTAAACCGAACGATTGTTGCGCTCATTATTCAATGCGCCAAAACGCATCATGGTGACCACCGGCCCTTCGAACGGCGCGGTCGGTGAACCGTGCGGCGGTGTCAAATCCAGTTTGCCGCTGATTTGCAGCATCGCGTCGCGAATCTCCTCCGCTTCCAAACGCCGCTTGCTCATGCGCCAGAGATACGTGTTATCCGGATCAAGCGCATAATCCGCCGCGTTGTATTCCGAGCCGAGTTGATATGTGTGGCTCAGGACAATCTGCTGCACCATTTTTTTGATCGACCAGCCGTTTTCCACGAAGGAAATCGCCAGGTAATCGAGCAACGGTTGATTCGTCGGGAGTTGTCCGGTCGTGCCGAAGTTATCCGGCGAAGGAACGATGCCCGTGCCCAAAAGGTGCAGCCAGATGCGGTTCACCATCACCCGTGCCGTCAGCGGATTTTCCGGTGAAGCAATCCATTCCGCGAGTTCCAGCCGGCCGCTGCCTTTTTTAATCGCCGGTGTTTGTTTCGTATTGATTACTTGCAGGAATCCGCGAGGCACCGTCTCACCTGGTTTTTCAGCTTCTCCGCGAACAAGGATTTGCGTGTCGCGCGGATAATCCCGGTCCTGCACGCCCATCGCGATTTTGAGCGGCTGTCCATTCGCGTCATAACGCGCGAGCTGCTTCTCCAAAATCGCGGTCAAAGTATTGGAGCGGAGGAACCGGGGATTGGCGAATGCCGTGCGGTCTTTACTCTTCCGCGCTTCGGCAATGATTTCGTCGCGTTCCTTTTTGTTCTCTTCCAACTGCCGCTTCATGTTCGCAATCTGTTGCGCGCTCAATGCTGGCGGTTGCGTGACCTTTGCACTCTCCGGCAGCATGAGTAGTGGCGCCGGTTGGTTGTTCTGCACAAATTGCGGCGTGCCATACATCGTCTCCGTGCTCAGGAAAATTCCCGCCAGCGCGTAGTAATCATGCGTGGGAACGGGGTCGAATTTATGATCATGGCAACGCGCGCAGGCCACCGTCAGACCGAGCATGCCTTGCGTGACCGCGTCGATCTGTTCATCCGCCACGTCCAATTGAAACTGCCGCCGCTCACGCGTGTTGTGCGATTTCGGGCCCACCGCCAGAAAACCGGTGGCAATCAGATTGTCTGCAAATTCCTGATCGTTCTTCACTGGCAGCAAATCGCCCGCAAGCTGTTCCTTCAGGAAACGGTCATACGGTTTGTCCGCATTGATTGCATTGATCACGTAATCGCGATAACGCCACGCGTGCGGATAGGTGATATTATTTTCCTTGCCACTGGATTCCGCGTAACGGGCTACGTCCAGCCAGTGCCGCCCCCATTTCTCACCGAATTGCGAACTGGCGAGCAATTGCTTCACGACCTTTTCGTAAGCATCGGGCGAAGGATCATTGGCAAACGCCTCCACCGCTTCCGGTGTCGGCGGCAAACCGATTAAATCATAATAAACGCGGCGGATGAGTGAGCGCTTGTCCGCATTATTAACTGGGCGCAAACCTTTGGCTTCGGTTTGGGCGAGCACATATTTATCCAGATCATTGTAGGCCCAGTCCTTGTTCTTAACCGTGGGAGCGGGAACTTTTTTCGGCGTCTGGAAGGCCCAGAATTCCCGCGCCTTATCCAGGTTCAAACCCTTTTTGGCCACGCCCACCTTGGACTCACGCGGATCGGGGGCGCCCATCTTTACCCACGTCTCGAAATCGGCAATGACCTCGGCTGACAACTTGCCGCCTTCCTTTTTCGGTGGCATTTGGAGTTCTGAATCGTCGTAACGGATGGCTTTGATCAACAGGCTGGACTTAAGGTCACCCGGAACTACCGCATGACCGGTATCGCCACCCATCCGGATGCCATCCCGCGTATCCAGTGCCAGACCGCCTTTCACTCGTTCCGCGTCCGTCGAATGGCACTTGTAACACTTGTCTGCCAGCACGGGTCGGATTTTCTTCTCGAAAAAAGCAAGTTCATCGGGCGTGGGCTTGCGCTCTGCGCTGGCAGCGGAACCCTTTGAGGCGCTGGCGATTGCCGCAAAGATAACCAGTTGAATCAACAGGGTTGAACGGATGTTTTTATGGGCAAAAGCGCTTTTCATAGCCAGTGGCTCTGGGGTTGGTGACGTCCCTTGCATAATCCGGTTACAGCGGTTTAGAGACTTCACCTTGCCGACAACCGCCGCGGATCGTCTTCCTTCTGCGCGGTTGGTTACGAATCTGGAGACGCCTGCTGCCGAAGACGGTTACACCGATTTTTCCGCCCTCGAAGCCACCCATTGTTCCAGGGCTTCCCGCATGGAAGGAAACGCGATTTCATCCAGCGGAATCTCTGCCGGTTTGAGCCAGCAAACGCTTTCCACATCATCCAGTGCCGCTGCCTGCTGCGGTTGCTCCGCGCGCGCCGTGAAATAAAGATCGAGTACCGGATAGGTCACCCCTTGGTACAGATACTCGTTCGTGAAGGAGCAAAAGTATTCGAGGTTCATCAGGTCGAGGTTGACCTCTTCGCGGAATTCCCGGCGCAACCCGGTTTCCGCCGTTTCCCCCATGTCAATGAAGCCACCGGGAATGGCCAGCTTTCCTTTCGCCGGTTCTTTCGCGCGACGGATGAACAACACCCGACCTTGTTCATCGCTTACAATTCCCGCCGCAGAAACCGTGGGGTTGAAGTAATAAACGAAATGACAGGCCTCGCACTGGATAAAGTTGGGATGCGGCTGGCCACTTAATGCCTGACCGCATTTCGGACAATGGTGGAAATGTTTGATGCCGCGCATCGGATTTAAGCTAACTCATAATCCACCGCGAGTGAATCCCTTTATCGGACAGCGACCGTCCCCGGTCGCAGCAAGGTGACCCAACCAAGAGTTTCGGCATATACCGCGACGTTGGATTGGCGGATATTGCTG
>JBEHZA010000390.1:0-5214 GCA_048497895.1 Verrucomicrobiota bacterium
AATTGTCCCGCGAGCTTCGCCAATACCTTGTCCATGCCATCCGGATCGGTGTTATCGAAAAAGTAGGGGATCATCTTATCCGTCGCTGGATGACCAAGCGCATTCGCGACAAATTGCGGACCAAGCGCGGAACCGCCAATGCCAATCACGAGCAGATTGGTAAAGCGGCCGGAACTGCCATTCAAGGCGCCTTCGTGTACATCTTCGGCAAACGTCTTGATTGCAGTGAGTGTACCGGTGATTTCCTGTTGCAGTTCTTTGGCTGGGGCCAGTGCCGCATCCCGCAACCAATAATGCCCGACCATGCGATTCTCATCTGGATTCGCAATCGCACCCTTTTCCAACGCTGTCATCGCTGCGAACGCCTTTTGCGCCGCTGCTTCATGATTGGTGAAATAATCATCCGCAAAATTCATCCGGCTGATATCCAGCGCCAATCCGATGGACGGATATTCGGAATAGTATTGTTGAAACCGCGTCCAAAGTTGCTCGTTCGTGTATTTCATAAAAAATCGAGTTCAGCATACCCCAGTCTCTCCATTGCTGAAACAACGAAATGCCGCCGCAACGCATCGTGTTTTTCATGGGATGGATGAAGGCGTTGATAAATCGATCCGCTGGTTCACACAACAACAGTTTGATTCGGTTTTACGAAGTCCACAGTTGAAATTCATGAACCGATTAGAAAATAAAAATACTATTTGACGCTAATAACTCGATATTGTATAAATTCCTCACAAGTCAGTGACGGATTCAGGAAGGGGGAGAAAGCGTTCGCATTCAAAAGCGTTTACCTCTGTAACTGCATTTGCCGTTGATTTTTCGCCGCCACACGCGGGCATTTTCAAATGCTTAAAGCGTGCGGAAAAGGAGGCGACACAGACATCACAAAAAGCAAAACCTATGTTAATTCAACGAAAGACGAAACCCATACGATTCTCGAACCCGTTCTTCGGCGCTGTCATGGCCTGGTTCATCTTTGCCGCCGCACTGGCCCAGGCGCAAACGAACACGGATTTTACGTCCGTCACGAACTTGATGAGTGTCGGCCGAGTCACCCAAGGTGCAAACTTATTACCCGATGGTCGTGTACTTATTAGCGGAGGCCAAATTCCATCCTTAAATCCACCAAACATTTTGCGTCTTGATATTTTCGACCCGAATGCCAACGCCTTCGTGAACGGAGGAAATCTGCTCGTTGCGCATTTTGCAAATACAGCAACGCGACTGGCCGATGGTCGAATACTTATCGTCGGCGGCCTGACCGGCTCAAGTAATGGTATACCTGTCGTAACCGGTTTAACTGAAATCTACGATCCGACAACCGGCCAATCCTCATTCACGGGATCGTTGCAATTTGCCCGTCAGGCCCATCAGGCCGCACTCTTACAAGACGGCCGTGTGCTGATTGTCGGAGGGCGTGATGCGGCAAACGCTGTCATCGCCAAAGCCGAGGTTTTTGATCCAGTGACGGGAACGTTTTCCATCGTTGGTAACAATATTATCCCACGAGCAGTTCATTCGATTACATTACTAAATGATGGACGCGTGCTGGTCGCAGGCGGCTTGGATTCCAACAATGTTACTCAAGCGAGTCTCGAAATATTCAATCCAACGTCCAATACCTTTTCTTCCGGTGGAAATATGGTTCAACCACGGTCCTCTCACACCGCGACACTCCTCCCGAATGGTAAAGTGCTTATCGCTGGCGGGTTTTCTTCAACCACGGGAGGAACTCCGGCTCTGGCGAGTGCAGAACTGTATGATCCGAATGCACATACATCTGTTTTAACAGGATCCATCCCGAATGCTACCGGCCAACACGCTGCAACGTTGCTCGCGAGTGGGGACGTCTTCATTTGTGGCGGTACGCCGGTAACGGCATCCACAACTTTTTGGAGCACCGCTTTCATTTATGAGATAAATAGTGGTGCATTCACATCGGTTGGCAATATGACGACCAATCGCGCCAACTTCACAGCCACAACGCTTATCGACGGTCGCGTATTGATTGTGGGAGGTAGAAGTGGGAACCCGGCTTTGCCGATACGAGCTGGTGAAGTCTATGATGAATCATTAAAGATTCACACTTCCGACTATTATTCCTTGCTCAGTGACATCAACTCGCTGAGCAATCAGGTAAGCACCCTGCAATTCCAGCTCTATAACGCGACCACGAATGTCACCGGTTTGCTCAATCTGGTAAACACCCTGACCGCGTCGAATACAAGCTTGTCTGCGCAACTCAGCCAGAGCCAGACCGATCTGTCTAACGCGACAAATTATCTTCAAGCAGTGATCAGCAGTAATATTGTGCTCCAAGCGAGCCTCTCCAATGCCACGACCAATATCACAGGCTTACAGGCGCAAATTGCTCTCCTCACCACGAATAACCTGACGCTAGCGAATCAACTGACCCAAACTCAGGCTGATCTCGCCAACGCTAATGCGACGGTGCAAAGCCTCACGAGCAGTAACACTCAATTGCAAGCCAGCCTCACCGCGGCCAATGCCTCCAATCTGAGTTTGTCTAATCAAGTCGCCACCCTCGGCACCGCGTACAATTCGCTGACGAATCAGGTCGCCATTCTGACGGCGGCCAATAACACGCTGACCAACCAGGTGGCTTCCTTGACCTCCAGCAACGCGCTGTTGCAGGCCAGTCTGGATGCCGCGAATGCAGCCAATCAGTCGTTGAGCAATCAAGTAACCGCGCTGACCACTTCAAACAGCCAACTGCAATCCAACTTGAACAACGCACAGGCACAAATTCAAAGCCTCACGTCCAGTAATGCTCAACTGCAAAGCAGCCTGAATACGGCTAACGCTGCGAATCAAAGCCTCACCACTACGAACGCGCAGTTGCAGGCGGATCTGGCGACTGCGAATGCGTCCATTCAGACATTAACTGCGCAGTTGTCTGCTCTCACCAGCACCAACTCTCAGTTGCAAACGCAAGTAACGGCGGTCACTCAACAGGTGCTGACTCTCACCACGGCATTTCGAAGCGAGTTTAATAATTCCAGTTTCGTAATCCCCGGAGCAACTGTTCAACAGCAGATTCAAAACCTGATGAATGCGATACAAGATTTGAATCACGGCCAGCAACAGGCCCTTTACCGTGACTTAAACGGCGGACACTAACCGTCGTCCACCCACCATTCGCAACGCCCGGAGCGCTTACAAAAAGTACGCTCCGGGCGTTCTTTATTTCCGCAAGTTTCTCTGCGCTTTGCGTCAACGCACTTCTGCGCTACTATGTTCTCGTGCCAGCGACAGATCACATTCGCAATAAGCTGAGTCAATTACCGCACAAACCGGGCGTCTATCTGATGAAAGACCGCTTTGGCACGGTGATCTATGTCGGCAAGGCGCTCGATCTCCGCAAGCGCGTCAGTCAATATTTTCATCCGTCGCGTCGCCAGGGCTGGGATTTGAAATTCAACGCACTCGTCGATGCCATTCACGATCTGGATGTGCACATTGTGCGCAGCGAACCGGAAGCACTCCTGCTTGAAGGAAAACTCATCAAAGAATTTCACCCGCGTTATAACGTCAGCTTTCGCGATGATAAACGGTTTCTGCTGGTGAAGGTAAATCTGAATGACCCCATCCCGCGCTTCACGCTCACGCGGCTCAAGCAGGAGGATGGGGCGCGTTATTTCGGCCCGTTCGTCAGCTCAGGCGCCGTGCGGCGCACGCTGAATCTGGTGCGGAGCAAATTCAACCTGCGCGGCTGTCGTCCGCTCACACCCACCGAACAGGATTATAAGCATTGTCTTTATGGCCACTTGAAAGTCTGCACGGCCCCGTGCATCGGCAATATTTCGCAGGATGATTATCGACAACAAGTCGTCGCCGCTTGCGATTTCCTCGATGGTCAATGCGACGAAATGCGTGAGCAACTCGAAGGGGAAATGAAAAAAGCGGCGGCCGCGCTCGATTTCGAGAAGGCTGCCCAACTACGCGACATCCTGGCGGATCTTCGGGACACGACGCAGAAAACACGCAAGTTCACTCGTGTGCCCTACACCTTGCCCGTGGCGATTCATCCGGATCGTGACCTGATTGAATTGGGCGAAGTGCTCGGGCTGACCGAACCACCGATACGCATTGAAGGTTTTGATATTTCCAATATCAGCGGCACGTTTGCCGTCGCTTCGATGGTCAGTTTCAAGAATGGCCGGCCGGATCGCTCGAATTATCGCCGGTTCAAAATGAAAACGGTGACGGGGCAGGATGACTTTGCCTGCATGGCGGAAACCATTCGCCGCCGTTACTCACGTCTGCTGCGTGAAGGTTCAACGCCTCCAGCCGAACCAACCGACGAGCCAACCTCTGTCGATACTTCCGCGTACGTGCTCAACGAAGCGAGCGCAAGCCCAAGCGAGCCCGCATTTGAACCGGCTAATAATGCGACCACCAATTTGCCGAGCCTCATTCTCATTGACGGCGGCAAAGGCCAGCTCAACGCCGCTTGTGAGGAACTCGCGAAGCTCGGCTTAAGCCATCTGCCGATTATCGGCCTCGCGAAAGAATATGAAGAAATTTATCAACCCGGTGAGAAAGAGCCGTTGCGTTTGAGTCATGACAAAGGCGCATTAAAATTACTGCAACGGGTGCGTGATGAATCCCATCGCTTTGCCAATACCTACAACGCGCAATTGCGTCTCAAGAAAATTTCCGAGAGCCTGCTCGATGAATTCCCCGGCATCGGTGAACAACGCAAAGCCGCGCTGCTGAAAAAATTTGGTTCGGTTCATCGCTTGCGTCTCGCTACCGTGGAACAAATCGCCGAAGTCTCCGGCTTCGGCGGCAAAGCGGCGCAGGAATTGAAATCATTTCTGGAAGCGAGAACGATACGGAGTGAAACTACGTCCGAGATTGATTCCGCTCCAGCATCAAGTGCCAATCAGAGTTAAACCCACGACCGTGGGAGATCAGGTGCTGGTGTTTAAATTGCACAGGGCCGATTTTCTTTTTTGCCACCACAACAAAATATTAAGTGGCACAAAGATTGCCCAAAGTAAAATAACGAAGGATGAACGAAATCCCTCAGTTATTTCAGGCTTCGCATGAGATCCCACATAGATCATCCAAGCAGCAAAAATGACGAGAAATAAGAAAATCGGCCAAGAGCTTATGTTCTTTTGAGAACGCGTCCATTCACTACGAGAGATAAATAAAAAGCAAGTGGAAGCATTGATAACCAGG
>JBEHZA010000391.1:0-5205 GCA_048497895.1 Verrucomicrobiota bacterium
GACATCAAAGGAACCGGGAGACTTCGTTTACCGATATTTCGGAACCGGAAACCGATTGGCTGGAGCGGTTTGCCGCTGATCCCAGCCAGGCCAGTGAGCAGGCAACGGCCGCAAAGGAACTGGTGGCCCGGGTGCTGGCGCAATTAAGCCCGGCAGCGCGGTTAGTGATTACGCTGCTGGAGATTGAAGAGCGTTCCATTAAAGAGATTGCGGTGCTGACAGGGTGGTCTTTGCCGCTGGTAAAAGTAAGGGCTTTCCGCGCCCGGGCGGAAATGAAAAAGATTCTGGAAAAAATGGGCCGGGAAAAGTATTTGTAACCCTGAGTGGGGTAGGTGCGTCTGAGTTAGTGCAGGCTTATGAAGATCGTAGAACTAAAAAACAAGTTGATGACAGCCGCCCGGCTGGATCAACCGAGTGACCACGTCCCGTATGCGTTTGAAAAGCGGATCATGGCGCGGTTGGAGGCACTTAAGAAGGTGGATAGCTGGTCGCTGTGGGGACATGCCCTCTGGCGCGCGGCGGCGCCTTGTGTCGCCTTGACGGTCTTCCTGGGACTCTGGACTTTTCACTCGACCAATTCCCGGCCCGCCGAAATGATGTCGGCGGATTTGGAGAAGACCGTACTCGCTCCGCTCGACAGTATGGGAGATAATTGGTGAGATATTGGCAAGTCATCTTTGCAACCCTGGTCATCTTTGGTGCGGGAGTCATAACGGGCGGTTTGCTCGTGAATAATTCCTACCACGCACAGGTGGCTGCCTCCGCTCCCGTTTCTCCGGCGACCAATCCGGCTCCGCCGGTGCCCAATGTTTCCAGTGTCATCGTTCCCCCCAGCAATACGCCACCGGACGGCGGCGGCAATGCCAACCGTTTGAAAAAGGATTTTCTGACGCGGTACGGCCAGCAGTTGCAACTGACGCCTGAGCAGGACAAGAAGATCGAAATCATTTTGAGCGAAAGCCAGAATCGCACCCGGGAAATTTCGGCAAAGATCGCGCCGGAATTGCATGAAGAGGTCAAGCGTACGCGCGAACGCATCAAGGCGGAATTAAATCCGGAACAGGCGAAGAAATTTGATGAGTTGATCAAGCCGGTCAAACCGAAAAAGAAAAACGACGAAAACCGGACGAAGGGGACGAATCATCCGCCGGTGAAAGTCAACGGCACCAATTCAGTGGTGACAGGGGCGAACACCAATCCGCTGCCCGGCACAGTTACTTTTACCAACGCGCAGCCGAATCCTTAGTGCGTTTCAAGCGGCGGTGTGAATGGATTGTTTGCGCGCCATGCGCAGGCATTCGCGGATCAAATCATCCACGGCAAAAGGCTTGCGCAGAACGGGAATGCCGAGGGCTTCCAGTTGTTCATTCAGATCCACTCCGCCTGCATCACCCGTGATGAAGAGGAAATGATTGGCTAATTGTGGACGGCATAATTTGATCCATTGGAACAAGCCAAAGCCACCCATGCCCGGCATGCGCACGTCGGAGATGATCAGATCGAAATCGGCTTTCTCAAGCAAACTGACGGCCTGCTCACCCGAATGCCGCAGCTCGATGTGACCGCTTAATTTGAGCTTGAGCGCTTCCTGCAGCATTTGCGTTACAAATTCATCATCATCGACGATGAGGATGCGGGCATGCGGCGAGGAAATGGTGACGGCGGGTTTATCGTTGGCCGTGGTTTCATTCACTGGCCGCGCGGCTTGATGAACGGCGTTCAGCGGCGTCGTGGAAGGGAGAATAATTTTAAACAGGGTACCGATATTTTCGGTGCTTTCGGCCTGAATTTCTCCGCCATGTTGCTTGATAATGCTGAAGCAGACGCTCAGGCCCAGCCCGGTGCCGCGGTCTGGACCTTTGGTCGTAAAAAAGGGATCAAAAATACGGCTTAAATGTTCCGGCTTGATGCCGTGTCCCGTGTCTTCCACTTCCAGAATTACGTGGTTCAACTGCCCGGTAACGGCCAGGCGCAACCGCCGGGTGGAGCGGTCTTCCATGGCATCCAGCGCATTTAAAATCAGGTTAATGATGATCTGCTTGATTTGCGCCGGGTCGGCGATGATCGGAGCTTCGGTGGCGGGCAGACCGAGTTCGAGGTGGCAGCCACTCTCGCGCAACCGGAAGCTGAGAATAGTCAAGGCGTCCTGAACAATGGTACGCAGATCGCAAAGGCCCAATTCTGAAGTGGTCGGACGGGAGAGTTGCAAGAGTTGGCGAATGATTTTCGCGGACTCCACGGCGCTGTCGCGAATGGTTTTGCCGTAGTTCTGAAGTTTGTTTGGCGGTTCGTTCCGCTCGAGCTGAATGGTGAGCAATTCCGCAAAACCGATAATGGGTGACAGCTTGTTATTAATTTCGTGGGCGATGCCACCGACGAGTGATTCAAGCATGGCGGATTTCTCTTTTTGGGCCATGGCGCGTTCGTACATGCGCTGCTCGGTGATGTCATCCAACAGCACGGTGATCTGGTCCGTTTCACGAATCCAGTGGGTGAAGAATTTGAAGAGCCGCTGGCCACGGCCGGGAATGAGGACCGTGAACTCACTGGCATGAGGCTGGCGCTCGTTGTTTTCCTCGTGGTTTTGGAGCAGGGCGAGAAAGGTGTTTTGTTCAACCGGAGAGACCACTGTGGCGAGGTTGGTGACGGCGGGCGTGGCACCCGAACCCGCCAGCAGGACAGCCATTCGATGATTACAGGTTTGGATTTCGCCCGAGCGATTCAATAACGCAACCCCGAGCGCGCTGTTATCAAACAGACTTTGATACCGGCCTTGCGATTGGCGCAGTTGATTCAAGCTTTCGGATAATTGCTGATTTTTGTCTTCCAACGCACGCTGCTGATTTTCCGCGAGGGTTGATTTATAGGTAAACAATTTCGATTGCAGGCGAATGAGTGTTTCAACGGAAATGACTCCCAGGTAATGGTTGTCGTTATCCACGAGAGCGACGTCATCGTAAAATTCCTCTCCTTCCCGCGAGAGGGCGGCTTCAATCACTTTCAGCAAAGGCAGGCTGACCGGCACCTGCAAATACCGTTTCATCATATGATTCTCGATGGCCTGCCGCGCATAAACCGAAAAACCAAACCGGGAGGCGAGGAGAAATCCCATCTGACCGCGGGAAACCAGTCCCAGTAGCTGGCCTTGAGAAGTTACTCCCACGTACTCCTGATTGTGCCGTTGAAAATGCTCGTAAACGCGCTCGATGGATTCACCGGCTGGGACGGAAATTCGATGCCGTACCAGTGCCAGAAGGCTGATGTTTTCCAAAGCGGTAGCGGATTTAGCGGGTGCATTTTCCAAGATCACGAGAGGATCATCGACAATCCGCCTGACTGGAACTTAACGTTGCGGTTACGATCCGGTTAAATAAATCGACTCTGAAGGGCGTATTCCGTTGAAAAATAAGCTGGCTGAGAGGCGTAAATTCTTCTTCCCGTCCTCGCCCGGGCTTTCTACTCTCCCTCCCCATATATGAGTTCCAAGACATTGAAGATTGCCGCCCTGGCTGGTGACGGCATTGGGCCTGAAGTGATGCGTGAAGCGATTAAAGTGCTGCGCGCGATTGAAACCAAGCATTCGCTTTCGATTCAGATTACGGAAGCGCCGGTCGGCTGGGCCGGAATTGATGCCGCCGGGAAAGCGCTGCCCGATGCGACGCTGGCGTTGTGCAAAAATTCGGACGCTATTTTGTTCGGCTCGGTTGGATTGCCGGATCGCGATCCGACGATTCCCAAGGAAGAACGGCCGGAACGCGCGGCGCTGTTGCGCTTGCGCAAGGAGTTTGGCCTCTTTGCGAATCTGCGCCCGGTGAAACTGCCGAAAGAATTGTCGCATGCCTGTCCGCTGGCGAAAGAGCGGCAGGGAGATGGCATTGATATTCTGGTCGTCCGCGAATTGACGGGGGGCATGTACTTTGGTCAGCCGAAGAAGACCGAAGAAGTGGTGGATGGCGACAAACGCTTTCAACGGGCGATTGATACGATGGTTTACACCACGCCGGAGATCGAACGGATTGCGCACGTTTCATTCCGCACCGCGCGGCTCCGCCGCAAGAAGGTGACGAGCATCGATAAAGCGAACGTGCTCGAAAATGGTGTGCTGTGGCGCGACGTGGTCACGCGGGTGAGCAAGGAATATCCGGACGTCGCTCTGGAGCATATGTTCGTGGACAACGGCGCGATGCAATTGATGCTCAAGCCGACCCAGTTCGACGTGTTGCTTTGCGAAAATATGTTTGGCGATATTCTGAGCGATGAAGCGGCGGCGCTGGCGGGTTCGCTGGGCATGTTGCCGAGCGCAAGCCTGGGGGCGACGCAAGGAGAGCAAACCTTCGGGTTTTATGAACCTGCGGGCGGCACGGCTCCGGACATTGCCGGGAAGAATCTCGCTAATCCCATCGCACAGATTCTTTCGGTGGCATTGATGTTGCGTCACACCTTCGGCTTGAATGACGCGGCGGCGCAGATTGAAAAGGCGGTCAGCCAGGCCATTGCGGCGGGCAATCGCACGGGTGATATTTTCAGCCCGACCGAGCAGAATGTGCGAAAGATCGGCACGAAAGAGATGGGCGATGCCATCGTGGCGGCGTTGTAAGCGCCGTCTGGAGATTGAATAATGTCAGGGCGGAAACCGCAAGGTTTCCGCCTTTTTCATGCCGATTTACGGCTGCGATAGGCGCGGTAACGCTCGCGAATCCATGACAAAGACGGCTTTTCCACCGCATAAGTAATCAGTGTGGCAAGCGCGATGGAAACAACGGTGGCGATCAGGATATTCAGCCAGGGCGGCACACCCGTGTGGTCGAGCGCGCGAATGAGAATCAGACCGATATTTTCATGCACCAGATACAGGCTGTAGGAAATGGCACCGAGAAAAATCAAAGGCTTGATATTGATGAAGGCGAGGCGTTGTTGAACGAGCAGATAAAAGAGGAGAAAGAAAGCTGCCGTTATGAAAAAACTTTCCCAACCGCGCACAACGGATTCGGTGGCCAGACAGCCAAGAATGAGCGCCGTGCCGCGGGCGGAAGAGCCCTCAGTCATGGTTTTATAAAATAGAATGCCTGCGATGAACAAATTCGCGTAATCCAGCACCAGTCCGGTGCTCACTTTGTCGGGGATATGAATGTTCCATCGATGAGGCAGCCAATAGTTTGCCAGCACCAGAGCCAGCCAGACCGGAGCGATCCGTTCAAAATGTTT
>JBEHZA010000392.1:0-5192 GCA_048497895.1 Verrucomicrobiota bacterium
GAAAGAGTTTCATCCTTGCGCCTTAATTCCAAGCCAAACGCGGATGACACGCGGGGGCTGAAGCGATGCAACTCTTTCAGAGTAGATGGACATTTTGAACCCTTTCCCAGGGTAGCCCGCGAAGACACGGACGCGGGCAACCCTGGGCTGAATGATTTAATCCCTTCGGGATGATTTGCCCACAATCACTCTGTTGATCAGGATCAGCTCGCCGATTGCGAAGGTAGATGTCTGGCTGACTAGAATATTTCGATGACTCCGTAACCATTGAGATACCAAAAATACGCCGATTCCTTATGATTTTGTGGCTACGTAATTATTTTAAACTGCTCTAGCGGAAGCCGTTCGCTTAATTTTGGGAACTGAGTTTCAAGCCGACGATGCCCAGCAGAATCAGCCCAATGCTGGCCAACCGGAAAAAATCTTTCGATTCGTTGAACAATAAAATTCCGGCAATCGCTCCACCCGCTGCGCCAATGCCGGTCCAAATCGCATAGGCCGTTCCAGTCGGGATCGTTTTCAACGTGAAGGAGACGAGCCAAACGCTGATTAACATCAGCGCCACGGTAATGACACTCGGCCAGAATTTGGTGAAGCCGACGGAATACTTCATAGTCATCAACCAGCAGACTTCCAAAGCTCCGGCTAAAAATAAACAGATCCAGGCGATCATAAATTTGAGTTAAGATTTCGGCGCGGACGGCAGGCCGTAGTCACGCTCCACTTTGCAGATACGCAGTTGATAGGCGTCGTACCAGCGGTTGCGTCCCAGTTGCTGGGCGAGGGCGTGTTCCTCCTGCTGTTTCCAGGCGCGAATGGCGTCGAGGCTTTTCCAGTAGGAAACAGTGATGCCAGCTCCCGTTTCATCCCGCACACTTTCAGCGCCGAGAAAGCCCGGTTGTTGCGCGGCCAATTCCGCCATGCGCGCCGCCATTGGCTCATAGCCCTCCGCATCCGCCATGCTCCGTTGCGAGGTGAAAACGACCGCGTAATACGGCGGCTCAGGGGTTTTGGCAATCCGGTCCATCGGAATGAAATCATCCGCTATTCGTCTGTTCAACGCAACTGCGCATCGAACAGTTGATAGGCGATCTGGCGCATCTCATCTGGAAAATCGTGTTCACAATCCGGATGTTCGACGCGCAGGTTGGCCGGTTGGCGATAAAGTTGATACACCGGTTTTGCTGCGGCCACAATGCGGTCCACACTTTCCCATTTGAAATTGGCATCGTGCAAGGGAGCGTTGATGAAACAAGGCCGGGGCGCTAGTGCGCCGATCAATTCATGAAAATCGAACGGGATTTCCGGCACTGCATACATCCGCAACTTCGGCATGTACCGTTCGCTGGTCCAGCCCTTGATATTGCCGTTCATGTAATCGAGGAAGGAATCAAAACCGCAACTGCTCACGACGACTTGAATACGCTGGTCGAACACGGCGGTATAAATCGAATTATGTCCGCCGAGGGAATGGCCAATTGCGCCGAACTTGCCTTTCTTCACATAGGGAAGTGATTCCAACAAATCCAGGCCGCGGATGTTGTCCCAAATCGCCTTCATGGTACCGCTTTGATAACCCAGCGCCTTAAGGTCCGGTTGGTAATTGGCCAGCAGCGGATACGCGGGCGCAAGGGTGACATAGCCGCGTTCGGCCAATTCCTGGGCGTATTGGCGATTCGGTTTGCCACCCAGACCGACGACAACCTGATGGCCGATCGTATTATCCGTGGGATGCAGGCAAAGAATGGCCGGCACTTTCTTTTTGTGCAGCAGCGCCGCCTTGGGAATGAGCAAATACGCGGGCACCCGGGAACCGGGTTCGGAAGCATATGTGATGAACCGGCGGACATAGGTGCCGCAGTCCACTTCTTCTTCGATCTTCATGTCGAGTGGGCAACGCTTCTCCTTTCCCGGCAATGACCCCATAACCTCCTGCATCCCTTGTAAAATCTGTTCGCGGCGTTTTTGCCAGTCGGAGGTGGATTTGACCGGTTTAACGGGGCCGTTGACCTCGCGATAAAAGAGTAAATGATCGCGGCCCAAACGGGCTGGCTTCTCGTTGTCCTCATCGGCGGCGTGGACGGGCAGGGCCAGACATAAGATTGTGGCGGTCAACCCAGCCATCCGGGAAACGTTCGACCAAATGAGCGTCTTCATAGAGTCTGGGGCAATGCGCTTTTCTCTGTTAGTGGTGGCGATGTCCGCCGGATGCGTTTACACGTGTTCCAGCAATTGCTGCAATTCGGCATCCGTATTGTAGAAGTGCGGCGAGAGCCGGAGGTATCGTTGTCCGGCGCGATCCGTGCGCAGGGAGGTGATGATATTCTTTTCGATCAGGCGTTGGTGCAGGCCAGTCAGGTCTTCGCCGGGTTTGAAAAAGGTCACGATGCCGCTGGCGTTTTCCGCTGGGATCGCCGCTTGCAGCACGGTATAGCCCTTGGCTTGCAATGCTGGCACCAGCCAGGCGCGTTTGCGCAGCAGTTCGGCGGCGATGTTGGACACGCCGATTTCCGTGAGCAATTGCAGCGCGGCGTGCATTCCCGCCAGGCCAATGAGATTATTCGTGCCGGCTTCGTAACGGGAAGCGTCCGAGCGGAAATTCATTTCTTCCTGCGCCACATAATTCGGGCTTTTGACATTGTGCCAGCCATAAGCCGTCGGGCGCAGTCGATCCTGTTGGGAACGGCGGACATAAAAGATCCCGGCGGAACAAGGGCCGAGCATCCATTTGTGCGAATCAGCGGCGAGGAAATCGACGTGTTCCACGGGCGTAGGGAAAGCGCCGACTGTTTGAATGCCATCCACGCAAAAGAGAATGCCGCGTTGCCGCAGAAATTCACCGATGACTGAAAGTTCCGTGCGATAACCCGCAATAAAATGGCAGGAAGCAATGGCGACGAGGCGTGTTTGTTCATCCACCTGGCCTTTGATATCCACCGCGCGAATCCGGCCCAGTTCACGGATATTCAAAAAGCGGACGGCGACCCCGCGATCCGCCAGGGCCATCCACGGATAGACATTGGAAGGATAGTCATCGAAGTAAATGACCACGTTGTCGTGCTTCCGGAATTGAATACCCGCCGCCACGTAGTTCAAGGCTTGCGAGGTGGGGCCGACCAGTGCGATTTCTTCTGCGGTAGCCCCAATCAAACCGCCCGCGAGTTCGCGCGTTTCGTGCAGCATCTGAAGCGGGAGCGCCTCCTCCTGATCACCCAGCGTGCATTGTTCTGTGTAACTGCGGATGGCTTCACTAACCCGGCGGGGCAGGGGACAAACCCCCGCATGCGCGAGAAAGATTTTTTCCCGCGTCACCGGAAATTCGTGCTGGCGCAATTCTTCGTTGGTTAACAACTCGGACAAATTCATGCCCAAACGTTAATCCGGCGGGCAGGGGAGGCACAGGAGAAAATTTAACGCCCGGTCGGACATCTCTGATTGTCTTTAAGGAATTTTTAAACACGGATGGACACCGATGCGCACGGATTAGGATTTGAATGAATACGAAGTGTCCAAATCCGATGAAGTTACCAATAAAAACGGCCTTGATCCGTGTCGATCTGTGTTTATCCGTGGTAAAGAAATTGTTGCGGCTATTGCGAGAGGTCGTTGATGTTTTTGAAATAGCCCATGTAGAACGCGATGATCTGATACGCCACGGACAACATAATCGCCATCATGATCGCGGAAGAGAAGGCGAGCGCGAACATCTTCATTTTGCGGGTGCCTTCGTCTTGGAAGAGGCGATGCACCCGGATCAACGTTTCGTCCAGTTTTCCGCTCACCTCACCGGAGTGATAAAGATTGGCGAAAAGCTCCGGAAAAATAGGGTGATTGCTGATCGCTTCGGCGGGAGTTTGTCCGGCGTAGAGCCTGGGTTTAAAGGATTGAACGGCGTTTTTTATCGCCAGTGAACCGGAAGCATCCGCCGCCATCTCCCAGGCCTCAATGATCGGCATGCCCGCGCTGATCAGGGCTTCCAGAGCGGCGGAAAGCCGGGCAATGGAGAGCAATCGTTGCGCTGTGCCGAGCAGCGGGATGAAATGAACGACTCCTTCGAGGCGTCCGCGCCACTTTTCACCATGCCGCCCCTGACAAGCCAAGACGAACAGGAAGACGCCGCCGCCCAAAATCCCGTAGACAACGGCTTTCTCCACCACAAACGCCGTTATGTTCCCATCGCGCACCAGTTCAACCAGCAGATTTACCGGGAAAACCAGCAGAGCAAAAAGCAGCACGCAAACCGGATAAGCGAGCCGCATTAACAGGGCATTAATCAGCTCTGCCCGCTCGCGGTAATATTCCGCTAGCAAATGGAAGCAATTCGGCAAGCGCCCGCTTTGTTCCCCCGCCTGGAGCAACGCGACGTCAAAGGCGGGCACCCACGTGCCCAGTCTTTGCATCGATTCAGCGAAGGTGCTGCCCTGATTGATATAGACAATCAGTTCCGCCAAGGGTGCGCGGAAGGAATAATTGGGCGGATTGCGCTGTAAGGATTCCAGCGATTGGGTGAGGGTCAACCCCGCTGCGGTCATGGAGGCGAGTTGATGGTACAACTCGGCCCGCAAGGTCATTTCGCGGGGGGTGACGATCAAAGGCATAACTCCGGCGCTGCCGGAGAGGCGCTTAGGCCAATTTATCGAGGTTGGCCTTCAGATCATTCTTGGGGCGCAAACCGACGAGTTGGGCTTGCACCTGACCACCTTTGAAAATCAACAGGGTGGGGATGGAAGCAATGCCGAATTTGATGGCCAATTCCTGATGGTCATCAATGTTGACCTTGGCGATCTTGGCTTTGCCAGCGTATTCGCCCGCCAGTTCATCCAGCGTCGGAGCGAGCATCTTGCAAGGTCCGCACCATTCGGCCCAGAAATCAACGAGGACCGGAACGGGGGATTTCAAAACTTCAGCGTCAAAATTAGCCTGAGTGAGCGTGACAATATTGGCAGCGGCCATAAAACAATTTTTAAATGGATAATACTTCTGGTCGGGACCAACCCGCTTTAAAACATGCCCGCCAGATGGAGGGTGTAAACCAGAGCGCCAGTGTTAACCACCGCGGAGAGAATGGCCAGAATTTTGTCAACCAGACTGATGCCGGGACCAGCAACCGCCGGAGCGCCGGGAACGGCTGCAGCTTTGGCCGGTTTGGGGGCTTTGCCGGGCTTGCCAGCAGGCGCTGCGGCGGCGGCCGG
>JBEHZA010000393.1:0-5185 GCA_048497895.1 Verrucomicrobiota bacterium
GAACCTTCGGTTGCACTTATTTCAAATGCACCAGGACGCGCAGACGTTTGCTGGTGTACGCGGCGGCGTTGCCCTGGAACGTCCAGTCATGATGTTCAACGGGGCTGTTGCCAATACCAATATCGGCACTTGGACCGGCCACCCAGTGATTGATCGCGATCAAAGTCTGACCGGCGCGGTAGTTGTGAATTTGCATCGACCCGTAGCCGTCGGCAGGTTCGGACATCTGGTCGCCAAAGTCGTAAATGCTATCGGATGCGCCCGGAGTCTTGGCGGTATTGAGAGGACCGTAGTTATGCGGCCAGAATTCGAGGTTGCAATTATCGCCGACGTTACCGGTGACAATGCCTTTAACATTGGAAACTACGCTGGCGTTCTTCACGAGGGTTTGGAACACCGCGCCAGACGCGAGAGTGGGAATGCCAATTTTTTTGGCATCCGTGGTGAAGGCATCCATGGAAACATAGCAATAAGTCACGCCGTCCTGCGCGTTCCGCAATTCCAGAAAATAAGCGATGCGATCAAAGGCGCCGCCAATCGCGCCGGAATTATCGGTGTCATACTTAATGTTCGCCCCCAGTTTGGCGAGGTCGAGGTCATAAACGAGTTTGTAGCCGGAGGCTTCGGGAACTTTCAACGTCAGGTAATCCAATTTGGGGACTTCACCGGCACGGAAAGAAGCGGTGGGCAGTCCCGCTTCGTTGACGAGATTGGGTTCCGCATCTTTGTTCCAGCCGAAGCGCATGGCGAGCGGCTTTTTCACTTCAGGTGCGGAGAGGATTACCGAGTTGCCATCGATTACCGCATTGGCTTTCACGAAATCGGTATCTTCGCCAATGACTTCAAACCAGGTGAGCGGTTGTTTATCGCGCGAGGCCAGACCGCCAGCCGCATTATCAAAGTTGACGCGCAATTTATTACCTTCTTGAGAAAGGGATTTGAAGGTTGGTCCCGTGGCGACGACGTCCTTTTTGCCATACGTGTTTTTCAAGGCCAGTAACGCCAGGCGCAGGCCGACGTCCTGTTTGTTCTTCGGATGAATGTCGTTCAGATTGGCGATGTCCGTGGTAACCACCATGCCGCTATTGGGAATTTCCAGAGCGGCGCTTTGGGCTTCCCAGAAAGTGGGCAGCGTCGTCGGATTTTCCGCGCCATATTTATAAGGGGCGATTTGGACATAGAAGAAGGGGAAATCGCCGAGGTTCCAGAGTTTGCGCCAGCCACCAACGAGCGCTTTCATTTTCTCGGTGTAAAGTTTGCCTTCGCCGTGATTGGATTCACCCTGATACCAGATCGCGCCGCGAATGCCGTAACCTACCAGGGGATTAATCATGGCGTTAAACAGGGTCGTTGGAGACTGATGAGAGGTCAGTGGTTTGATGTCTTCTGGAAAGGCAGGGGTGAGCGGCACTGGACGATTGGCGGCGAGGGCTTCTTTGGCAGTGGCGCTCCATTTTTCCACGTCAGCCAGGTGTTGTTTAAGCCGTTGCTGATATTGCGGATTATTTGGCAGCGTGCGCAACACTTGTTCATAAATTCCCTTGAGCGCGGGCACCTCAGCGAAGCCACTGACGGGAGTCCAGGGCTCAATGAGGGTTCCGCCCCAGGAGGAATTGATCAAGCCCACCGGCACGCCCAATTCCTTTTGTAATTTGCGCGCCATAAAATAACCGGCGGCGGTAAAGCCCCCCGCGGTTTGCGGCGAGCAGACGGTCCAGGAGGCTTTGAAATTATCCTGCGGCAGGCTGGCGGGAACCAAAGGGACTTTGATATGACGGATTTCAGGATAGTTGGCGGCGGCGATTTCGGATTGCGCATTATCGGCACTGCCGACCACGAATTCCATGTTTGATTGGCCGGAGCACAACCAGACTTCGCCCATGAGCACATCCTGAAAAGTGATCGTGTTACTGGCTTTGACGGTCAGAGTGTGCGGACCGCCTGCGGGGTGAGGCGGCAGTTCCACACGCCATTTGCCCTGAGCATCGGCGGTGGTGGTGAGGGCGGCTTGATTATCAAACTGAACGGAGACGGCTTCACCGGGCGAGGCCCAACCCCAGATGGGCAGCTTTTGTTCGCGTTGGAGCACCATGTGATCGCCAAAAATGCCGGGCAGTTTAACTTCTGCGCGGGCAGAGAGGGCGGTCAGCAGCAATGCCATCACGATCGAGAAGCGGTTGGTGATGAATGGGGTCAATCCGGCAGGACGAAATGGAGACGGGATTTGGTTTTCCATGAGTGCGGAATGCTAGAAAAAAAGCGGCGTCACGGTCAATGGTTTTGCGCGGTAAACGCGTAAAAAGCATCGCGACGAGATTATCTTGAGCCTGGGCGTATTGCGGAATTTCCTGTTTCCCGCTTCCTAGTTGGCACCGTTACATTTTAGGTTGAATAGTTTCATGGCTTGAAAGTCGAACTTAACAGTGTTAAGCAAGTGGAATACAGCCCTTAGTGGTTTAAGCTGCCTCCGGAGAGGTCGTTCCGCTGGCATTGGTGGGTTGAGGTAAAACAATGAAATCATTCGCGTGCAATAGTTTTAACAGCGCCCGCTTTTCGCGTCGTACCTTATTAAAGGTCGGCGGGTTGGGGTTGCTGGGGCTGAATATGCCGGGCTTGCTGCGGGCTGAGGCCCAGAAGAAAGGTCCCAAGGCGCGCGCGAAATCTGTCATTTTCCTGTTCCAATTTGGCGGGCCGAGTCACATCGATATGTTTGACCGGAAGCCGGACGCGCCGGAAGGGGTGCGTGGTCCGCTGTCAGCCATCAAGAGCAATATTCCCGGTTTACATTTATGCGAGGGGTTGGAACGGCTCTCCAAGATGATGGACAAGGTGACGCTGATCCGCAGCATGCACCATACGATGAAGAATCATAATTCAGCATCGTATTATGCTCTGACCGGTCATGCGCCGCCGGTGGATGACATTCGGTTGCGCGATTCCATTGATCTTTTTCCGGCCTACGGTTCGGTGGTGGATGCCCTGGCTCCGACGCGGGGAGAGATGCCGACTTCGATTGCCTATCCTTATGTGATTTCAGACGGGTCAAACACGCCGGGCCAACACGCCAGTTTTCTAGGCAAAGTGCATGATCCTTTCTTGTTCACGCAAGATCCGAACGACTCCAACTTTCGACTGCCAGAATTGAGTCTGCCGGCGAACCTCTCGATGGCGCGGTTAGAAGATCGACGCGAGTTGCAGAAGTTAATCGACGCGCAATCACGTTTGCTGGAGGTTTCGAGCGCGGCACAGGGGTTTGATTCGTATTATGACAAAGCGCTGGCGATGTTGAATTCCACGCAATTGCGGGACGCTTTCAATATTTCATCGGAATCGAAAGAAACCCGTGAGGCTTACGGACGCTCAACCTACGGACAAAGCTGTCTGATGGCGCGACGGCTGGTTGAGTCAGGCGCGAAGTTTGTGACGGTTTATTTCTCCAATAACATCGGCGGACAAAGCACGACGTCCGGCGGATGGGATACGCATGGTTTCAATGACACGCGCATGTATCCGATCATTCAGAAGTATCATCTGCCGATGACGGATCAAACGCTGCCCACGTTGCTTGAAGATTTGGATCAGCGTGGCTTGCTGGATTCCACACTGGTGGTGTGGATGGGTGAATTTGGCCGGACACCAATGATCAATAAGAACGCGAGCCGTGATCATTGGCCACAATGCTATACGACGTTGCTGGCAGGTGGTGGTGTGAAGCGCGGGTTTATTTACGGTTCCTCGGACAAGACGGGTTCGTATCCGGCAGAAAATCCGGTGCGACCGGATGATCTGGCGGCGACGATGTATCATTTGCTCGGCATTGACCCAGCAACGGAAGTGCATGATGCGAATAAGCGGCCACTGCCGATTTCTTATGGGAAGCCGGTGATGGGGGTGATGGCGTAGGCGGTAGATGGGTTTGGATTGATGTTCGACGGCGTTTTTTATCCGGAGAGATTTTTGCAGGAGTATCCGGTTGAACTGATATCACGAACTGTCGATTAACAAGGCGCTGAAGTATCCTCAATTTTGGGACTTGGTCTCTCCTGATGTTATTGGTAGTCTTTCCTTGTTCCTCGAAACAGACGCGTAAAACATGGGTAATTTGACGTGAATGGATTTTTTCCGCCGTCGTCCATGGAAGAGAACAATTATGAAGAATGTTACACTCGCTTTGACAGTATTGGCCTGGGCCGGAGTTGCCTCCAGTCAGGCGGCAGACAAAGTTGATTTTGCCAAGGATATTGTCCCGTTGTTGCAAAAGTCCTGCATTGAGTGCCACGGGCCGGAGAAGCAAAAGGGCAAGCTGCGACTGGATACGAAAGAAGCGACGTTCAAAGGCGGCGGCGATGGCCCGATTATTACCGTGGGTGATGCCACGAAGAGCGATTTGTATAAGCGGATTACTTTGCCGGCGGCGAATGATGACGCGATGCCGCCGTCCGGCAAAGGTGAGCCATTGACGAAGGCGCAAACGGATTTATTCCGCGACTGGATCAATCAAGGCGCGGTTTGGCCGGATGGGGTGACGGTGGGTGCGGGAGCTGGGGTTGCCGCAGGTGCGGGTGGACCGCCTAAAGCGGTGAAGATCAAACCGACTGCGGGCGAACTGAAAGCCATTGCGCAGATCGCGAAAACCGGCGTGGAAATCCGGCCCATTGCCATGGATACCAGCCTGACGCAGGCCAATTTCCGGATGCAGGGAGACAAAGTGACCGATGCCATTATCGCACCTTTGAAAGAGGTTCAAACCTTGACGGACTTGAATCTGGCGGGAACTAAAATCACCGATGCCGGGCTGGCCAATTTGAAGGATTTGAAGAACCTGAGCGTTTTGCATTTGGAGGGGACTAAAATTACGGACTCAGGTTTGGCGAATCTAAAGGCTCTGGATGGTCTGGTGTATTTGAATTTATTCAACACGGCGGTGACGGATGCCGGGTTGGAGAATTTGAAAGGCTTGAAGAATCTGCACCACCTTTACTTGTGGGAAACGAAAGTGACGGACGCTGGTGCGAAGAAACTGCAGGCGGCGTTACCGCAATTACAGATCATTCGCGGCTGGGATATCAGCGCTTTGGCGACCGAGGACAAAAAGACCGACGCCGATTCCAAACCCGATGCTAAAAAGAAGGAGAAGAAAAAGTAGTAAGCGAGCAGCGAGGCGATCAAGTTTGTCGCACTGATT
>JBEHZA010000394.1:0-5184 GCA_048497895.1 Verrucomicrobiota bacterium
GCCGCAAGGCGGCCTCGTCATTGATACGCCGGGTATGCGGGAATTCCAGATGTGGACGGCCGGCGAAGATTTACAAGCGGCCTTTCCGGATGTGGATGAAATTGCGGTGACGTGTCATTTCCGCGGTTGCTCTCACACTAAGGAAAAGCGGTGTGCGGTATTGGAGGCGGTCGCCAGCGGTCAAATTACGCAGGAACGTTACGAGCATTACGTGAAGTTGAAACGAGAACTCGATTTTCTCGGTCATGCTCAACACGAATATGCGCAACGCGAACGCAAACGCCAAACCAAGCTGGCGCAGAACGCATTTTATAAGCTCAAAAAAAGCACGCTGGAACCGTGAGCGGGGGTGAAAGTGAGTTTTGTCCTGTTTCGATTGGAAATATAATGGGATTCGCAGGAACTCGTCCTTCCGAATGTTATTGCTCACCCAAACAAATCCAATTGCGGCGGTGGAGTGAGGTTTTTGAGTTTCTCGCGCTCGGCTTTGTGGCGGGAGGTGTGGCGCACGTTGCCTTCGGGAGTCAGTTCGGATTCTTCCAGGTTATTCAGGATTTCTTTGGCGCGGCTGACGACACTCTTGGGCACGCCGGCCAAGCGGGCGACCTGGATGCCGTAGCTTTTATCCGTGCCGCCGGCCACGATCTTGCGCAGGAAAATAATCTGATCATTCCATTCACGCACGGCGACGTTGTAGTTCTTCACCCGTTGCAATCGTCCCGATAACTCCGTCAACTCGTGATAATGCGTGGCGAACAGTGTTTTGGCTCCAGCCTGATTGTGTAGATATTCCACAATCGACCACGCGAGGCTTAACCCGTCAAACGTGCTCGTGCCGCGTCCAATTTCATCGAGAATAATCAAACTGCGCGCAGTTGCGTTGTTGAGAATGTTTGCCGTCTCGCTCATTTCCACCATGAAAGTCGATTGCCCGCGTGCCAGATCATCGCTCGCCCCGATGCGTGTGAAAATGCGATCCACCAGATCAATGCGGGCCTCGGTGGCCGGCAGGAAAGAACCGGTGTGCGCCATGAGTGTTAACAAAGCGACCTGCCGGATATAGGTGCTTTTACCGGCCATGTTAGGGCCGGTGATGAGCACGATCTGTTGTGCAGTGTTGTTGAGTTCCGTGTCATTCGGGACAAAACGTTCTTCCGTGAGCGCCTGATCAAGGACGGGATGGCGGCCTTCACGAATATTCAACACGCCTTCATTAGCCACGTGCGGACGGCAATAGCCATACAACCGTGCCGTTTCGGCGAAGCCGCCCAACACATCCAGTTGCGACAATGCCCGCGCGGTCTCCTGAATCTCCGGCAAGCGCGCGATGACGGCCTCGCGCACGCGCAAGAAAATCTCATATTCCAATTTCGTGCTGCGTTCTTCCGCGCCGAGAATCTTCCCTTCCATTTCCTTCAATTCCGGCGTGATGAAACGTTCGCCGTTCGCGATCGTTTGCTTGCGGATGTAGTGTGCGGGAACCTTGTCGAGATTGGATTTAGTAATCTCGATGTAATAACCAAAGACTGAATTGAAACGCACCTTGAGCGAACTGATGCCGGTCTTTTCAATTTCATCCTGCTGCAATTTGGCAATCCAATCCTTGCCATCCCGCATGGCGCGATGCAGTTCATCCAGGGCCGGATCAAAGCCATCCCGGATCAAATTGCCTTCTTTCACTGCGAGTGGCGGTTCCTCAACAATGGCCCGCGCAATCAGTTCCACCAGCTCCGGCATCGGCGTGAGTTGTTGGAACAGCGCTTCCAGCAGAGAAGCACTGGCTGCTTCACTGGTTTCAACTTCATCCGATTTGGTGTCCAGCAGGCTGGTTTCTTCTGCTGGAGCTTGTCCCGGCAACGCGGCTCCGATTGATTTAAGTTGTGGAATTTGTTCCAGCCCGAGCCGCAAGGCCAGCAGATCGCGTCCGTTGCCGCTGCCGAAGCTGAGGCGGCCAATCGTGCGCTCCAAATCGCGCACCTCGGTCAGTTGTTGGCGGAATTGTTCGAGTGAGCTGCTGTTTTCGATCCATTGTTGCACCGCTTCCTGACGGCGGGCAATCGGTTCCACGGCGGCGAGTGGTTGTGTGAGCCAATCGCGCAGGCGTCGTGCCCCCATAGGTGTGATCGTGCGGTTTAATGCGCCAAACAGCGCCGAAGAACGCGGCGCATCCCGATGTAACGGCTCCAGAATCTCCAGATTGCGCAACGAAGTGACGTCCAGTGTCAGAAAATCCGTGCATTCATACGTGGAAAGCCGCGTGAGATGCGTGATGTCCCGGCGCAAATGTTGCGTCAGATAGTGCAGGATGGCTCCCGCTGCCCCAATGGCCGCCGAACGATTTTTCAAACCGAAACCATCGAGTGATGCTACCTTAAAGTGATCCCGCAGCGTGAATTGAGCCGTTTCCGGTGCGAACACCCAATCTTCATGACCGATGACGATGGAAAAGCCCGGTTGTAAAAGTGCGCGCAACGAACTGGTTTCCGCCGGATAAATGATTTCTGCCGGGCGCAACCGTTCCAATTCCGATAAGAGCGCGGCTTCGGCGGCGAGTTCGGTGGCTTTAAAATCGCCGGTGGTGAGATCGACGAGTGCGAGACCGAAAGTTTTGCCCACAGTTGTGACCGCAGCGAGGAAATTATTCCGCTCGGCGACGAGCATGCGTTCGTCGAAGTGAGTGCCGGGACTGAGAATTTGTGTGACCTCGCGTTTGACGAGCTGGCCGGGGCGCGCATCTTCCATTTGATCGCAGATGGCCACTTTGCGTCCGGCTTTGAGAATCCGCGCGATGTAATTATTGGCGGCGTGAAACGGAATGCCGCACATTGGAATGAGGCCGCGCTTCGTGAGTGAGACGTTGAGAAGTTGCGCTCCAGCCTGCGCATCCTCAAAAAACATTTCGTAGAAATCTCCGAGCCGAAACAGCAGAATCGCATCCGCCGGCAATTCACTTTTAATGCGGCGGTACTGGGCCATCATCGGTGTTAGTTTCGCGTCACTGGACATGTTTGTGCACGTTAACCGGTATTTTTTTTAACGTCGAAAAGAAAAAACGTATTGCAAAATGCCGCGATGAATCATAAACAAAGCATGGAATCAGCGTGAAAATTTCTTATTACGATTTCGTTACCGGCAAAAATTTGAAAATGAATCATCGTTTTCAGCACTATACCGATGGGAGGTGATTACGCCGTGGCAGCCAAGAAAAAAGCAGCAGCAAAAAAACCCGCAGCAAAGAAACCAGCAGCTAAAAAGAAAAAGTAGTTGCTACAGCCCTCCCAAGGGTTTCGTTACCGGATGAGAAGCACAGGTTGCAAAACCAACCTTCCATCCGGTAACACTACCTCCTTCAAAATTCTACTCCCATCCCCATGGCCAGACTGGTTTTTGACATCGAAACATCCGCCCTGGCATTGGACAACTTCGACGATGTCCAGATTGAGTATCTTTTCCGGGATGCGGAAAAAATCGCTGAAGAGCCCGAACGCGCCCAACGCCGGGCCGAGATCGAACGCATGTTCAGTCTCTGGCCGTTCACGGCGCAGGTGGTTTGCATTGCCATGCTGAATGCGGACAGCGCGCGTGGGCAAGTGTTGTTCCTGGCGGATGATTTTGAAGTGGATGGTGATGAAGCCGGAGCGGTGGAGTTTGTCCCCTGCGCCGATGAAGTGGAGTTGTTGACAGCTTTCTGGGATGTCGCCCGTCACTATGAATCCATTGTGACCTTTAATGGCCGCGGGTTTGATGTGCCGTTCATTTATTTGCGCTCCGCTCTCTTGAATGTGCCGATCACGCGCAAGGATTGGCTCGGCTACCGTTACCAGACGGATCCGCATTGCGATTTAGCGGAACAATTTACTTTCTACAATGTCAGTGGACGCGAAGGCGCAGCGCGCAAGTTCAATCTCGATTTTTACTGCAAAGCCTTCGGCATTGAGTCGCCGAAAAGCCAGGGTGTGACCGGCATGGATGTGAATGACATGATGGCGGCCGGACAACACCGGGAAATTGCCGAGTACTGTTTGCGCGATGTCAAAGCGACAGTATCGCTTTATCAAATCTGGAAAGAGCGCCTTTCCGGAATCAAGTAAGTTTAGTTGGACTTCAGCGTTGTTAATGGAATGCCCTGAATCGCAAGTTGCTTTTCGCCCTCAGCCGGGAAGAGTTCGATGTAAGTTGCCCGATGATTTAGAAACCAATTTTCCAATCGTTGCTTTTCTGAATCTTTAGCGGTGGCACTTTCATCCAGCAATCGACGCAAGCAATCCGTCAGCAAATTTTCGGCCGCTTCAGGTTTCCCGGTTTGAAACCAGACTCTCGCCAATTGACTCATGAAATCGCCCCGTTCGTGGTTTTCATTATCGTTGCGGAGCTTGAGGAAAAGGCGTTCGGCCGCCGGAAAGTTCTGCTGATCATAGGCGGTTTGAGCCAAGGTTGCCCAGCCTGTGTAACGATCCCATTCTGCTTCGAGGAGGGTGATAAGCCCGTCGATCTCCGCTGCGCGTCCAGTTTGAATCAAGGCATTCACATAGGTCTTGAAATGTGCTTCAATCGGGCTGTTGTAATTGCTGAAAGCCTCTTTTCGTTTCTCTCCAGTTTTACTCTTAGCGTCGTGCAATAATTTTTCATACGCGGCAGTAATCTGTTCTGGAGAGCGCGGAACCGGTGGCACCATCAAATATTTTTTCCGGTCTGGTTGATCCAGAAGCCCCAACAAATGCCGACCAATATGAATTTTAAGAACGTTGCTGCCGCAAAAGCCAGAAGGTTGGTCAGAAGCCGGGTACCAGGTGCTTCGAGGTCCATCTAGCACTATCCAACCCGTTTCGTGCCCCACCTTTGCCGAAGCCAGACCTACCAGTCGTTGGGGGTGTTTCAATTCTGGCGCAATTTCCGCTACGTAAATCACCTTAGGATCTTCCAACGTCCCTCCCTGCCATTGTTCGAGAAGTGAAGTATATTCGTCCGCTTCCGCTTCAACACTGCTTTCGGAAATTAATTTATGATGTTCCATCTCCCAATAACAATGCACGGCATAGGCATCTTCGGGTGGGCGTTGCACCAGTTTATAAGAAAAGAAACAAAAAGTCATACTACCGACCAGCCCGCATTCCTGATCGTCCTCTGCCAGGCCGGTTCGATCTTTAATCTGATATTTTATCCGGTTGATGGTCCGAATCACGT
>JBEHZA010000395.1:0-5163 GCA_048497895.1 Verrucomicrobiota bacterium
GCCAAGCCGCAGGAGAAATTCCGTGTCGCAAGGGTTCCGGCATGATGCAGCGCAGCTGGATGGCGCCGCTCGGACTTCATATCGAGCCGGCCGGGTCACATTCAACAAAATCTCACCACCGGTATATTTTGCCGGTGGGCTCGGAACCAGCCGCGCAATGGACAGCGCCGTGACACTCTTGCCGCAACCGCTTTCCCCCACCAGACACACCGTTTCCCCCGTATCGATCTGAAACGAGATGTCATCTACCGCCCGCAAAGGCTTGCCTTCCCGGGTAAAATCCAGTTTCAGATTCTTTATTTCGAGCAGTGGCATGTCGTATTTTAACGGCTTAACTCTTCGTATCGACGGCGTCTCTTAACCCATCACCCAGAAAGTTGAAAGCGAGAACCGTAATGAAAATTGCTCCGCCCGGCGCCAATAGCCAGGGATAACTGCGCAAATACTCCGTGTTTTGCGCCGCACTCAGCATGATTCCCCAACTCGCACTCGGCTCCTGAATCCCCACTCCCAAAAAGCTCAGCACCACTTCTCCGAGGATGTAATACGGCACACTCAAAGTCGCAGCCACGATTAAAAACGAGAAAGTCCCCGGCAGAATATGCCGTGTCACAATCCGCCAGTCTGATTGCCCCAACGCTTTCGCCGCCAGCACAAATTGCCGCTCCCGCAAAGACAATGCCATCCCCCGCACCACCCGCGCCGTGCTCGCCCAACGAATGAAGCTTAAGATCACGATAATCAATAAATATACCTGCGCGGAATCCAGCTTCGGCGGAAACGTCGCCCGCAACGCAATAATGAGATACAAGCCGGGAATCGACATGATCAGCTCGCAAAACCGCATAATGCCATCATCAATCAGCCCGCCAAAATACCCGGAAATACCGCCAATGATAATCCCCAGGAAATACGAAAGCACAATACCGACCAGGCCAATCGAAAGCGACACCTGCGCTCCATACAACACCCGGGAAAAAATATCCCGGCCGAATTGGTCCGTGCCAAACAAGTAAATCGGATACTTGTCGTCAACTGTTCCAAACAAATGCGTCCGCGCTGGAATCAAACCCAGCAATTTATATTTCTCGCCCGTCACGAAAAACCGCAGCGGCTTGGTATCTCCCGCCACCACGAGATATTTGAACTGCCCTTCCGTCTGCAACTGATAACGGGGCACCACCAGCCGCAATCCGTCCAGCTTCGGCCATAAGGGCGGATGAAAGAAACTATTCCGGTCCTGCCGTTCATACCCATAAGGCGCAATGAACCCGGACAGAATCGTAACCGTATAAAGGAATATGAGTATGACACCTCCCACCATCGCCACCCGTTGTTGCCGCAGCCGCTTCCACAGCAGCCGCCACGGTGAATCGGAAGCCGCTTGCAGCGTCTGTCCGTCAGCCTTCAACGTCGATTCGATCTTAACTTCCATGCTTTATTTCAAGCGGATGCGCGGATCACTCCACGCCAACAGTAAATCCGCCACAAAATTTCCCGCCACCAGCAATCCGCTCGCCATCACCACACTCGCCACCACCAATTGATAGTCCTTCGCGAAAATCGCCTCAATCGTCAACCGGCCCAATCCCGGCCACGCCATGATGTTTTCGACAATGAAAGCGCCACTCAACAAACCCGCCAGTGAATAGCCAAAGATGGTGAGCAGCGGATTAATCGCATTGCGCAAGGCATGTTTGTAAATCACCCAGCCCTCTGCCATGCCCTTGGCCCGGGCTGTCGTCACGTATTCCGCCCGCAAGGTATCGAGTAAATTACCGCGCATTTGCCGCATGATCCCCGCCAGTTCACTGGCCGCCAGCACAATCGTCGGCAGCACCAGGTGAATGAATCGATCCCAAACCTGTTCGCGCGGCGTCATCAGGTCATACAACGCTCCCTGCGCCCCGCCCACCGGAAACCAGCCGGTTATCGCGGCAAACATCAGCGCCAGCAACGCCAGCAGCACATCCGGCACGGAAAGCCCAATAAAGGCCAGCAAAGAACACGTTCGATCCGCCCACGAATCTTTCTTCACCGCCGCCATGATCCCCAGCGGCACCGCCACCAGCCAGGAAAGTAAAGTCGCCCCAAACGAGAGCAGAAACGTATTCCACAGCCGGGCCAGAATAAGTTGCGTGGCCGGAATCTTGTAGGCAATCGATTCTCCCAAATCACCGTGTAACGCATTCTTCAACCAATAGGCATATTGAATATACCAGGGCCGGTCTAAATGCTGTTTGGCCCGCATCTCCGCCAGCTTTTCCGGGGAAATCTGCGGATTCTGGGAAAGAGTCGTATAATAATCGCCCGGCGTCAGGGACATGAGCAGAAAGGTCAGCAGGGAGACGCCCAGCAATATCGGAACCAAATGAAACAGCCGTTTAATGACAAATTGCCACATGATTGACTACGCGCTAAAAGTGGCAAATTTGCCGTCGCTTTGGCGAGTGAAAACCGCTTTATCCCTTTTTCACTCCCCGCCACTTTTTAACTGACGACGATTTTGATTCGACAATTCACTGCGCCAATCGGAACATTTACCCGTTATGGATAAACGGACGTTAACGCTTGGCCATTCGCCCGACCCGGACGATGCCTTTATGTTTTATGGTTTGGCGAAGGAATTGATTCCCGCGCACGGTTTTCATTTCGAGCACATCCTGCAGGACATTCAGACCCTGAACGAACGCGCCACCCGCGGCGAGTTGGATATTTCCGCCATCAGCATTCATGCCTACGCCTATGTGAGCGATCAATACGCCCTGCTCCCCAGCGGCGCCAGCATGGGCGATGGCTATGGCCCCATGCTCGTTTCCAAAATGCCCTTCACCAAAGCTGAAGTGGCCAAAAAGAAAATCGCCGTGCCTGGCACCATGACCAGCGCTTTTCTCGCCCTGCAACTCTGGCTCGGCCAACCGGCCCGCGAGTTTGACTACGTAGTCGTCCCTTTTGATCAAATTTTCCAAACCGTTCGTTCCGGCGCGGCGGATGTCGGACTCATCATTCACGAAGGCCAGTTGACTTATCAAAACGAAGGACTCGTCGTCTGCGAAGACCTTGGTGTCTGGTGGGGACGTGAAAACAACGGCCTGCCCCTGCCCCTGGGCGGCAATGTCATTCATAAACGCTTCGATCCCGCCGTTCGCAAGACCATTTCGGATATTTTAACGGCCAGCATTCAATTCAGCCTCGACCATCGCCCTGAAGCCGTGCAACACGCCTTGCAATATGCCCGCGACATGGGCCGTGATCTCGCCGACAAATTTGTCGGCATGTACGTGAATCATTGGACTCTCGATTATGGTGATAAAGGCCGCGAATCGATTCGCCGCTTTCTCAGTCGCGCCTACGAAAAAGGTTTGATCCCGCAAAAACCTGAATTGGAATTTGTCGCTTAATTCTCGCCGCTTATTATGAGCACTCCCTTACCCGCCATGAAATACCGGCGCTTTGGCCGTACCGAACTGCAAATCCCCGTCTTCTCCTGCGGTGGCATGCGCTACCAATACAAGTGGCAGGACGTGGACCCGAAGGAGGTGCCCGCGTCCAACCAATCCAATCTCGAAGCTACCATTCATCGGGCCGTCGAACTTGGCATCAATCACATCGAAACCGCGCGCGGTTACGGCTCGTCTGAAATGCAGTTGGGCGAAGTGCTGCCAAAATTGCCGCGCCAGAAAATCATCGTCCAAACGAAAGTCGCTCCCTTCCAGAATCCAGAGGAGTTTCTTAAAACGTTCGATAAATCGATGAAGTATCTGAAGCTCGATCACGTCGATCTGCTCTCCCTGCACGGCATCAATAACCGCCAACTCCTGGAATGGTCCGTGAAGAAAAACGGCTGCGTCGCCGCTGCCCGCAAGCTGCAAGCCGAAGGCCGCGCACGTCACATCGGGTTTTCCACCCACGCCACTTCCGATATTATTCTGGAAACGATTAAAACTGACCTGTTCGATTACGTGAATCTGCACTGGTACTTCGTCAACGACTTGAATTGGTCCGGCGTGGTTGAAGCGAATAAGCGGGACATGGGCGTTTTCATCATCAGCCCGAATGACAAAGGCGGCAAACTTTACGCCCCGCCCAAAAAGCTGGTCGATCTCTGTGCCCCGATTTCGCCCATGCAGTTCAATGATCTCTACTGCCTGGCACGTCCTGGCGTCCATACGCTGAGTTGTGGCGCGTCTAAACCCAGTGACTTTGACGAACACGTCCGCGCCCTCGCTTACTACGATAAGATTCAGGAAACCATTGCCCCCATCGAACAACGCCTGCGGGCGGAGATGGATCGCGCGCTCGGTTCTGATTGGTGCCAGCGCTGGTTCCAGGGCATTCCCGAATACGTGGATGTTCCCGGTGAAGTAAATGTGCTCGAAATTCTGCGCTTGTGGACTTACGCCAAGTCACTCGACCTCGTTGATTGGGGCAAGATGCGCTATAACCTGCTTGGTCAGGCTGATCACTGGTTCCCCGGTGAAAACGTCAGCAAACTAACCGCTGGCAAATTGCGTCCGTTATTAAACTCCAGCCCCTTTGCCGAACGCATCCCGCAAATCCTGCAAGAAGCGCATGAAATGCTGGTTGATGTTCCTAAAGAGCGCTTGAGCAAAAGCTAACGCTTCACACCAACCGGACGCTTACTGATAGTGAGGCGGCTTCGCGTTCGTCTCTTTGATGCGTTCCAATTCCTGCGTTTCCACCGTTTGCGCCAGCGATTGCTGCTGGCCTTGTAAACGCGCCAGTTGTTTCGCCTGATCAACCACCACTTGATTCAATTGCTCCACCAGATGTTCCAGGTGGGCAACATTGGATTCAATCCGGACCAGCCGATCTTCGTGTGACTCTGACATAGCTACATCGTAACCGGTAAATCACCGGTAACGAACTAAAATCTCCACTCCATCGGAGCGCGGCATTCATGCCGCTTCACTATCCAAACATTCAAGCAGCATTCGTTTGCCCCATCGCATCTGTCTCAACCCGGCGCTCCGACATCCCGCCGTAAATCGGTTAAGTCTTTCATTATCCTGCGGAATAGCGCATGCTGCGCGCATCAAGAACATGATTTTGCTCTTCGACATCGGTAATACCCATACGCATCTCGGCCTCGCCAATGCCAGCCGCGTAACCCGTCAAACCAACATTCCCACAATCGCCTGG
>JBEHZA010000396.1:0-5153 GCA_048497895.1 Verrucomicrobiota bacterium
CCTCGGTCAGACAGCGACGTTCACGGCGGAAGCGATCGGCCTCGGCACACTGACTTATCAATGGCAGAAAGGGACGACGGATATTTTGAACGCGACGAATGCTTCGTTGAGCCTGACGAATGTCACGGCGGCGGACTCCGCTCTGTATCATCTGAAGGTATTCAGCGCGCTCGCTCCCAGCGGAGTGACCAGCCAGGACGCCGCTCTGAGTGTCGGCGCGGCGTTGGCGGGCACTGTGGATACCTCCTTCGCGCCGAGCAGTGGTTTACAGCGTTCCGGCACCGTATTGGGCATCCCCCAAGCCGTCATTTGGGACAGCACCAGCCACGTGTTGGTGGGCGGTTTCTTTGATACCGCCAATGGAACCGCTAAGGGCAATCTGGCCCGGTTCAATGACGACGGTTCCACGGATACCGCTTACAATTCCGGCGGCGCAGGAGCCGACAACTACGTTTACAGCCTCGCTAAAAGCAGCGGTGGAAAAGTTTATGCTGCGGGGTTATTCGCCAATTATAACGGGACTGCTATTTCCAAGTTGATTAGGTTGAATGCGGACGGCACGAAGGATACCGCCTTTAATAATACGCAATCGATTAGCGTAAATACCTATAAAGTACTGGAGGGAACTGACGGTAAAGTGTACCTCGGCTTGAACACCTCCGGTTCGGGAAACATCCTTAAGTTCAATACCGATGGTTCCCGCGATACGACCACCTTTACCTCGTATGGCGGCGCGAGCCTGAGCACGGTTTACGCCATCACTCTTTACGGCAACAACCAACTCCTGGTCGGCGGACAAAGCGGTGCTTTCAATTATCCCATCCGTTGCGGTACCAATGGTGTTACCGATAATACGTGGGCCAATGGCGCCAGCTTCCCTATCCCAGGTTCCTCTCCAGTCAAGAAGATGGCCGTCCTCTCGGATAATCGCGTCTTGATCGCCGGCACTTTCGCCTCCGTGAATGGCTCGAATTCGCTCGCTAATCTGATCCTGGTTGGCACCGATGGGCGGGCGGCCTCGGTAAGCACGAATTTCGCTGTCAACGGCACCGTGGATGACGTTTATGTCTATTCCAACGGCAAAGTTCTTATCGCAGGCCTGTTCAGTTCTGTCCGTGGCGTAGCCCGTCCGGGCCTGGCCCGTTTGAATTCGGATTTCACGCTCGATACGAGTTTCGATCCGGGCGCTGGTCCGCTGGATGGTACTGGGGCCCTGGGTGAAATCACCGCCATTGACGTGCGCAATGATGGCAAGATCGCAGTCGTCGGCAACTTCTCAAGTTTCGATGGAGCTGCCCGCAATGGGGTGGTGGTCTTGAATGGCGACCCAACCGTGCAACCGTTGAGCTTCATCAGCGCACCGCAAGCGGCAGTAGTGGCCGCCGGTCAAAACGCCACCTTCAATGCCGCTGTCTCCGGTGGCATAACGCTCAGCTTCCAATGGTATAAGGGAACCCAACCCATCAATGGCGCCACCCTCCCCTACTTGACCATTACAAATGCGACCTATGGCGATGCGAATAACTACAAAGTAACGGTGACCAGTGGCGCCGATAGCATCACGAGCACGCCGGTCTCATTGACCATCACAGTGCCCACCTTTACCTCCTTCTCCGATTGGCGTGCCGCTTACAATCTGCCGGCGGACCAGATCGGACCTGATGACGATGCAGACGGTGATGGCCTGCCGAACGTCGTTGAATACGTGCTGGGCACCGATCCCACGCAAAACAGTTCACGCCCGACCTCCAGCAAGATCAACGATGGTGGTATCGATTACCCCGGGGTCACTATCCGTCGCCTCAAATCCGCTAGCGGCTTCGATGTCATTGTCGAAGCGTCTGCCGATCTGACCTTCTCCTCACTGCTGCCGCTCACTCAGGTCAGCATCACCGACGTAGGGAACGGGCTCGAAGATGTGAAGGTGCGGATCAACACACCGACGGTCTCCGTCTCCAAAGTATTCTTCCGGATTAAATTAGCGCCGGGGCAGGAAGCGCTGTTCGCCCAAAAAAAAAGCGCGGCCTCGAAGGAGGCCGCGCCTTTTTTTGTTTTAATTTAAAAGAGCGACGGATTTATTTCTTCGCCGCAGCGTAATTCTTCGCCACTTCGTTCCAGTTCACGGCATTCCAGATGGCCTTGAGATAATCCGGACGGCGGTTCTGATACTTGAGGTAGTAGGCGTGTTCCCAGACATCGATGCCGAAGATTGGCGTGCCTTCGCAACCGGCCACCGCTTTGCCCATCACCGGGCTGTCCTGATTCGGCGTGGAAACCACTTCGAGTTTGCCGCCATTCACATTGAGCCAGGCCCAGCCGCTGCCGAAACGGGTCGTGCCCGCCGCTTCCAGCTTTTCTTTCAAAGCATCGAAGCTGCCAAACGTGGCATTAATGTCTTCCGCCAGTTTACCCGTCGGAGCGCCACCGGCATTCGGGCCGAGCACTTTCCAGAACAACGAGTGATTGTAATGACCGCCACCGTTATTGCGCACGGCGCCCCGAATCGCTTCCGGAACTGCGCTGAGATCGCTAATCAGAGCTTCGATGGACTTGCCTTCCAACGCCGCATTGCCGGCAATGGCTTTGTTCAGGTTCGTCACGTATGCGTTGTGATGCTTGCCATGATGGATTTCCATCGTCTGCGCATCAATGTGGGGTTCCAAAGCATCCTTCGGATACGGGAGTGCAGGTAATTCGTATGCCATAATCTTATTCAGTTTGTTTTGATTGACCTGTGATAGCGTCAATTTTTGCTGCTTTTGACGTTGTAAGAGCAAGTTTAGCAAAGGATTGCCCTTTGCACAAGTGGCCGGATGAAAAGATTTAACGTGCCCGACAGGCGTTAAGCCGCCAGTTCGACGAAATTCTTGAGCAAACGCAGCCCGACCTGCTGGCTCTTTTCCGGGTGAAACTGGGTGGCGTAAACATTGTCCTTCCAGACGGCGGAGGCAAACTTTCCCCCGTAATCCGTGCGCGTCGCCACAATGGAATCATCCGCCGGTTGCGGATAAAAGCTGTGCACGAAATAGACGTGACTGCCTGAAGGAATACCGCGAAATAACGGACAATCCGGCTGCGCCAGTTCCAATTGGTTCCAGCCAATCTGCGGAACTTTTATGCCCGCCGCCTCCGGAAAGCGAACGACTTTTCCGCTGAAGACACCCAATCCCACCGCGCAGCTATTAAATTCCTCGCTCTTGTCAAATAACGCCTGGTAGCCGACACAAATTCCCAGAAAAGGGCGTCCCGTGCGAATGTGCGCTTTCGCCGCCTCCAGCAATTCCTGCTTTTGCAACGCGTTAATGCAGTCATCAAAAGCGCCGACTCCCGGCAACACGACCGCGTGTGCATCCTTCATTTCGTCAGGCCGCGTCACCATCTGCACGTCGGCGCCCACAAACTTCAGCGCTTTATAAACGCTGCGCAGGTTGCCGGAACCGTAATCAAGTAAAGCAATCACAAGTTGAGAATAGTATCAGGATGGATTGATTTCAACTGGCATGCGCTGTTCCCGTTCCGTTTTCAAACGCAACTGGCCGCAAGCCGCGTCAATGTCATGCCCTTTTTCCCGCCGCAAAGTGGCGGTGACCTCATGGTCAAGTAACCCTTGCAGAAAAGCCTCCTGCACCTCTTCCGTGGGGCGCACCCAGGGCAAATCCTCCACCTTATTGTAGGGAATCAAGTTGACCTTCGCGTTCAGGCGCTCCGCCAATTGGGCCAGCGGTTTAACCTGGTCCAGGCCATCGTTCACGCCCGCAATCAGAATATACTCAAACGTAATCATCCGGCCTTTTTTCTCCTGATAAAATTCGCAGGCAGCCGTCAGTTCTTTGAGCGGATACTTTTTGTTCACCGGCATGATTTTCGTCCGCACTTCATCGGTGGCACCGTGCAGAGAAATCGCCAAACGGAATTGAAGCGGTTCCGTCGCCAGCTTGCGGATTTGCGGCGCGAGACCGCTGGTGGAAATCGTAATCTTCCGCGCGCCGATTCCTCCACCCCAGGGAGCGTTGAGAATCTTGAGCGCCTTGAGCAAATTATCGTAATTCGCCAGCGGTTCCCCCATGCCCATGATGACAAGGTTATTCACCACGCGATCGGCTTTGCGTGTGCCGTCCACCTGCTCCATCTCGGCGGGCAACGCATCATGCCAGCGTTCAATGGCAATCACCTGCTCCACGATTTCATTCACCTGCAAATTGCGCTTCCACCCCTCCAGACCGCTCGCGCAAAATTTGCAGCCATAAGCGCAACCCACCTGCGTGGAAACACACAGCGTATGGCGATCACTCGCTTCCCCGTATAAAGCGGGATTCGCCGGAATCAACACGCTTTCCACCATGGCCTGATCGGCCAGACGCCACAGGAATTTTTGCGTCGTATCACGCGCCCCTTGTTTGCGCACCAACTCCAACGTTTGCAGGGCATAATTCTGCTTCAATAAATCACGCAACACCTTGGGCAAGTTGGACATAACCTCCCAGGCCGGCGCACGGCGGACGTACAACCAGTCGAGCAGTTGCTTCACCCGATAAGCCGGTTGCTGCCAGGCTTCGAATTGCGACTGCAAATCTGCTAACGTTCTCGACTTGATATCGTCCATCACTTGAGAACCTTAGCCGCCGCTGGTCCAGAAACCAAGCGGAAGCTTTCATTTTGGCTGGGCCTGCTGCCCAAAAGGATTGCGACTGAAAACATTAAGCTATCCCACTGCTTTAAAAGGATACTCAAAGGGTATAGAGCAGTTAAGACCTATATCAATAGAGCCATAAATCAATACCTTCCAACTTCATTCCTGGCGTTATCCGGTATACCCTAATTTGGGGTTCGGCGGGGAGATTCGTCCATGTCTAACATTGCTGTGACTCAGTTTATTTGATGAGTAGCCGTTTGCGGATTTTGCTTCCGGGTATTTTGCTCTGGTGTTTCGCCGTGCAAAATCTGCAAGCCATTGTCCTCGACTGGAGCACGCTCACCTGGACACCGGGAGCGCTCACACAATCCTATGACATCGACCCAACGAATCCCGGTAATGACATAACGATCACGATTTCAGGAAGCACCGGCAAATTGGGAGGCGGATATCCCGTAGTCAATAACTCCATCAACGGTGGAACCGGTGATGAGTCGTTGGCCATGCTGCTTAATTTCAA
>JBEHZA010000397.1:0-5148 GCA_048497895.1 Verrucomicrobiota bacterium
AAGTGGATCTGAGACTGAGGAGTAACGCCGCCAGACGGCCTTTTCCTCGCAAACCCTCCGGGCGGCAGTGCTTTTGTCCATGCTCTTCGTTGGCTCCGCCGTCACAGCTCGCTGCGGGGATGCTCCGGCCTCGCCGCCTCGACCACGAACAAAATCCCTTGCCGCAGGACTCTATAGCATTTTCAGACAGGCTCTTAGTCCGGCTGGTTCTTCAACTTCGTAATACCCCTGATTGTCCGCCTGGATTTCAGGAGCCACTGTTTTCGTTCCGTGCGGACGAGTTTCAGCAGTTTTCCCCGTGGTGGAAGCGCGGGCAGATGGGGCAGGACGCGTTCGACCACGACACAATCCTGCATTTCACCGAGGATTTTCTGAAACTCAATCAAGCGCTTAATCAACGCATTCTCTTTCTGTTTGCGCTTGGGTAAGCCGAGTTCCATCAGATAACGGTAGCGGCGCACCGTGCGTCGGAACTGATGTTGTTCCTCCGGGCTAAGGCGGTTTAAATGGCGGGACTGGTCGTGAATCAGCGCTTCCAGTTGGTTAATGGTGGTCAGGTATTTCTTCTGTAGCTGCTTTTGCGCACTCTCGTTTGAAAAGGATTTAGCAAAAGCGTTTACCAATGGCTGGGGCAGGTGGGTAAAATTTTCGGTGACGCATTGCCAGGCTTCCCGGCGCAACCGTTGGCAGGCTTCAATCAGCGCGGTGGCTTGAGGATGGTCTTCCAGCCACGCGAGCGTGATGTCAAGATCACGCACATTGCCCAGCCCGGCAGTCAGGCTCTGCGACCAGTGAGTCAGTTGTTTTACCGGCCGCTTTCCTGTGACGACTATTCCCAACCGGCTGAAAACACGGGCCCGGCGCAGGGCGACGCGCAATTCGTGAATATCCTCCACGTTGCCCGATTTCTGGCATTGGACCGTCCGGTGGCTGATTTCATCCAGCAGGGATGACAATTGCCGACGCCAACGCCGAAAAAACTTTCCGGACTTCATGTTGTTATGGGTTGAGAACGGGAAATCTTTCTTCCGGGGCAAACTAGCAAAGGCATGAGCGTGTGGGAAGCGCGGCGAAGAAAAGAAAAAGGGGCCGGTTTTGGCCGGCCCCTGGGCAAAAATTGATGTTAGTGGTTATTTCTTCGGCAGTTTCGCGATGGCGTCTTTCATTTCTGCCAGGTGAACTTCCGCCTGGGGAACATCGGTGACGTGAACGATTTTGCCATCCAGGCCAATCAGGAAACTGGCGCGGCGGGACATATTTTTGCCCGGTTCACGACGCACATTAAAGGCGTCGGTGATTTTGCCGTCGGAATCGACCAACAGCGGGAAGTTCAGATTGAACTTGGCGATAAACTTTTTATGGCTTTCGGCGGAATCAAAACTGACACCAACAACTTCTACTTTATCCTTATTCAAATCGCCCATCCGGTCGCGCAGACCGCAGGCTTCCTTGGTGCATCCCGGCGTATCGTCTTTGGGGTAAAAGTAGAGCAAGACCACTTTTTTGCCGACTTCATCGGCGAGTTTCCAGGTTTTGCCATCCTGGTCCAGACCTTCGACCAGCGGGGCTTTATCGCCAACCTTGGGCGTGCCTTCGGCGCGCGCCTGAGCCGTCAGGGCCAGGGAAAGGCAGACTATCAAGATCGAGATCCAGGTGAAACTGGGTTTCATAATGAATGGGTGATGAGTTTAGCGACTATGGTTATGTGCTGTTAGCCTAAGCAAGGAATGGCGGTTGTCAAATTTTGAAAACTGAAGTCAACGGATAGCGACCGGCGCGGTCGCAGCAACGTTCGCATAGGCGAGCGCATTTGAAATGTTCAATACCGTTTGACCAAGTCACCCTGCTGCGACCGGGGACGGTCGCTGTCCGGGATTATAGTGTCACGATCTGGCCGGTTTTTACCGAGTGTTCTTCGGCTTCGCAGATTTCGATGGCGCTGAGGGCGTCTTTAACGGTGACGATCGAAGGCGGGGTTTGGGTTTGAATGGCGTTGATTAAATGGGCCAATTCACCGACGTAACCGTCTTCGCCCTCGCATTTGATCGTGCGTGCCGCCTGGCCTTTTTCAAACAGGCGCAAGGTGTCGTTCGGGCGGGCCAGATCATAGTCCGCGGTGGCGTTTTCAAAATTCACGGTGTAGCTGGCGTTAAAACCGAAGCCTTCCGTGAAGGCCCACGTTCCCTCAGCGTGGACGATGGGGCCATGATCGAAACGGTATTGAGTCACGACATGATCGATAGCGCCGCTGAGTTGTGAGTAACCGGTGGCGAATACACTGCGCGGACGGCCGAAGCAATACTGGATGAAATCAACATCGTGGATGTGCAGGTCCAGCAATGCCCCGCCAGAACGTTCGCCATTCAGGAAATCTTTCACTCCCCAACCGGGTGGTTGAGCCACGCGACGAAACCGGGCCGAGAGCACACGGCCATAGGTCTTTTCCGCAATCGCCTGCTTGAGCCAATTCCATTCCGGAAAGAAGCGCAGGCACATGGCGGGCATTAAATAGGTTTTCGCCTTTGTGACTGCGGCCACCATTTGACGGGCCTGAGCAGAATTGCGTGCCAGGGGTTTTTCGCAAAGCACGTGCTTGCCCGCTTGTAATGCCGCGCAGGCGAGATCCAGATGCGACATCGTGGGCGTGCAGATGTCGATCAATTGGATTTCCGGATTTGCCAGCATTTCCTCGTAGCTGCGGTACGCCGTGACCTGGCTCATGTCGAGCCGGACCGGTTGCTGATCGCCGACATTGCCGGTGACGTCGGAAAAATCGCCATCCAACCGCCGTCCACTGGGGTTGCAGATGGCCGCGATGCGCACATCCGCCAGCTTGCGATATGCTTTGATGTGCGTGGCGGCCATGAAGCCAAGGCCGATAATGCCAACGTTTACCATGTGGGATAATGGTTGAACCGGGGCGAACTGCGCTTAGTGCAGCTTCTTACCGTGCAGTTTTTCCACAAAGCCGACGAAACCTTCCGCTTGTTCCTGCAAGCGCTCCAGGATTTCGGGATCGTTCAAACGACCTTGATCATCAAGCAAACCGCCGATGCCCGGCAGGAAGACGCGATGAGGGTAGAGATGAGCATTGCGATATCCGAAAATTGCCTGCAATTGTTCAATCGGACGCAAAGCTCCCCACATACCCGCAGCTACTCCGACGAAACAGACGGGACGATGCTCGAAGCTTTCCGGAAACTTCAGCATGTCGATAAAATATTTCAAGATGCCGGGCATGCCGCCGTTATATTCCGGGGTGACGATGATCAACCCTTCCGCTTGCAGGACGGCGTCAGAAAAAGGCTGAAACGATTTCGGCTTTTCACCGTAGGACGAGGGGGAAAAGATTTCCGGCGGCAAATCCGCAAGGCTGAGTACCTTTAACGGCACTTTCAATGCGGCGTAAATTTCTTCGATGTGTTTGGCGACCTTGCGGGAATTACTGCCGGGCCGGTTGGTTCCGACGATGAGCGTGATCATGTTCAGGTTTTCGTGGGATGAGGGTTGGGTTGGGAATGGTTTTCAAGCGGCTTGCGAGGTGACCGGCGGAAGCCGTTTTGAATCCAAAGTTGCCAGACTACCCACAGGGCTTCACGGACAATTTTGCCAGACATTTTGGAACTGCCCAGAAAACGGTCGGTAAAGATAATAGGCACTTCGACCACTTTCAGTCCCTGACGCCAGATTTTATGCGTCATTTCGATCTGGAAACTGTAGCCGTTGGAGCGGACCTGGTGCAGGTCGATGGCTTGCAGCGTGTGGCGGCGGAAACATTTGAACCCGCCCGTGGGGTCGGAAAAGGGCATGCCGGTAATAATCTTCACATATTGCGCCGCGCCCATGCTCAGCATGAGCCGGCCCAGGGGCCAATTGATGACGCGAATGCCATTGCAATAACGGGAACCCAGCACGAGGTCGGCTGCTTTCGCCGCCTCAATAAAACGGGGAATATCGTCCGGGTTATGCGAGAAATCGCCATCCATCTCCATGATGAACTCGTAATCGCGTTCCAGCGCCCAGGCGAAACCGGCGCAATAGGCGCGGCCCAGGCCATTCTTCTCAGCGCGATGGAGCACGTGGATGCTGGAATGTTTGGCCGCCAGTTCATCGGCCAATTGGCCGGTGCCATCGGGAGAATTGTCATCCACCACCAGCAAATCGACGTTTACCGGCAACGCCAGCAAGCGCGCGGCCAGCGCGGGCAGGTTATCGCGCTCGTTGTAAGTCGGGACGATGACGAGGGTTTTGGGTTCCATGCTGGCAAATGTTGGGTGAGAGGTAAGCCAAGTCAGAGTGAAACTTCAAGGTTCAAAGTGAGGTTTGGCTGGAGCAAAAGTGAACGCATCATGAGCGATTGGAAGGTTTGACAGCAGAAGTGGCAGAACGTTTGACCATTCCGATCGGTCCCTGGGCGGGTAGGAGCGGGTTTAAGGGACAGACTTCACAGCGGCATTCCCGGGGGCGGCAATAGTCTTTGCCGACCAGGACGAGCTGTGCGTGATAATCCTGCCAGTAATCGAGTTGTTCCGCCGGAGGCTCTTTCACCAGTGAAGATTCGCAGAGGTCTTTGAGCGAATGGTAATCATCGTGAGAATTCCCCTTCGCTGAGGCGGATTTTGCATTGCCTGACCACCAGCCGTGACGCTGGAAAATACGTTTGGTATAGGCGTCGATCACGAAGCTGGGATGGTTGCCCGCGTAAAGCAGCATGCTATCGGCGGTTTCCGGACCAATACCATTAATGGCGAGCAAACGCTGACGGACTTCCGGCGTGGAGCCCGCAAATAGTCGCGTTAAATCGCCAGCGAATTGCTCGATCAGCACCCGGAGAAAGTGACGCAAACGCCGCGCTTTAAGGTTAAAATAACCGGCCGGACGCAACAGTTCGGCCAATTGCGCTTCAGGCAAAGCGAACATTTTTTCCGGATCAAGCACGTGAGCCGCTTTTAAGTTGGCGAGGGCGCGTTCGACATTCTTCCAATTGGTGTTTTGCGTGAGCAGAGCGCCCACGCAGACTTCCCAGGCCGTTTCTCCGGGCCACCATTTCTGGTGGCCATGTTGGCGCAGCATGAGTTCGTAGGCCTGGGGCAACGTCATGGGAACGTGCCCGGAATCCGTTTGCCCCGGACGGTTTTTATTTTTGCC
>JBEHZA010000398.1:0-5148 GCA_048497895.1 Verrucomicrobiota bacterium
CGAGGTGTGCTTCAATACTTCCATGACGGGCTATCAGGAAATCCTGACGGACCCATCATACAAAGGCCAAATTGTCACGATGACGTACCCACTCATCGGCAATTACGGCGTGAACACGCAGGACGTGGAATCGTGGCGTCCGCATGCCTCCGGCTTTGTGATTCGCGAACTTTCCCCGGTGGTGAGCAATTGGCGGGCGGATTATTCGCTGGAGAAATACCTGGAAGAGAACGGAATTCCCGGAATTCAAGGCATTGATACGCGGGCGTTGACGAAGAAATTACGCGTGCGGGGCGCTTTGAACGGCTTTATTACGACGGAAGATATTTCCGATGCAGAAGCATTGGAACGGGCGAAGAACTGGCCCGGCCTGGAAGGGGTGGATTACGTCAAGGAAGTGACACATAAAAAGCCCTTCTTGTGGGACGAAAAGGATGAGCAGAGCGCGAGTTTCAACCTGGTGCGCGGCAACAATGCCAGGGTGGACGCTCGTCAAGTGCGTGACCCGATGCCACCGGCCGATATTCCGATCGTGGCTTACGATTTTGGCATGAAGTACAACATCCTGCGGCGCTTACGCCAACGGGGCTTCAAGGTGCAGGTGGTTCCAGCGACGACGACGGCTGAGGAAGCGCTCAAGTACAAGCCAGCGGGCATTTTTCTTTCCAACGGGCCGGGCGATCCGTCGGCCTTGGGTTATGCGGTCAGCGCGGTGAGTGGTCTGGTGAAGTCCGGCGTGCCGATTTTTGGGATTTGCCTGGGACATCAGATTTTGGGACAGGCGTTTGGCGGCAAGACCTTCAAGCTCAAGTTCGGTCATCGAGGCGGCAACCAACCGGTGAAAGATTTAACTTCCGGCAAAGTGGAAATTACCTCGCAAAACCATGGTTTCGCGGTAGATCCGTCCTCTCTGCCGGCAGACGTAAGCGTGGATCGGATTAATTTAAATGATCAAACGGTGGAAGGGATGCGGCACAAGAAGAAGCCGATTTTCTGCGTGCAATATCACCCGGAAGCATCACCGGGACCGCATGATTCATCGCCGTTGTTTGAGGAATTCCGCCAATTAGTGCAAAAACACTAGATTCAGCAGGTGGGCGGGTCCAAACCGGTGCGGATCAGGCGCAAGATTTATCCGTAAGCGACGGTATATTCATAAAACCGTTTGACTTGGAACGGGCTATGAAGATAATGGCGCACACAACCTAGCGACCGAATCTATGGCGAGACTTGTTGTTCTCAGCGAAGGGTACACTGGACGCAGTTACGAATTGAAGGTGGAAAAAACCACCGTCGGTCGTATCGAGGATAATGCTTTTCAGATTCCTGATGCCTCCATGTCGAGCCACCATTGCGAAGTCGTTCTCCGTGGCAGCGAAGTGGTCATCAAAGACCTGAATTCGACGAACGGCAGCTTCATCGGGGCTGACCGGATTACCGAGGCAGTTTTGAAGCCCGGGCAGATTTTGCGTCTCGGCCAAATCGAAATGCGGTTGGAAGAGAATCCCCCGGCGGCAGCGGCCAACAAAAAGACGGTTGATCGCACTCAGGTCATTAAGCAGGGTGTGAAGCTGGAAGAGTTGGAAAAAGGTCCCGGCGCCTTCAAGCCGGATACCTCCTCGGTTTTCAAGCCAAAGAGCAACAAGACGCGGAACATCATTATTGTGATCTGCGTGGTGCTCGGTCTGGTGATTATCGTGGCGTTGGCGATGGCGGTCTTAGGCCACTAAGCGCACTGAAGCCTTTCTTTATTTCAACCACCTGGCGACGTCAGTCGCTGCGTAGGTAATAATCACATCCGCTCCCGCCCGGCGCATTGCCAGCAGGCTTTCCATGGTTACAGCCCGTTCATCCACCCAGCCATTGGCCGCTGCGGCCTTGATCATGGCGTGCTCCCCGCTGACGGCGTAAGCCGCGGTGGGATAACCGAATTCCGTCTTCACGCGATAAAGAATATCCAGGTAAGCCAGCGCGGGTTTCACCATCACCATGTCCGCGCCTTCCTGAATATCCATGGCGACTTCGCGCATCGCTTCGCGGCCATTGCCGGGGTCCATCTGATAACTGCGGCGATCACCGAATTGCGGAGCGGATTCAGCGGCTTCGCGGAACGGCCCGTAGTAAGCGGACGCAAACTTCGCCGCGTAACTCATGATCGGCGTATCAAGGAAACCTTGTTTATCGAGTTCCTCACGAATGGCGCGAATGCGGCCATCCATCATGTCGCTGGGCGCGACGATATCTGCACCGGCTTCCGCATGACTCGCGGCCGCGCGGGCTAATAATTTAAGCGACGGGTCGTTTAAAATTTTCGCGTGTTTCGGTCCGCGATGCACCAGGCCGCAGTGCCCATGGCTCATGTATTCGCAGAGGCAAACGTCCGTAATCACGAGCAGTTCCGGCAACTCCTTTTTCAAGAGCCGCGTGACTTGTTGGACAATTCCATTGCGCGCGTAAGCGCCAGAAGCGCGTTCGTCCTTCTTGTCGGGAATGCCGAAGAGCAACACGCCCGGCACACCGAGACTGTGCGCGGTCGTGGCTTCCTTGAGGATTTCGTCGGGTGAAAGTTGGAACACGCCCGGCATCGCGTTGATCGCGCGGCGCAACTTGCGGCCACTGCGCGCGAAGAGCGGCAGGATAAGCTGATGCGCGCTCAGTTCCGTCTCGCGCACGAGCCGGCGCAGGGCAGGGGATTCCCGCAACCGACGCGGACGATACACCGGAAACTGGCCGGTTAAAGGCGAATTCATGCGGGTACTTTAACGCAATTGAGACGGACGCAACAGTGCAATTTTCGCGCTGGAACACCCACCATTATTCCGTCCAGAAATCCAGCACGAGCACATCATCGAGTAACGGTCCCACGATTTTGCCGAAGGCCTTGTGCGCGGGATGCGGCAGATAACCATCGCGATCTTTCTCATTCAAAAACGTCAATTCATACACGTTTGTGAACCCATGATTTTTACCTTCCGGACTGTTATTAACGCCATGTTCGTAAGCGACGATGCCGGGAATCTTCTCCTTCAACGCCGCGAACTCTTTCTCCATCTCGGCAATCTGCTGCGGCGTGGCCGTGCTCTTGAATTTAAAGGCAACGACGTGCTTCAGCTTCTTCTGTCCCTTCACGGGTTGATCCGCCGCAGAGGCGAAACCGGCCAAACTCAAGGTGGCGATAGCAATGGCGAGCAGTAGCAATTTTTTCATGGCAGAAGTTAGTAATTGATGAGTGTGTCCCGTGAAAATAGGCGGGACCATGGCGGCTGACAAGCACGATGAATGACGTTCAAGACGAGGGTGTCTCGTCTGGATATTTACGATTTACGTGTTTTGAGCACCTGCTGAACACATTTGTAGCTGTTCTATAACCTTCCTAAAATAAACATATTAAGCTGTGGATAACGCTTTTTTGAAAAATAAATTTGACGTTTTAAGTTTAAAGTCTATAAATTCTATCAAGATTATAGAGTTAATGAGTGGCCAAACCCAATGCTACTCGCCCGATTCGCAGTCCGCGAAGTTCGTCTGATCCGACGGAACCGCCCTGTGACTCTCACGCCCACCATTCCCTTGGCGGCATTGCAATTTTGAACTGGCACACCGACCTGATCGCTGGAGGAGCCTTTATGAAAATCCGAAATCATGAAATTCAGGTCGTTATTGAAAGTCAGTGCCGCCGCGCGAAACCGTTTTCGTCACCGCGGTTTTACCCTCATTGAACTCCTGGTGGTTATCGCCATCATCACCATCCTCGCTGGCTTATTGCTGCCCTCGCTGGCCAAGGCCAAGGCCAAGGCCAAAACCATCAGTTGCTTGAACAATCTCAAGCAAATCGGCATCGGCGTTCAACTCTACAAAGACGACAACACTGACAAAATTCCCTTTCAAGGCATTCGTCTCACCCAGCAAACGCAATGGCACTGGAGCTTTGACGATTTGCTGAACAGCTATCTTGGCGGTAACTGGTCGGAAGCTGAGAAGCGCACCAACCACATCAGTTATGCTCGCGGGCTCAAGCTTCTCCAGTGCCCCTCGGACAATTTGCCGATCCTCAATTTCCTCGATGGCGCCCGGCGCACTTACGCCATGGCCGCGCATAACATGGGCCAACTTGCTCTCGGCAGCAGCGTTGTGCAAGCCGGCGATTGGCCGCCCAGCCCGCTGAACCGCACGGGCGTGGGTCTGGGTTGGGATTGGCAGGACGCCTCGATCAACGCCTGGAACACCTTGGACAGTTCTACTTCTGGCGATCCTTCACACCAAACCTCAGTTCGCGGCGCTATGCTGCAAGCCGCGCAAGACACTCTGGTTTTCACCGAGCGCGTGAACCAGAACAATGCTCAGGGCAATCAAAACCAAAGCCAGATGCCGCACGCCGGTCCCGCGCAATTCCTTCAGGCTGTGGCAGGCGCTCCCACCGCCAATGAATACCACGACGGCGGCTTCAACTTCCTGCTGGCCGACGGCCACGTGGAATGGATGCTGCCCCTCAAAACTTTGGGCCGCACGAATGTGGTCCTCCAGATCCAATCCGGCATCTGGACTATCAACCCGCAAGATTAATCTTTTAAAGCACGAACCATGAAAACCTCACTCCTCCTCTGCGGCCTCGCCCTGGCCACGCTCGCTTCCGGCTGCTCCCGAAAAGCGCATTCGCAAGCCGCCCGTCCACCGCAACGCACTGTGCTGACGCAAGTGTTTCAACTCAACACTTCGCTTGATACGCCCTCCACTCCATCCGCACCGGGAACCGCTGAAGCTTCGTCTCTCGCGGTCGCGACGCCTCCGGCTACGCCGCAACTCCGGAACTTCGATGAAATTGTTGACCTGCGCGATTATTCCGAGCGGGTCAGCCTTCGCTGGACCGAAGCCCTGCGCGAATTCCACAAGCATAAACATCGGATTCCCGCTTCGCTCGCCGAACTCCGTCACGCCCACCCCAAACTGGCTAAACTCCCGGCCCCGAAAGGCTTTCAGTTGGAAATCGATCCTGTTTCCGTGGAAGTGAACGTTGTTCGTGGCGGTCTCCCCTCAGGCATTAATCTCTCCCAGGCCGAAGTTCCCGCTGCCCCGGTCCAATGATTCGCGCCAGCTCAAGTATCTGGATCAAGCCGACCTGAAAACCTCTGGAGGGGTGAGACTCCATCG
>JBEHZA010000399.1:0-5129 GCA_048497895.1 Verrucomicrobiota bacterium
TGGAGTGGTATGGGCGGGGTGGGAGGTGAAGGAAATTGTGAATGATTATTCGCACCGTGCGCGGTTCTTAATTGCATGCCTCCGGCAAGCGTGAAAAAGTGAGCCCGCATTTTTAAACAATCAGCAGCAAATTTGGCATGGACAGTTTATTGATCAAAGGCGGCATCCCGTTACACGGGGACGTAACCGTGAGCGGCGCTAAAAACGCGGTGTTGCCCCTGCTGGCGGCGACGTTGCTTACCTCCGAACGGTGCGTTATCCGGCGCGTGCCGGATTTGAGCGATGTGAAGTTCATGGCCCAGATTCTGGCCTCGCTCGGCGCGGAAGTGCAGGTGGATGGCAACACGTTTACGGTGCAGGCGGCTAAGGTCAAAGGGGTGGGCGACTATGATTTGATCCGCAAGATGCGCGGCTCGATTTGCATCATGGGGCCATTGCTGGCGCGGTTGCATCGGGCGAAAATTTCACTGCCGGGTGGGTGCGTGATTGGCTCGCGGCCGATTGATTTGCATTTGAAAGGGCTCCAGGCGTTGGGCGCGAAGATTTCCATCCAATCCGGTTATGTGAATGTAACGGCGCCGCGCCTGGTGGGTGCGGATTTATTTTTGGGTGGGCGTTCCGGACCAACGGTGCTGGGCACGGCGAATGTGATGATGGCGGCGACGCTGGCGGAAGGGGTCACGATTATTGACAGCGCGGCGTGTGAACCGGAGGTGATTGATTTGGCGAATTTTCTTAATGCGATGGGCGCACGGATTACCGGCGCGGGCAGTCCGACGATTACGATTACCGGCGTGAAGGAATTGCACGGGGCGGAACACGAAGTCATTCCGGACCGCATTGAAGCGGCGACGTATGCGATTGCCGCGGCGGCGACCAACGGCGAGGTGACGATTCATGGCGCGCGGCCGGATCACATGCACGCGGTATTGGATAAATTGCGCGAAGCGGGAGTGAAGATTGAACGGCGCGGTCAGGCATTGATGGTGAAGCGTGGTTCGCGGTTCAAGCCGGTGGATATAACCACGCAGCCTTACGCGGGTTTTCCGACGGATGTACAGGCGCAAATGATGGCGCTGATGATTTTAACGCCGGGCATCAGCATTATCACGGAACGGATTTTCGAGGCGCGGTTCATGCACGTGAGTGAATTGGCGCGGTTGGGGGCGGACATTGCGATTGAAGGACCGAGCGCGATTGTGAAAGGCGGGAAACCGTTGAGCGGCGCCGAAGTGATGGCGAGTGATTTGCGGGCTTCGGCGGCGCTGGTGATTGCAGGCCTGACAGCCAAGGGTTCTACGCAAGTGAACCGGATTTACCATCTGGATCGCGGTTACGAAAAGATTGATGAGAAGTTGAAGGGATTAGGGGCGCGGATTGAACGGGTGCAGGAGTAGTGGATACGGGGGATGGTTAAGGTTATCTCCTCATCACGGCTCTCTTTCCCGAGGGGCGAGGGAAAAAGCAATTTTGCTCAGGTGGGGTTGGTGACGGGGAGGGTGGTTTTTGGTTGATGTGAGCGTTGGAAAGCGGCAGGGGACTGCCGCAGATGTTCCAGGACGCTGGTGTGAGGTTTTTGAGTTCTGTTTTTTCCGTTTTGCTTTTTCACTAGAATAATCTTTGGCCACCGCCTACATTGAGAAAAATTCCAAGGCCTCGTTATGGATATCAATTTTAGTTGTCCAAGTTGCAATCAACAGCTCACGGCGGATCCTGCTATGGCGGGCGACGATATTGCCTGTCCTTCGTGTGGCACGGTGATGCGGGTGCCGGAAGCGCCCGCGGCGGAGACGGTTGTCGAGGAGCCGATTTCAACTCCATCGTCGGGAGCGCCACGGCAAAAGATTCAATTGAATGCGGCGGCTAATACGGCAGCCGGAGATGCGTTGATTCAAAAGCCGATTAAACCACTGGAAGCCGCAGCCAAAGCCGCCATCCGGATGTACGTGAAAACCTTCCGGCACGGAGATTATCTGGCAGGTGGCAAAAATGGTTTCGATGAGACGGTTTCTAAATTTCTTCAAGACGTGGGTGAGCCGCATCTGATGAGTATTCATCCGATTCACTACAGCCGGATGGATTCGGAAAGCAAACAGGTGATGGAGGATTACGGGGTGGTGATTGTGTACCGGCGCGAGGGGTGAGTTCAAAACGCTTCACGACAGCTTCAGGATTTTTTATTAGACGTGGGGGGAATGGGCTTCTGCTTTTCTGATCCAGCACCGGTTGGGCGGCGAAAAGGCTGTTGGATGGCCCGCCAGCCGCCTTCAACTAACTCTTCGCCGACATCGGACACCGCTTGAGTCTGGCGACGCAAGGTGCGCACGCTGCTGCTGGCCAGCCGCATGACACCGCGTGGAGTGAACATATATTCAGCCAGTGTGGCGAGGCCGAGAACAGGATTGAATTCCCGCATGTTGCGCATCACCCGGACCAGCTCGCGCAAGGGACGTTCGGCGGGTTCGCGGAGAGATTGCAGGATGTGGACGGTGAGCAGGCAGAGAATGGCGGAGGCGACAAACACGACGTGGAATTTTGTCAACGGTTCACCCAACAGCGTGCCGACCTGATCGGGCAAATAATTCAATAACGCACCGCCGACGAGCGGGCCCAGTGCGGTAAACAAGTTCGTGAAGGCGAAGAAGACGGAGATGTACTGGGATTTGCGCTCGGCGGGAACGAGGTTAATCATGAGATTCCACTGGCAAAGTTGAAAACCAGAGGTCATGAACCCGGTGATGAAATAGTTCGCGTAAAGGTGCAAGTGGCGTTCCGGTCCGCAGACGAGCCATGAAATTCCCGCAGTGACGGCCCATAAAATCGAGCAGGTGGCCATGACCGGCTTGCTGCCGAAGCGATCACTGAGCGGTCCCCAGGAGCGTAAGGAAATCAATCCGCCTAAACTGGAAATCGTGGCGAGAATGGCCAGATCGCCGACGGAATAGGGCAGGCGTTTCAAAACATAGACGCTGTAAAAGGGCAGCGCGAGATTGAGTGCGAAACCCCACAGGCCGACAAACAGGAGCAAGCGCAGGTAATTATTGTCCCGGATGACGGCGAGATATTCGCTCAACTGAGTGATTTGAGGGCGTTTTTCGGTCACCGACTTTGGAAATTTCATGCGCGCGAAATAATACATGCCAATCATGCGCGCGCCGGCAGCAGTGGCAAAGACGGCGCCGAAGGCCATGATGGAATTTCCACGGTGGTCGACGAATTGACCCGCAGCCATCAAGCCCACAAGGGTCCAAAAAGCGAAGATGAGGTTGCGATCACCAAAGTAACGACCGCGAATGGAGACGGGCACAAGGTCGGACATGGCGGCCCACCAGGAGACGGAAGAAACGCTGTCGGCAAGGCTGGAAACAAAAACGATGGCCATAAGCCAGGCTTTGGTGTGTGGCTGGAGCCAGGGGAACCACGCGACCAAAGCCCACGGCAGAGAGTTGAAGGCAAAGGTCATTAATACGATTTCGCGCAGGGAAAAGAACCGTTGCAGGGTATGCGTGACCAGCGGTTGAATGACGTGGCAGAACAACGGAATGGCAACCATCAGGCCGATGGTGGAAGCGTTCCAACGCATGACGGTGGTGGCGAAGCCAATGACAAAAGGGAGAGTGGCCCGCGTCAGGTTCAGCATGGGCACGCTGAAGCACGCCTCAATGGTGGCGTATTTCAAAGAGAGCAAAAACTCGCGTTTGCTGAGTGAATTCACAGAACCAGCCTTAACAAGCCCGGCGGCGGAAAACTCAGGATAATGAGGGGAATTGTCAAGTCAGGGAAGGGCCGAGCTTTTTCACGACATCGGCGTCGAAGTCGTAGTAATTGCAGGTTAATTCTTCACCGGCGGCGATGTTACGCAAGGCAGTGGTGATGACGGTGTCGGTGAGATTGGGTGACGCGCCGGTATTGGGGGTGGGCGAGTGATTCATGAAGCCGGTGTGGTCGCCGCTCAAGACGAAATGACCATTTTCTTTCGCGACGTAACTGTACCAACGCAGGTGGGCTTGAACGATGGGGGGTAAAGCTGAGAATTGCGCCGGAGAAAAGGTGCGGTCAAAGCCGGGTTCAAAGCGCCAGATGGGGGTGCCTTGCGGAATGGGTTCCGCGGTGAACAAGCCTAGGCCGTGAATCGGACTGGGAGCGACACGGGTTTTAACGAGCATCATGGGTGGATGGTGAGTGGATTTGGGAAGGGTGGCAATGGTGGAGTGAGGGTTGATCGGACGTGATGGGGCAGGTGATTTTCAATTGAGCTGAAGAAACACCGGACTGGAAAGTCCGGTCGTAGCGCAGGCTTTCCAGTCGGCGGGTTCAAGGGGTTTTCTAACCCCGTGAACCTTAAGTTTGCCGAGACAGGAATGTCCCGGAACCGGCAGGTTGAAAAAACTGCCCTACAATGAGTGAACGGGGCAATCGACCGATAGCAATTTTCGGCGAAGCAGGTTAAATTCTGCCAACTTCCAGAAGGGTTCGGGGTTTAATGAAATAGATTGGCAATTCCGAGACTGGACGAAGAATTGCTGTTAAGTAAGAAAAACCAAGCGGTGCGCATGATAACAGACAGCAGCCCAACCCACGGACGGGAGCCACAAACAGTGACCTCCACTCACGATACTTTTGATCCGGCCACACAAGTGCGCCGGTTGATCGCAAATATTTCGCAGGCGTTTATCGGCAAAGAGGAAGTGGTGACGCAAGCGGTGCTGGCGTTGATCTCGGGCGGGCACGTGCTGTTGGAAGATGTGCCCGGATTGGGAAAAACCCTGCTGGCGAAGGCGATTGCGCGCTCGATTTCGGCGGATTTCAAACGCATTCAATTTACGGCGGATTTATTGCCGTCAGATATTACAGGCGTAACGGTTTTCTCGCAGGATAAGAATGGGTTTTCATTTCGCAAAGGACCGCTGTTCACCAATATTTTGCTGGGTGATGAGATCAACCGGGCGACCCCACGCACGCAATCGAGTTTGCTGGAGGCGATGGAAGAACAGGCGGTCACGGTGGATGGCGAGTTGTATTCGCTGCCCTCGCCGTTTTTTGTCATGGCGACGCAGAACCCGGTGGAACTGGAAGGGACGTATCCCATCCTCCAACGGCTGGCGCAACACCTCCAGTGCCGAGCGGTG
>JBEHZA010000400.1:0-5129 GCA_048497895.1 Verrucomicrobiota bacterium
CGAAGATTGGCTCGTGGGAGCCATGTGTCATGGAGCAAACGATGATTTCTGGAAACAGAATGCCATCATCGATTACCCCGAACAATATCAGGACATCCCCGTTTATCTGGTGGGCGGCTGGTACGACTCCTGGGGCGGCAATACCACTGCTAATTACGCCGCCTTGAGCAAAACCCTGAAGAGCCCGGTTTATCTGATCATGGGACCGTGGATTCACGGCCAGCAACACGCGTCCGCCCATGGACAAGTTGATTTTGGGCCTGACGCCGCCATTAAAGATGAATGGGCCTGGCGTCTGGAATGGTATGATCATTGGCTTAAAGGCATGGATAACTCCGTCGGCAAAGCCCCACCTTTCGCCTCGAAAGTGCGGCTCTTCGTCATGGGTTCAGGGGATGGCAGTAAAAGCGAAAAAGGACTTCTCAATCATGGCGGGTTTTGGCGCGAAGAACAGGAATGGCCATTGGCCCGCACTCACTACATTCCCTATTACCTCCATTCAAATGGACAACTCACTCCCCAGGAACCGCCTGACGACCATTCCTCCACCAGTTACCTGTTCGATCCGCATCATCCCGTGCCGACCCTCGGCGGAAACATCTCCTCTGGCGACGGCATCATGGTGCAAGGCGCCTGGGATCAACGTGGCGGCACAAACCACTGGAATGCTCCCGAATCCATTCCTTTGTCTGCCCGCAACGATGTGCTGGTCTATCAAACCGAACCTTTAACCATCGACACGGAAGTCACTGGCGAAATCACGGTGAAACTCTGGGCTTCGTCTTCAGCCGTAGATACGGACTTCACCGCGAAACTTGTAGATGTTTATCCCCCCAGCAAAGACTTTCCCGCCGGGTTTGATCTGAACATTGGCGATGGCATTATCCGGGCCCGTTTTCGGGAAACGCTGAAAACCGAGAAACTTCTGAAGCCTGGTGAAATTTACCCATTTACCATCAAGCTGTATCCTACCTCAAATATCTTTAAACGAGGCCACCGCATTCGTGTCGATATTTCCAGCAGCAATTTCCCCCGGTTTGATGTGAATCCAAACACGGGTGAACCGCTGAACGATAATCGCCTGACGACCACCGCGAAGAACACCGTCTTCCACAATCAGAAACACCCATCGCAAATCATTCTGCCCCTTATTCCTGCGACCCCGCACTGACGGTAGAAAAATACATATTTATCAGCACTATCGTCCATTGCTACACACCTCTTTTGCTGGCAGGATGATAGGGTAACAAATGTATCTCCGTCTTAGACATCAGCCCCACCTTGTGCTGGGCCGGTCGTTGTTGCCATTTATGGCGGCAGCAGCACTGATATTTTTCACTTTCTTCACTCAAGCCCGGGGAACAGAGCCAGTCGATTACGCCAAAGTGCATGCTCTGTTCAAAGAACATTGCTTTGACTGCCATGCGACTCAAGAACCTGAGTCTTCACTTGTGTTGGAAAACTTTGAAGGAGTGATGAAGGGTGGCGAAAACGGGGCATCCGTAATTCCGGGGAACAGCAGTGACAGCCGTCTAATCAAATTTCTTGAAGGCCGCTCTGGAGTTAAAGGTAAGAATCAATTCATGCCGCCCGGTAAAGAAAAGAAGCTAACCCCGGAGGAAATCTCCCTCATTCGCGCCTGGATTGATGGCGGCGCCAAACCACCCGCCCAGTCTCTCGCGACCAGCAAACGCGAGTTGATCGTGCCTAAGATCGAACCCAAGGTTCCACCGAAACGCTCGATCAAAGCTCTGGCTTGTTCTGATGCCGGCAAAATTTTTGCTGTGGGACGTTACGGCGAAGTCGAACTTTATTCGTTATCCACGCATCAGTTAATCCGGACACTGTCGGGTCATCGCGGAAGCGTCAACGCCGTGGCCTTTAGTCAGGATGGCAAATACCTCTTCGCCGCCGCCGGTCAAACCGCTCTGTTCGGAGAAGTCCGGCAATGGAATGTCGCCGATGGGAAATTGGTTCACCTGTTTGAAGGGCACCAGGACGCGCTCTACAGCGTGGCCGTATCACCCGACGGCCACACGCTGGCCACCGGAAGCTATGATCAAAAAATCATGCTCTGGGACATCGCCAGTGGAAAACCACTCAAAACTTTATCGGGCCACAACGGTTGTGTTTTTGACCTGAGCTTTCGTCCTGATGGTCAACTTCTGGCCAGCGCCAGCGCCGACCGCACGGTGAAACTTTGGGATGTGGCCACTGGCGCGCGCCGTGACACGTTAAGCCAATCGCTGAAAGATGTGTTCACCGTTTGCTTCAGTCCGGATGGCCAGAGATTGGCGGCTGGCGGAGTCGATAACCGTATTCGTATTTGGTCCGTCAGTAAAAACGCCGCTGAAACCACGAATCCCCTGCTCTATTCTATTTTCGCTCACGAAGGCGCGATTTTGAAATTGGCGTATTCGCCGGATGGACTTTCCATTCTTTCCACCGCTGACAACCGGACAGTTAAACTTTGGCGCGCCACCGATGTTAAAGAACTATTGGCGTTGGAAAAACAACCCGATTGGTCGCCAGCGATCGCTTTCGCCGATGACAGTCGCACCCTCATTTTGGGCCGTCTGGACGGCAGCATTGGCTACTATAGCGCCACTACCGGAAAGAGCATTGCTGCTCCCGCCAACGAACTATCGCAAAACAAACCATGACCGCCGTGTCATCAATCACATTTTTGAAACGATTGGCATTCCGATCACTGCCAGGTTGGTTTTTTAGCTTACTGCTTTTTACACTGTTCGCTTCCGGATTAACGGCCGCCGAAGCGAAGATGGAAAAAGCCAAGCCGGTTTCCAATAAACCTGAAATTGCCAGTTTGGAGCCTCGCGGCATTCAGCGGGGTATAACCACCAAAATTAAGCTTACCGGCACCAATCTGGCCGAATTAATCGAAGTTAAATTTCCCGCTAATAAATTCCTGGTGGAACTGCTGACAGAGCCAGCCGCCAAAACAAACATGGCTTGGATTTCGGTAACGGCAACCAACACGTTGACTCGTGGCGACTACGAGTTCTTCGTCGTCAACAAAAGCGGCGAAAGCAAGCGGGTGAAATTGTATGTCGATGATATTCCGCAATTGTCCGAATCATCCGCAAAAATAGCCGGAGCCGCTTATGAATTGAATGTGCTGCCGGTGGCTTTTTGGGGAACCATTGCGCAAGCGGGTGAAATTGATCAGTTTCATTTTGAGGCCAAAGCCGGCCAAACGATGCTGTTTGATCTGGCGGTTAAAAAACTCGGTTCCCGCATGACGAATGGAGTGCTTACCATTCTGGAACCAGGCGGCCATGTATTGGCCCGCACGAGTGGTAACGAACCGGATGGCAATCCCGTCCTGGCCTATCAATTCAAGAAATCAGGGAAATACGTACTTCAAGTCAACGACATGATGTTCATTGGTTCCAAAGATCACTCCTACCGCCTCAGTATGGGTAGTTTCCCTTACGTTACTGGCTATTATCCGTTGAGCGTTCCTGCCAACCAGGAAACGGCCGTGGAATTAATCGGTTACAATTTGCCAGCGAAACCCACGGTTTTCGTTAAGGCACTCAAGGCGGGCGAAATGATGTTGCCCCTCGACGCAGAAAAGTTCCGCTCACCCCGCCCGTTTCAAATTCAAGTCAGTGATTGGCCGGAACTGCTCGAACAGGAACCAAATGACACACCACAACAAGCGACGAAAATCCCGGTGCCCGGTTCCGTCAATGGCCGCATCTGGCCTTCACACAAAGGACTTTCGGCGGACGTTGACTTGTATCAGTTCGACGCAAAAAAAGGGCAACACTTGATTATCGAAACGATGGCGGCAAAGCTGGGTTCGCCGATCGACACCAAACTTGAAGTTCTGCATAAAGACGGCACTCCCGTGCAACAGGTATTGCTCCAGGCCGTTCGTGATTCGCAAATCAATTTCCGCGGCATTGATTCGACCGGCCTCGAAGTGCGGGTGGATAACTGGCAGGAAATGGATCTCAATCAATATGTTTATTTGCAGGGTGAAGTGGGTAAAATATTCCGCATGCCACGCGGACCGGATTCCGGGTTGACGTTTTATTCCTCCAACGGTCGCCGCCTGACCTATTTCAACACCAGTTCCACCACGCATGCGCTCGATGAACCCTGCTACATTGTCGAACCGCTTCCTCCGGGAGCGCCCCCTATTCCAAACGGCTTGCCCACGTTTCCGATTAATTACGTTAACGAAGATGATCCAGAGCGCGAACTGGGAACGGATTCGCGCATTCACTTCACCGCTCCTGAAGATGGTACATTTCTGGTTCGCGTCACTGACACCCGCAATTTCAGCGGCGAACTTTATGTCTATCGATTGATTGTCCGCGAAGCCAAACCTGATTTTAAGATCACGCTCACGGGTGGCAATCCGACCATCAGCCCCGGTGCCTCTCAAGGCTTCTCATTGAAAGCCGATCGCATCGATGGATTCGACGGGGCCATTAGCATGAGCATTGCAAATTTGCCTCCCGGATTTGAAGCTTCCTCACCGATCGTGATTGAAGCCGGACACCTGGAAGCCGATGGCTCATTGCATGCCGCTCTCGATGCACCTGCTCCCACCATGGAAAACGGCAACAAAATCAAAATTACAGCCACCGCCATGATCAACGGGCAAACCGTATCGCACGAAGTCAATGATTTCGGAGCTATCAAATTGGGAGAACCCTCCAAATTGCTTATCTCATTAGTGCCCGGCGACAGTTCCGGAAAGCCGATTCTCTCCACTAACCTCAATAGTTTTCCCGAAATCACCATTGCCCCCGGTCAAGCCGTTCCCGCCTGGTTAATGCTCGTGCGCAACGGCGACACGAATCTCGTCAATCTGGACATCGACAATCTCCCGCACGGAGTGATCGTGGATAACATTGGTCTGAATGGAGTTCAAATCCGCGCCGGTGAAAACGAACGTGAAATTTTCCTCACTGCCGCCAAGTGGGTTCCAGAAGGTGATCGTTTTTGCCATGCCGTGCTGAATTCAGCCCGGGCGAACAGCAATAGCGCCGGACGTCAGACCTCCATTCCAGTTCTGATCAGGATTCGCAAAGCGTCCAGCTCTTCCGTTGCCGGGGCAAATCAATAAACGATCAGGTAATTTTCCAAAG
>JBEHZA010000401.1:0-5126 GCA_048497895.1 Verrucomicrobiota bacterium
ACCAGCTTCAAGCGAAGATCGCCAATAAAGACGGTCGCGCCGCGCAATGGGCCGCCAGCACGAAATCGCCGGAAGATATTGTTACGGAAATTTATTTAAGCGCGTATAACCGCAAACCCACACCGGAAGAATTGACGATCGCCACGCGCGCATTTTCTGCGGATGGCGCAACCCGCAAGTCCGCCGTGGAAGACATTATGTGGGCGCTGGCTAATTCCGCTGAATTTGTGTTTAACCATTAAGATGTAAAGGTCCTATGAACCAACGACGATACAATTGCGCGGGCTTTCCCCGCCGGGACTTTCTCCAACTGGGGCTTGGAGCCGTGATGGGTTTCGGCATGGCAGACCTGATGCGTTTGCGCGCCGCGACTGCCAAAGCTTCCGGCAAAGTCAGTCCCGATCAGGTGAACTGTATTCTCATCTGGTTGGATGGTGGCCCGACCCATTACGAATCGTTCGATCCGAAGCCGGACGCGCCCAAGGAAATCCGCGGTGAGTTCAAGGCGATTAAAACGAGCGTTCCCGGCATTCAATTCTCTGAAGTCGTTCCCAAGCTCGCGGGCGTGGCGGATAAAATGTCCGTGATCCGTTCCGTCTGTCACAAAGACCCGAATCATGGCGGCGGCAATCATTACATGATGACTGGCGCGCCTACACCGGTGCCGGTGGGTTGCGGCGCGTTCGTGACCTTTCATCCTTCGTTCGGCTCCACGGTATCCTACAAGCGTGGCTTGCGGAATGGTCTGCCTGCTTATATGACCATGCCGAATATGTCGCGCTCCGGCGGCCCGAATTTCCTCGGCGCGGAACACGCGCCCTTCGTGATCGGTGGCAATCCTGACAATAAAAACTTCAAAGTCCGCGACGTGGTATTGCCGACAGACATCAGCGAAGGCCGGGCGGCCAATCGCCAGCAATTGCGGCATTCGCTCGATAAGATGGTGCGGATTGCGGATCGCACGGCCGAAGATCCAGCGGTGGGGTTTGATAATTTTTATCAGCAGGCCGTGGACCTGGTGTCCTCGCCCAAAGCGCAAGCCGCGTTCGATATTTCTCGTGAATCCGACAAAGTCCGCGATGCTTATGGGCGGAATGATTTTGGCCAACGCCTGTTATTGTGTCGCCGCCTTGTGGAAGTTGGCGTTTCCTTCACCACCTGCTATTACGGCGGCTGGGATCATCACAAAAATATTTTCAAAGAATTAAAAGATTCGCACATGCCGCGTCTGGATCAGGGCCTCTCGGCATTGCTTACCGATCTGGATGAGCGCGGGCTGATGGATTCCACGCTCGTGATTGCGCTGGGGGAATTTGGACGCACTCCCAAAGTGAACAAAGATGCGGGCCGCGATCATTGGCCGCACGCGATGTCGATTGTGATGGCGGGTGCGGGCACGCCACGCGGGCAGGTAGTCGGCGCGACGGATGCCAAAGGTTACTACGCTTCCGAGAATGTGCATTCGCCTGAGGATTTCGCAGCGACACTTTACACGAAAATGGGCATCGATCCGACCCAGCTTCTGCACACGAACACGGGTCGTCCGGTGCAACTCGTCAATAAAGGCGAACCGATCAAGGAATTGTTTTCCTGAGCGTGAATCTCTGTTTGTTTCCAACTGCGAACCGGTTCACGTTCCCGCTTCATTGCGCGGCGCTTTGTCTCAGCCTGCTGACGGTTTCCTTGCGAGCGGCTGCACCCACACTGGATTATCTGCTGCCTGCCGGCGGTCAGCGCGGCACGACGAATGCCGTGACGATGGGTGGTAAATTTGAACATTGGCCGGTGGAGGTGTGGACTGATTCACCGGGTGTTGTTTTCAAGGCCGGTAAAAACAAAGGTGAGTTCAGCGCTGAGATTGCCAAAGATGCGGCGGTTGGTCCCAGATTGGTGCGGCTTTACAATGCGGATGGGGCATCCGCGGTACGCTGGTTTGTCGTGGGCGATCTGCCGGAAATCGCGGAGCAGGAACCGAACAATGGTTTTAAGGAAGCGCAGGCCGTTGCGAAAATGCCGGTCACGATCAATGGGCGTTTGGATAAAACGGGTGATGTTGATTCCTTCGCCGTTCAATTGGAAGCGGGCAAATATTTTGTTGCGAGTGTGGATGCGTATTCGCTGGGCTCACCGATGGACGCATATTTATTCCTGCTGAATGAGAGAGGCACGAAAGTCGCCTTTGGCAATGACAGCCGAAACCTTGATCCATTGCTGACCTATCAAGTCGAAAAGAGCGGCACCTACTATTTGCAGATCATGGCGTTTGCACACCCACCGACTGCGGAAGTTCAATTCGCCGGTGGCAATACCGCGGTGTATCGGCTCACGATGACAACGGGCGCGTATGCCCGTTACACCTGGCCTCTAGCGGTGCAACGGGGACAGAATGTTTCCGCCAAACTCTTTGGCTGGAATTTGGAAGCTGGAGAAAAAGATATTTCACTGAATGCCAGCGCTCTCAATGCCGGTGTCAGCGAATTGGATTTCAAATGGCCCGAGGCGGCCAATCACCTTTTTATCCCGGTTACCAATCGACCTGAAGAACTGGAAAAAGAGCCCAACAATAAATCCGCGGAAGCGCAGGCGTTGACGTTGCCGTGTGCGATTACGGGGCGGATTGATCCGGCCGGAGATGAAGACCGGTTCAGCTTTAAAGCGGTGAAAGGCAAGCGTTACTCATTTCGCATCCGTTCCGCCGGCCTGGGTTTTCCGCTGACGGCCATGATTAAAGTGGAAAGTACCGAAGGTAGGCAACTCGCGCGCAGTGATGACAATGGCGATGACCTTGATCCTAAATTGATGTGGAACGCTTCGTCCGATGGCAATTATGTCGTGGCGATTTCCGATCTCACGCATGCTGGTGGCAAAGATTATGTGTACCGGCTGGAGGCCAGCGAAGCCGCGCCGGATTTTCAAGCGACTGTAGATAGTCATGCTTTCCGTTTGGAATCCGGCAAGACCGTGGAGATCAAATTAAAAATCGAGCAGCAGAATAAGTATAAAGGCAAAATGCTGATTCGTGTGAAGGGATTGCCTGCTGGAGTTTCCGCCCAAGAAGTTGAAACGGCTGAAGAGGTTGATGACGCCAAAGTCACTTTGACCGCAACTCCCGAAGCACCGTTATCCAATCAGCCGATTCAGATTGAAGTCACTGGCAAACGGGATGATAGCCCACTGATCCATACGGCCACGTACAGTTTGATCGGTGAAAGTCCGCGTGGCGATTTGCTGATCAATCAGACGGATCAACTCTGGCTGACGGTTGGTCCTGACGTTGAAACCTCGGCGAAGACGGAGAAAAAGAAGAAGAAATAGCAATCCTTCAGGATGAATCTTAGTGGCGCAGCCTGGTGTTTAGCAGCACGGTGCGCTTCAAGCCTGGAATGGGTAGAGCGACAAAGCCGAAAGCTTCGGGTTGCGTGACGAGTTGTTGAAACGCCGGATCATGTTGATAGCGCGCGTCGCCAGCCAATGCTTCGGTGAGGATAACCAGATTAACTCCGTGAGTTTGCAGGTAATCTTGCGTGGATTGGTCCACCCGTTTTTCGTAAGCTGGTAACCAATGGTAGTTGGCTCCAAAATAAATATCCTGACCTCCTTCGATATCGAGGAAGGCAATCCGTTCTGTTAATTTCAATGATTGGATGAAAGCAATGGTTGTGCGATTGATGAGTGGGTCGGCAGTTTTACCTGGGTGGCCCAGCCAGCCAGTGAAATAATCGGGCGTCAGCACCAACACGACGGCGGCGAGGGAAATCGTCCAGGCGAGGCGTTCCACGGGCCAGACTTTAGTAAAAACAATCGCGAGAGGCAGCAACGCCAGGATGCCGAACACCAGCAAGTAATGTTCGCGCGGATAAATAATCAGGACCGAGGGGGCCGTCGCCAGCAGACCGAGTAAAACCGTCAGCAACAGAATTTGAATGGAGGGTTGGGCACAGGCGCTTCGCCAGGCGATCTGTTTGCGAATAAGAATCAGGATGGCACCTAAAGCGGCTGCACCAACGGCAGCAAATTCAATTCGCCGCAACCAGGTGTTGGCCCGCTCGCCGAACAGGTTATTTCCGGAAACGAGAAACAGTCGTAATTCCGCTCCCGGAGTATGGCAAAGATTATCCCAGATATGTTCTGCGAAGGCGCGTGGATTATTAGCCATCGCCTGCCGTAACGTTTGCGCTGAGCCGAAGTGGGATTTCAGAATGAAAACGGCGGTGGTCCAGGGATTATCGGGGTTGTGGGTCCGGCGATAGAGATTCAGCGTGTAATGCTGGGCAAAAGCCAGCAAGGGGCGATCCGGTTCTTTGCCTTTGCCCAGGGGATTACCGAGTTGAACGATTAAAAACGCAAAGGCGGCCAAGGCGCAGATAACCCCACCGACGGATTTAGGGTCCATATTTCCTGGTTTTCGCGCTTTACGAATCCACTGCGCGACCAGCCAGATTACGGACACCAGAAAGGAGACAAAGAATTCCGGCCGGCAAAATGACGCGAGCAGAAACCCGAGAGAAATGACGGAGAGTGACACCAATGGCCGCTGACAACCGGCGGCCACCCACAAGTGAACTAGGATGATGATTAGGGCGAAGTGGCTAACGCGCGGCCAAAGATGCGGCGCGGATGAGAGCAGATACAGCGTGGATAATAGAAGCGCGAAGAACGGTCGCACGGTCAGGCGTCGAGCCGTCAGATAAATCAGCGCCGGGGTCAACCCGGCGAGCACGCGATAGTTCAGGTAATAAAGCTGGATGGGATCGGCTTGAAACCAGTGCAGCACCCAATACCACAGACTGTAGAGCGGTCCCCAGGCGGCTCCCGGCAAACCATTTTGCGTGATCAACAGCCCGTTTTTCAAATAACTCGATTCATCGTCCAGGCCGATATCCACAAACGAGTCGATGGACCAGACCAATCGCAAGGCCGCGCAGATGAGGCATACGCATGAAATAAGATCCACCCAGGAGCAGGACCACCGGCGTTGAGATGAAGGAGCGGGCGTTTCAGTATTCATTCCCCATGGGATTCCATATCGGCGTGGATTTTCCCATGTGCCGGAATGAAAGGCAATCTCCACTCCGTCCCCCGGACAGCGACCGTCCCGGTCGCAGCAAGGTGACTCTTTCAAGTGG
>JBEHZA010000402.1:0-5125 GCA_048497895.1 Verrucomicrobiota bacterium
TTTCCGGTTTCTCTTTGGCCAGCAGTTCGCGGAAATCGTGATATTTCTTCGGTTGATCGCCTGCCTCTTTGGCAACGCGTTCCGCGGTGGAGTCGAGTTGTCGCTGATCGACATCGCATAGTGCCACGATCTTGCATTCTCCACTCGCCATGGCTTCGCCCAGAATATTATTACCCCACCAGCCAGTGCCGACCAGTGCGGTGCGATATTTTTTCGACGGTGAATCTGCGCCGATCAGCGGCACGGCTGAGAATGCCACGCTGGCGGCGGCTGATTTCAGGAAATTACGGCGGGTCTGGTTCATAGGCGTAAAGTGGTGGCAACAGATTTTGTGATTGAGATGATTGCGCCGCTCGCCTGCTTCATCGTCAAGCCTGATTTTTGCTCCCGGCTATTTCCGGGCTTGCAGACCGGGCACGCTTCATTACGCTTTTCGCATGTTCTCACTGGAAAACAAAATTGCCCTCGTGACGGGCGCCGGTTCTGGAATTGGCGCTGCGATTGCCGAAACCTTTGCCCGTGCCAAAGCCTTTGTCTATGTAGCAGACCGCGATGAAAAAGGCGGTCGGGAAACGGTGGAGCGGATTGTGGCCGCTCAAGGTCAGGCGGAGTTTTTGAAACTGGATGTGGCCAGCGAAGGTTCCTGCCGCAGTGCCGCAGAGACCGTGCTCAATAACAAGTTGCGCCTCGATATTCTCGTGAACAATGCCGGCATTGGCCACGTTGGCACCCTGTTGCAAACCACTGGTGAAGACATGGACCGGTTGTATCACGTCAACGTGAAGGGAGTCTTCAACGTCACCAAACCGTTTCTGCCGGGCATGCTGGCCAAGAAGTACGGCGTCATCATCAACATGGCTTCGATTGGTGGAGTTGTGGGCGTGCGGGACCGGCTGGCTTATTGCATGACGAAATTTGCCGTCGTGGGAATTACGAAGGCCATGGCCTTGGATCATGCGGCGGATGGAGTGCGCGTGAATTGTATTTGCCCTGGCCGCGTGGAAACGCCGTTTGTCAAAGCCCGCTTGAAGGAATATCCCGATCCGGAAAAAGCCTATCGCGAGATGTCCGCCACGCAAGCTGTTGGACGCATGGCGCAGCCGGAAGAAATTGCCGCCGCCGCTCTCTATCTGGCCAGTGATGAATCGGGTTTCGTGACTGGAACCGACTTCATCATCGACGGTGGCTGGAGTGCTGGCAAATAAGTGGAATCGGTGCTTACGCCCACAGCCGTTGAAATTCGGCAAACAGGCGTTCCAATTCTTCGGCCGGAAGATCCTTGGGATTTTTCGTCGTGAAAATGCAGAGGCAATGCCCGTCGTTGCGAGTAAGCGAATGCAACACTGCGCTCTCAAAAACCCAGCGCAAACGCAGCGCGGGAATCTTTTGATACTTCAGCAATTGAAAGGTGTCCGCCACACTCTGCCACGCAGATTCCATGGCTTCCGCGCGGAAATCCGGCCGGTTCACCTGTGTGCAGGTGGACTTGTCCGAATACCGCACGCCGCTGGCAATGATCCCTTTGATCGCGGCGTTTTCCTTCAACCAGACGTTGAACATGGTCATCATAACGGTGGCAATTATCCGGTCGTAGTTTCAGCGGTGGAATTGCTCGCGCGCACGAGCACATTGCACTCTTTCTGAGTAGTCGCAATCATGCGGGATTTCGGCAACTGCACTTCGATGCGTTCAAATTTTCCCAACGGTATCGACATGCTCAGTTGTTGGGATTTCTGAATGACGAGGTCCATAAACTTGATGCGGGCTTCGCTCTCATTGCATTGCCACTCATACAAGACATCCCCTTGCGCGGAGCAAACCAGCATCTCATCCACCTGAGGCTGGGGCAGCACCATCGGAGCATTTTTCTTCGCGAGAATCTTTTTCAACCGGGCTGGGTCAGCCGGCAAGGGAGCTACCGGTGCCAGCGGTTTTTCTTCCGGAAACGGCTCTGGAGCAGGGGAGGATTCCTCTGCCAGAGCTTCACCGCCTTCATCGCGCATCCGCGCGGCTTCCATGATCAACATTTCCCACTGGCCCTGAATCGATTCCTCCGGTGGTTCTTCAAACGGCTTGAGGGAAAACTCGCCGCTGTCGATGGCCATCAAATAATTGAACGCCGGTTCGCCTTTGCGTTGTCCAGCCGTCGCATGAATGATGCTGCCCTGACGAATGAATATTCGTCCCGATACTCCGCCTGCGCTTACTTCGAGAATTGAGGACTTGCTGCCGAGACATTCCAGTTGCAGCACCTCCTGAAGTCCGACGCGCCGCAGGACTCCGCGAAATCCCTCCTGAACCGGTGTGTCGATGGCCTCGTTCAGTGCAGCATAAACCGATTCCAGATCATCAATCGCGCTCGGCTTTTGGAGAAATAATTCAGCGCCGTTGCCCAGACAGACATCGCGGTATTTGGGATCGTCACTGGCAGTAAGCACCGCCTTGGGCAGGTTTGGATACTTGCGATGCAGCAGTTTTAGAAATTGCAGGCCATCCACCACGGGCATGTGCAGATCGATGACCACCAGATCGATCTGGGATTTTTGGATGATGGAAAGCGCCTTGCCGGTATTATGGGCCAGATGAATTTCCCAGGTGTTCTTGCTCCAGAGATCAAACAGGCTCTCGACCATTTCCAGAAACGCCTGATCGTCATCCACGAACAAGACCCGTTTTTTGCCTTTGGTTGCTCCGCTCATGTCGTCAATGGGTTCTCAATGATGGCCTAGGAAACCGCCACCCCGCGCCGTTCGAGCGCTTGCCGGGCCAGTTCCCGCAAACCGGCACAGTCGATCTCTTCCATGCCGACCGGCGCGTAGGCTCCGCTTTCCGCTTCCACTTCAAAATGAAATTGGGACAGGCTGTTTAAACTCAAAACGGAAGTCAGATCTTCCGGAGAAACCTGATCGGCTTGATCCGACAGAATTAAATTCAAGGACGCGGCAATAGACCGTCCCAGTTCAGCATCTGCGGCGCTGGCCATTAATTTGCCAACCGCATGCGGATCGTGGATTTGCGCCAGAGCCGCTTCGGCCCCGGTCCATTTCTGCTGTTCTTCGTGTTTCTCTTTGGCCGCATTGGCCAGCGCTTCCACGGCGGAGGCGCCGCAGGCAATTGCTGCCGGCCAGTCCTGAAGTTCCACCGATTGAATGGCCAGCAGTTCCTGATTGGCGGCTTTCCATTTCAAGTTCTTCAACGCTTTGGCCGCCGCCAGACGCACGTTGGTAAAATTATCATGCAAACAAGCAGCCACTGCGGGAGCGGCTTTGGCGCTGCCGATCGCACCCAACGTTTCGATCACGGATTTGCGGACAGAATTGTTCTTCGATTTCAAAAGCGAAAGCAGTCCATCCACGGCGGTTTCGCCCAATGGAATGACTTCCTCCCAGCGCTCCAAACTAATCAATTGCCGGGCACGATCGCGGTTATCGGTAGGCTGCCATTTCAAGGTTTCCAACGATTTCGCGGCGGCTTTGCGGACCCATTCATCCGCATCATTCAACGCGTCCACCAATGGTTCCACAGCGCGTTGCTCGCCTAAATTACCCAGTGCTTCGGCGGCTGCCTGCCGGAAATCACGATCCATATCGCCCAATACGATCGCCAATACTTCGGCGACGGTCTGGCGTTTGAGTTGGGCCGGTTCTACAATGGCGACGGTTTGCGCTTGCAGGAATTCCGTGTTGCCGGAGATTTTTGCCAGAATATCGGTGGCAGCCTGGCGAATCCAGTAATTGGCGGATTTCGTTTCCTGCTGCAACGCGGGAATAGCCCGGCGTGCACCGGCTGAAGTCTCCCAGTTTTTATCCAACCGGCGGAGCACGGCAGCCGTGGCGGAACGGACCCGCTCCTGTTCATCGGTGAGCGAAAGAATTAACGGTTCCAGCGTGGCCGGATCATTGAGCTTGCCCAAAGCAGTTACCGCAGCCAGACGTGCATCGGCATCTTTATCCCGCAGGCAGGTAACGAGCGGGCCGATAACGCGGTTGTCTTTGAATTTCCCCAATGCCTCCAACGCTGCCATGCGCACATCCCAGCTCGCATCTTTCAAAACGCGGGAAAGGGGATCAATGGCCCGTGGATCACCCAGCTTGCTCAAAGCTCCCACAGCCGAGGCCCGCACGCGATTGTCCTTATCGCGTAACGCGGCGATCAACGGTTCCACGGCCCGCGCATCACCAATCGAAGCCAGCGCTTCCACCGCCGTGGCCCGCACATGATTGTCTTCATCCCGCAACGCGGCGATCAGGGGTTTAACGACTCGCGCGTCACCGATCAAACTCAATGCCTCCACTGCCTGCATGCGTTTGTAATAAACGCCGCTTTTCAGCACGGACATGATTGGCTCAATGGCGATGCCGCCGAAGTTGGCGGCCTTATCGAGTTTGCCGAGCGCGACGAGTTGCAGCACACGCTGATCGTCATTAGCCGGGGACCAGCCTAAAGCATCCAGAGCATTCGCTGCCCGCCAGCGCACGCCCGTATTCTCGTCTTTCAAGGCCGCGACGAGTGGTTCCATGGCTTGCCGGGCGCCGATTTCACGCAAGGCATCTGCCGCCACTTCGCGAACTTCGCTTTCACGATCATGGAGTGCAGCGACAAGCGAAGTGGCCGCGCGTTCGTCTTTTAATTTTCCAAGAATTTTGGCGGCTTCAATGCGGACTTCTTTATCCGAGTCGTGGAGTGCGGGCAGCACATGGTCAACGATACCGGGATCCTCGCCTTCGGCCAGTTTGGCCATAGCCTTCAAGCGGGTCTTTGGATCCTTAGCTCGTAATTGTTGTATCGTCCACCACAGCATGATCGAAATTTATTCCCTTTAACCCTGCCAGTAACTGACCGGTTAAAACACTAATTTACAATAGGTTGAGTTTTACGCGAGTAAAACTCACCGGGGGTAATGGCTCAGAAAGTCCCGTCCGCTTGCCGGGCGACCTGAAAGCCATGCTAAAACGTGCGGTTAATCCGGAATCTGCCCTTTCAGAAAAAGGGAAGGTTCGATTTTTTACCGCAACAGATGCTTTCATGTCTCTAATAAACAGGTCGTTAGGTAAATTCAAAAATTTGCGAAACAATCCGCTGTTTTCTGGAGAGCAATTGCCATGCTCAATGGAAGAAAAGCCGT
>JBEHZA010000403.1:0-5109 GCA_048497895.1 Verrucomicrobiota bacterium
GAACTGAGTTCCCTCCGCGTTTCGATTTTTAGATTTAGATAGCTTTACTCGCGGCCAGCGGCGGCGATGAAGGGTTTGAGTTCTCCCATCAGCTTCGCGAAGCCATCGAGGGTAAGTTGTTGCGCGCCGTCACTCCAGGCTTCGGCGGGGTTCGGGTGGACTTCAATGAGTAGAGCGTCGGCGCCCATGGCGACCGCGCCTTTGCACATGGCCATGACGAGATCCGCGCGACCCGCGCCCTGGCTGGGATCGATGACGACGGGACAGTGCGATTCCTTTTTCACGATTGGCACGGCAGAGAGATCAAGCGTGTTGCGGGTGTAGGTCTCGAAGGTGCGAATGCCGCGTTCGCAGAACATCAGGTTCGGATTTTCGTTGGCGAGAATGTATTCGCCAGCGAGCAGCCATTCCTCAATTTTCATCGAAAGACCGCGCTTGAGCAGCACGGGCTTGCCGGTTTTGGCGGCAGCAATGAGCAATTGGAAGTTCTGCGCGTTGCGCGCGCCGATCTGGAGAATATCCGCATATTCAGCGACCATTTCGGCATGGGCTTCGGAGAGCAATTCGGTGATGATGGCAAGGCCGGTTTCTTTCCGCGCTTTGGCGAGCATTTTCAGACCTTTTTCACCGAGGCCCTGGAATTCGTAAGGAGAGGTGCGGGGCTTGAAAGCGCCGCCACGCAAAATCGTGGCCCCGGCTTTCTTCACAGCGTGAGCGGTCTGGAGCAATTGCTTTTCGCTCTCCACGGAGCATGGCCCAGCCATGATCTGAACTTTTTTACCACCGATGACAATGTCTTTGCGCACGGTCACCGTCGAGTTGGTGGGATGGGCTTCGCGGCTGGTGAGTTTGAAACGCTTCTGCACCGGCATGACGCTTTCCACCTGAGGCCAGGCGGTGAGGGTTTCGAGCGTGTGGTTTTTACGTTCGTCACCAATCGCGCCGATAACGGTACGGGCAACCCCGCGCATCACGTGCGGACGGTAACCGAGCTTCTTGATTTCCTTCAACACGGCGAGTTCGTCTTTCCGGGACAGGTTTGGTTTTAAGACAACGATCATAGGTTTTTGGGAGCCATCCCGCCGGGTTTCGACAAAAAAACCGCAGGCGGATGACCTGCGGTTTAGTTAAGGTTGTGATTTGCTAGGAACACAGCCCAACGCGCAGGTACAGCGGGCTAAAGTACCAGAAATGGTACTTCCCCGGACAGACGCTGCTAAATCGTTGGCTGGCCAGATTCATTTTCAGTAACATAACAAGGTTCCCGACATCGTCAATCGCTCTTTTCCCAACCAACGGACAGCGACCGTCCCCGGTCCCAACAAGGTGAACCGGTCAAACAGTTTCGAACATTTCAAACCCGCTTGCGGATTTGGATATTGCAGCGCCCAGAGACGGTCGCTGTCCGGGGCATGGCGAATTCGGTTCGTTTTTTTGAAAGACGTTCGCGGTTCTTGCTCAATCAAGGAAGCCGCATTAACGTTGACCGATGAAGACGATTGCCATTATCGGCGCTTCCAATGACCGCAGCAAATACGGCAACAAAGCAGTCCGGGCCTACCGCCTGCGCGGTTACACAGTCTATCCGGTTAATCCGAAAGAAACAGAGATCGAAGGATTACCCGCATTCAAAAGCATTCTCGATGTGCCAGAACGCCCGCACCTCATCAGTGTCTATCTGCCGCCGCCGGTATTACTGAAAGTCCTGCCAGATATCGCCACTAAAGGTTGTGATGAACTTTGGCTGAATCCAGGCACTGAATCGGAAGCAGTGCTGACGGAAGCGGCTTTGCGTAATCTTAATGTCATTCAAGCGTGCAGCATCGTTGCCGTCGGCATTTCGCCGGAAGGCATGTAACGGGAAGGGGTTCCAGACAAAATCACGAGTGCGGTTGAAATTTCCAGCAAGCGGGTTAGTTTTAGGTCAGGTAATTGGTCAAGCTGGCCAGTAAATGATTTACCAACTGAAGGTGTGAGTTTTGACTCGGACCTTGGTTAAAGCAAACCGCATCGGTGCAGTCGAAAAGCCCGCAAGAAGGCTGAGAAAGCAAGGTGCGGTTTGCTTGTCTTCACGTTTATTTCTCTAAAATATCCTTCAAGACTTTGCCGTCCACATTCTGCATTTGGAGACCGAGCAAAGCCGCCGCGGTCGGAGCAACGTCCACATTCTGAATCCGCTTCAGCTTTGTCCCCGGCTTAATCCCGGCGCCCCAGGCGACAAAGGAAGCATACATATCCGGCTGGAAGGGGCTGTGACCATGCGAACCAAGGGTGTTCTCCGACTGCGGGGTTACGACGAGATCGCCGGTAGCGGTGTCGGAAAAAGAATAACCGGGCTTCGCCGTCAGGACCAGGTCGGCCATGCGGTTGTCCGCTTCGGGAGAGACGAGGCCCCATTTCTTGTAATCCTTCGGCTCGATCACGAATTCCACACCTTCGGTGGCTTTAAACTGATCGGTTAACTTGCGCAGCAACTCCGCACGGCTGGCCTGATTGAAAATATAGATAAACGAGCTGCCGCCCTGCCCCAGCGCATAGACCTGACGCTCCGAGATTTTCGTCCCCTGCACTTTCAACAGCCCTTCCTGACGCAGTTTCACATTGGGTTGGATCAATTGACGGTAGGCAATAAAGCCGTGGTCCGCCGTCACGATCAAAGTCGCTTTGCCGGGGAAGTTGGCGTCGAGCGCGTCTTTGATTTCTTTCAAGCGTTGATCTTCAAAATTCACGGCGTGATATGCCTCGGGACTACGCGGGCCTTTGGCATGTTCCACGTGATCCACTTCTACCAAATGCAGCAAAGCAAAGTTCGGACGATGCTGTTTGATGACGTGAATGAGCATCTTTGTGTACATTTTATCGCGATCTTCGCCTTTGCCGGCCTTGCACCAGGCACCCTGTTGATCATAAGGAATTCCGGCGGCGCGAAATTCTTCCAACAATGAAGGCGTGCCATATTTCTGAAACAGTTCATCCGTGAAAACATCCGGCACAGTCCAATCCAGGGTTTTCGCCCCGCGGCTGGCTGGCCAAATGATGCCCGCAGTTTTTAATCCAGCCTGATGCGCCACATCGTAAATCGTCGGCACCCGGACAATCTCCTCTTTATTGAAGATCGGGTCGGGAATCAGCGCGATCGACTTATCCTGCGCACGGTCCCAATAGCTGTTCCCGATGACACCGTGCTTGCCCGCTGGAACGCCGGTAACAAGCGAGGTGTGGTTCGGCCACGTGACAGTGGGCAAGACTGCTTGCATGCGCTCCGCCACGGCACCTTCGGTCGCCAATTGGTGCAACGTCGGCATGTCGGCTTTGGGATCGTCAAAGTAATATGAGGCCAAACCATCGACGCTGATCATTACCACAATCCGGTCTTTAGCGGCAATGCCACCGGGCGGCAACGGTTTGGTTTGCGCAAAGGTGGTGGCGACCATTCCAGCCAGAAGCAAGGTGCCAGCCAGTTTAAAGAAATTTTTAGTGATCATAACGTCAGTCCAAGGCGACACAGCATCGCATCATTTTTATCGGATAACAAAAGTTTAAAGAGCCCTCTGCTCAAGACAAGATTTGAATTCAGGGAAGAAGCTGGACAGCGACCGTCCCCGGTCGCAGATTCCAACGAAAAAATTCGTTTTGGTTGCCAAGGAACCAGGGAGGATTCAGGTCATTTTTAGGGCGTGCGTCATTTTTCGCAAAAGGCTGGTACACATAACATTCAAGAAATGGTTCCTTGGCAGCAAGGTGACCCAATCAAACAGTGTTAGACATTTCAAACCCGCTCGCACAGGCGGACATTGCTGCGACCGGGGACGGTCGCTGTCCGGAGTGAGAGCATTCAAATCGTCCGCCCGTATTTTAATGGAAATAATTTTCGTTTCCCAAGCCGGGACATTGTGGTTACGTGTCTTCACATCTATGAACTCCCTTTCCCGACGCAATTTTTTAAAACTGTCCGGAGCCGCGAGCGTGGGTCTGGGCGCCATCGGACTATCCGCCCCGCAAATCTCCAGTGCGATCGAGCCACTCAAGCGCAAAGGCAGCGCGCGACTGCAATTGAGCCTCGCAGCGTATTCCTTTCGCGAAGATTTCAAGTATTCGACGCATAAACGGCAAACGCAGGTGCCCGCGGAAAAGCAGATCGACCTGTTCGATTTCATTGATTTCTGCGCCGATCATGGCTGCGACGGCACGGAGTTGACCGCATATTATTTTCCACCCGAGGTGACGACGGATTACCTGATCAAAATTCACCGGCATGCGTTTCTGCGCGGTGTGGCAATCAGCGGCACTTCCGTGGGCAATAACTTTGCGTTGCCCAAAGGCGAAGCGCTCGACAAACAGATTGCCGACGTAAAGAAGTGGATTGATTACGCGGCCATCATGGGCGCGCCGCATATCCGCGTGTTTGCGGGTGCGGCCAAAGGCATCACGGATGCGGAAGCGCGCAAGATGTGCATTGGCTCGCTGGAGGAATGCTGCGATTACGCCGGGAGCAAGAGTATTTTCCTGGGACTGGAAAATCATGGCGGCATTGTGGCTGAACCCGAGGGCATGTTGGAAATTCTCAAAGCCGTAAAAAGCCCGTGGCTGGGGGTGAATCTGGATACCGGCAATTTTCAAACGGATGATCCGTATGCCGATCTCGTGAAGATTGCGCCGTACGCAGTGAATGTGCAGTTGAAGGCGGAAATCCATCGGCGTGGCCACAAGGAAAACGAATTGTCGGACATTCCACGGTTGGTGAAGATTTTACGCGATGCGAATTACCAGGGGTATGTGGCACTGGAATACGAGGCGAAAGAAGATGCGTGGACTGCGGTACCAAGATTGCTGAAGCAAATGAAGGAAGCGTTTGCGATGTAGCAATAAATGGGCGTTCGCATAGCATGACAAATCCGCAGGGGGAAAATGCGCCAGAGTATTTTGACACTATCCGTCGGTTAGATATTGCGGCGACCGGGGATCACCGCTGCGCGGGACAGGCGGTCGTTTTCCGAAGCAGTGGCCGCATAGTTCTTGACGGGTGAGGCGGGAGCGGGTTCGCTGTGATACTTTAAGAAATTATGAGTTCCTCTGCCATTCTCGTTGCTCTGGGTTCGGACCATGCCG
>JBEHZA010000404.1:0-5094 GCA_048497895.1 Verrucomicrobiota bacterium
GAAGGGAGCGGGGCCGGTTCGCTGCCGGGGTTCGGCTGGCCGTGGTAGTACCTGACGCATTGTCTCCAACTCGTGAAAATGTAATTCCCCTCCCGGTGGGGGGCCTTTCCGGCTGAAGACGCGCCCTAGACATTCTGCCTGCCTCTGTTAGTTTTTCGATATGAGTTTTGTTGCCGAGTTCAATGCCCTGTCGTTTGACGCCTGGAAAAGGCGGATGGCGACTGCCACCACGGCTTCGGTGCGGCCGTTGTTAAATCAGTCGCAGTTGAACTTGAATGATTTTGCCTCTCTGATTTCGCCTGCGGCGGGAGAATTGCTGGAGCCGTTGTGCCAGCGTTCGCAGGTCTTAACCCGGCAGCGTTTTGGCAAGGTGATCCGTCTATTTGCGCCGCTCTATGTTTCCAACGAGTGCATTAACAATTGCAAGTATTGCGGTTTTTCACGGGACAACGCGATCCTGCGGGTCACGCTATCGATTGATGAAGTGGTGCGTGAAGCGCGGTCGTTGAAAGAGCAGGGGTTTCGCAATATTCTGCTGGTGGCGGGTGAGCATCCCAAATTTGTTTCCAATAACTACCTGGTGGATTGCGTGCGGGCTTTGCATGCAGAAGTGCCGGGCATTTCGTTGGAAGTGGGCCCCATGGAAACTCATGAGTACCGCCCATTAGTGGAAGCAGGCGCCGATGGGCTGGTGGTGTATCAGGAGACGTATGATCGGGAAATTTATACGGAAATGCACACGGCCGGACCGAAGCGTAATTTTGATTGGCGGTTGGAAACTCCGGAACGCGCGTATGAGGCAGGCTTTCGCCGGTTGGGGATTGGCGCATTGTTTGGTTTGAGCGATTGGCGGACGGAGGCTTTGAGCGTGGCGGCGCATGCAGACTATTTATTGCGCCATTGCTGGAAGGCGCAGTTGACGATTTCGCTGCCGCGCTTGCGTCCTTGCGCGGGTGAGTTTCAACCACGCACGCAGCTTTCCGACCGCGAACTGGTGCAATTGATTTGTGCGTTTCGCTTGCTGTTGCCGGATGCGGGGCTGGTGCTTTCCACGCGGGAACCGGCGACTTTGCGGGATGGCTTGATTCCTTTGGGCATTACGTTGATTAGTGCGGGCAGTCATACGGAACCCGGCGGTTACACGGGGGCTGGACGGGAAAATATTCACCTGACAGAAAAGGGGCGGATTGTACCGCTGGCGGAAGGCGCGAGCGAATGGGCGGCAGTGCCGAATCAGGCGACGAATGCGACCGGACAATTTCAAATTGCCGATGAACGCTCGCCGCAAGAGGTGGCGGAATTACTGCGCCGGCTGGGTTACGAACCGGTGTGGAAGGATTGGGACGCGGCGCTGACCGCCTGAGGAAACTGTGAAAATTGCCTCACGAATATCGATGGCATTCTGGTTGTGGTGGGGTGGTTTCTTTCTTTTCGGTCCAACCACTTCCAGTCGCGTCTGGGCGCAACCGGCCTATACGTGTGCCGTGTGCGGGCAACCCATTTATTCGGATCGCATTTGGATGTTCCGCACGCCGGATCGAAAAAAGACCAACACAGTTTGCGATGTCTGCCACGATCTGAAATTGCGGTGTTCGGTCTGCGGTTTGCCGGTGAAAGACGGTTACGTTAAAACAGGTGATGGCCGGATTATTTGCAAACACGAAGCCGATCAAGCAGTGATTAAGGAGGCGGATGCGATCCAGATTTTTGAACAGGCCCGCGAACAGGTGATCCGGCTGACTGCGGGAGCAATGGATTTGCAGACCCACGCGGTTAAAGTGAGTCTCTTTGACATCGATTATTGGAATTACAAAGATGGCAAGCCGGTGCCGCCCCGTTTAAAAACGCAGGGATTTTCCCAGAGCCGGCGGGATGAAGACGGGTATGTACACGTCGTCGTTTTATTGAGCGGTCAATCACGCCCGCATATGCTGGCCACTTGTGCGCATGAATACACGCATTTATGGATAAATGAGAACATGCCGCGCACCCGGTTAATGAATTCGGATACTCTGGAATCCATCTGCGAACTGATAGCGTATAAAATTGTCGAACGAAACGATGACACGGAAGGGCAGACGCGGATTAAGGAGAACTTGTATACGAACGGCAAGATTCTGACGGCCATCGAATATGAGAATCGTCACGGATTGGACGCAGTGCTTTCGTGGGTGAAAAACGCGACGGATCTCACGTTGAGTGAAGATCAGCCGGTGGTCGCAGCGGCAACTCCGGCTTCCGCACCGGCATCGCCGTTGTTTGCGGCCGCTCCGGTGACCGCAGCTCCGCCAGCTCCGGCGGCATTGGAATTAAAGGGAATGTTGGGCACGCGACAACGGCGGCTCGCGCTGATCAATGACCGGGCCTTTTCCAAAGATGAATTGGGAACCGTGGTGGTGGGTGGACGTAAATTGTCGGTGCAATGCGTTGAAATTCTCGATAACGCGGTAGTGATTAAAGTGAATGGGTCCAATCAACCGGTGACGTTATATCTGGATGGTCATTAGCCCGCGGAACTTCTTCAAATGTTATGAGTCACGTCGTTGCCAATGGCCAATCGATTGAATTGAATGAGCCTATATCCCTGGAGCAATTTTTAATCGCACAAGGCATGCTGCCGCGCAGTGTGGTCGTCGAACACAATGGTGAGGCAGTGGCGCCTTCGGAATTCACTGGGCGGATGTTGCGGCCGGGTGATCGTTTGGAGATTGTGAAAATTGTGGCGGGCGGCTGAAGCGGTGGCTCTATAGTCCTTCGCCAAATAAATTGACGAGCCGCGCCGTCAATTTCCGCCGGGCCACAGCGTAGGAGAAATATTTCAACCCGAGGTCGTAATTGATTTTGGCCCATTCATCGCGCAACGCCTGATTTTGCAGGATTTCACGGGTCTTTTGCACCACCTGATTGGTGACCAACTGGGACATTTCAATGGTCTTAAAGCCGAGCGGAGCAATATCGCGTGCGAAAACGGTATAGGTATTGACCACGACGGGTTTTCCAAAATAAATCGCTTCCAAAAAGGCGTTGCCGAAGCCTTCGTATAGACTGGGATACGTCACCAGGTCGGCGTGCGGATAAATGTCAAACAAGGTGTAAACTTTTTTGCCCTCACGGTTGAGACCGCGTGTTTCACCGACGCGGTCAGAGATAAAGCGCACATCAATTTGTGCGTCTTCAATGCGTTCCTTGACCAGATTCATGTACGCGTCTCCTTCGTCGCCAGCAGGGTGAGAGATGACGAGTTTAGCGCGCGGATCTTTCAGATAACGGACTAATTCAATGGCATGTTCAATACCTTTCCGCGCGACAACCCGGGTGGGTTGAAGGATGAAGAAATCATCCTCGCGCAAACCGATTTCCTGCCGCAAATCCGCAGAATATTCATCCACGGGCGGCGGCGGGGTTTCAAAATCCAGAATATTGGGGATAACACTGGAAGGCAGACCAAACCGGCGGGCGAGTTCTTTTTGTCCCATCGAATTGATGACGACGTGTTCCGTGCGGTTGAGCGAAGGCGGGAAGGCTGATTGCAAATAATCGTTCACTCCCGTGATGGTAAAGCGTTCGCGTTCCCAGGAAAAATCGTGATGATGCGCAATGGTAGCCAGACCGGTTTCCGCCATCACTTCGGTCATGGCCAGGCCTAAAGGCACGTGCATGGGGATGGCGAGAATGTTTTGCGGCACGAGCACCTGAATCTGATATTTCTCAATGAATTCGTAGAGTTCGTCCTTCAGCTTTTCTTTCAGCGCATGAATTTGATTGGTGACGGCTCTCGTGCGCGTGGTTTTGCCAAAAAGATTTTGTTGCAGCTCACGCACTTCCGGATGATTAAAAAAGGCGATTGGCGCAAGAAAACTGGAATCGTGTGGCGTGTCCAGCAGGCCGCCCATCCAGAAACAGGAATGCCCCAGTTGTTCCAGAATGCTGGCCCACTTTTTGGCTTCGAGAGTAACGCCATCTGTGCCGTGGAAACGGGTGGAGATGAAACCAATCCGCAGTTTGCCCAGGGATTGAAAAAATGAAGTATCCATGTGTGCCAGTTGAATTTGATCCGTAATCTTTATTTACACCATGATCAATGATTGTGCAAAAAATCTGCTAATTTCAGCCAGTTTCCGGCCTGCTTTTCCGCCGTGATTCCGGCCGGTTGCAAATGCCAGGTTTGCCAGCCTTGCGCCTTGGCCGGAGCAATATCGTTGTCGAGGCGGTCGCCGACCATCAAGGTTTCCGCAGGGATGATGCCATGAGCTGACAAGCGAGCATTGAGGATTTGAAAGACGTGCGGATTGGGTTTGCTGAAACCATGTTCAAAAGACCAAAAGCACAGTTCGGGATTAAAAATGGCAGTCGTGAGATTGGCTGTTTGAAGCGCGTCTGCCAATTCACGCAGAGTGTAGGGCTGTGCATTGGAGGCGATGCCCAGCATTTTTCCGGAGCGGACGAGGGTGTTGATCGTTTCGCGATCCGGAAGCAGGCGAACGGTGTGTTGCGTTTGGGCGTGTTGAAAGAGAAATTCGTCGGTTTGGGCTGCATTTAGCTGACGCAATTCGGGCAACGCTTCACGCGCTATAGTGGGCCAATAAATTTCTGGAAAGGCGATGCCGTGAGTATGAGCGATGAGGTGTTCCCGTTGAATGATGGCAGTGGTCAGGGCGGCGAATTCTGCCAGGGAAAGACGAGGCTGCGTCTGCCACGTGCGGCGCCATAAGCCGGCCCACAAAGCCTCAGTGTTTGCGGGAGGGGCGGTTACTTCCAGCAAAGTCTGATAGACGTCGAAGATGATGGCGCGCACGTTCATGACTGGCTTGACCATAATAGAGGAAACAAATGTTTCGCCCGTAGTTTTTCCTGAATGAATTCGGTTTGAGTTTTGGCAGAAGCGGATGGTTTTAACGTGCGCGGATGGTGGCCGGAGATTAATGCCCGAAAGCGTTTGGCGTAAGCGCGGCCGCTCAGCCATTGGGATGCACCGTCTGGCCACGGCGTGATTTGCAATTGCCCCGCCTGCGCACGGGCTTTCCAGAGCGATAGAAACGGGTTCAACGGAGCGCAGGCAGACCAGGATTCATCCACCGGTTGAGTCAATATTTC
>JBEHZA010000405.1:0-5088 GCA_048497895.1 Verrucomicrobiota bacterium
TCACCCCGGGCCGGGATGACGACGCTCAACAATTTTAAACTATTCGGGATCGCTGCCGAACTGTTCATAATATACGGCTAAATTCCATTTTTTATCCTGGTGCAAGGCAGTCTGCTGATTGAATTTCTATACCATCCTTATGGGTTTGGCCATAGCAGACCGCTACCAGCGCATTTCCCGGTCAGCTTAACCAACCCCGGAAACTTCCAGCCAATTCGGGTTGGCCTCGGCGTGTTGGGCGATCTCGTCCAATATTTGCGGCAACTTCGTTTGCGGTTTCCAACCCCACTCCCGTTCCGCCCGCCGGGCATCGAGAACCATCCAGGGAATGTCAAACGTCCGGGGCTTTTCATCCCGTGAAATCTCGCGCGGTCCAAAGCGGGCAGCGCACCACTCCGTCAATTGCGCCAGCGACATGCTTTGAGCCGCACCACCGGCGACATTAATAATTCGTGGGCGGCTGGATTTGGGTTCGCTCATCTGCTGGCGCAGCAGCGGCAGCAAATCGCGTGGGTGCAAACCATCCCGCACTTGATAACCATTGCCGCCGAAGCCAATATATTTCAATGGTTTACCGCGTAGATAAGCGTTAATCCAATAGGCGAAAATACCCTGATCAGCACGACCAAATTGGCCCGCTCCGGCCAGTACTCCGCATCGATTCACCCAGACTGGAAAATCAAAAGCGCCGCCATACTCCAAAGCCAATGTCTCGGAAGCGAGTTTAGTGGCACCGTAAAGGGAGAGGGGTGAGGCTGTCGAAAAATCTTCCGCCACGCCGTAACTCGAAACGCCTGCGGGTTGGGCCGCTCCGTCTGCGGGACGGAACGCGTTACCATGCACTTCGGTTTTGATTTGGGCCAGGGCGGCAATCGAATAAACGCGACTGGTGCTAAGCAGTGTAAAGCCTGCACGATGTTGCTTGCAATATTCCAGCAAGTTTATGGTACCCAGGAGATTATGCTCCATGATTTGACGGCTGCTGCAACTGGCATCCAGGCCTGCCAATACGCTCGGATTAGCTGCTGCGTCAATGACCCAATCGGCCGCCGGTAACGCGGAAATATCTGAGGCTGACCGTAAATCCGCGTGAAACACCTTCAAACCGGCTTGTTTCAACCGGGCACGATTGGTTTCTGACCCTTCCCGGATAAAATTATCCATCCCGATCACCTCGCGGATTCCCGGGGCCTGACGCAATTCCAGCGCCAAGGTACTGCCGACAAACCCGCAAATGCCAGTGATCAAAATTATCATCGAGTGAGGATTAAATAGTCGTTGCAGCCCTTAAAATCAAACCATTCGTCAGTCCAAGCCATGAATTCGCTTGCTCCTGATAACTAGTTCGGTTGAATTACCGAAATGGGCCAAAAGATTCGTTATCAGCCCCGTGTGTTGTTCCAGGTGGAGCGGAACAGGGTGGGCAAAGGTAAGGTTCTTCCGGGAATGGCACGAATCAGAAGCAAAACACATTGAGGAAAACCCTGCTTATCGTTTCACCGCAGTACCCTCCCGTGCGAGGGGGGGTATCAGACCATACCCTGCATCTGGCGGGGTATCTGGCGCGGGAATTTAAAGTATCGGTCCTCACTTCCCAAGGCATTGCGGTTGCCCCGGATGACCGCATTCAGGTGCATGCCCGGATCAAGGATTGGCACGATATTGATGAATTTTTCACCATCCTTGAATCATTGGACCCGGTCGAATCCGTCATCTGGCAATACGTTCCCCATATGTATGGCCGGGGCGGGGTGAATTTGCAGTTGCACAAAGCGTTGCGCGGGTTGGCGAAATTACGGCGGCAACAATTGATCATCGCGCACGAAATTGCCGCTCCTCTCTCTCTTTGGCCCCATCGTCTGTGGTATTCTTTGGCCCAGCGCTGGCAGTGGCGGCGTCTGATTGAAGCTGTCGATCTCATCGGCATTTCGACAGAGGCCTGGTGTGACCTATGGGCAAAACGCGTGCCCGATCATGGGAACAAGATTCAATTGCTGCCTTCGCCAGCCACGATTCCGCTCGTTTCACAGGAAGAAGACTACCCGCGGCTTTGGCGGCAACAGCATGGTCTAACGGCCAATACCCGCATTCTGGCTTTTTTCGGAACGCTCAGTGCGGCCAAGCAATTTTCTTTGGTAGTCCGCGCGTGGGAACAAGCTCAAGCGAATGGGGCGCCAGTGGCACTCGTTGTCATCGGGGATCGTCCAGAGATTCCAGTTCCTGCTGGTCTGGAAGCTTTGTTCAAGCCATTGGGGCATTTAAGTGAAAGAGAAGTTTCGGAAGCGCTTCAAGCCGCCGATGTGCTGGCGCTGCCTTTCATTGATGGGGTTTCCGAACGCCGCACTTCCTTTATGGCCGGGTTGAGTCATGGTTGTGCGGTAGTTACGACTTTTGGCAGTAACACGGGGCACACCTTGCGCGGGGCGAATTTTTTTGCCGCCACCGAAGCCAGTGACCATCGTGGTTTCGTGAACCAGTTGTTGCGTTACTTGAACGATCCGCCAGCCCGCAAGTATTTGGGCGAGGCCGGACGATTGGCTTACAAAAATGAATATTCCTGGCCGCGCCTGGTGGAACGAATTAAGGCGACTTTCCTGGGCTCCAGCGAATAAACTCTCCCTGAATCCATGAAAAAACTGGTCCTTCAGGAAAATTGGCCCGCAAGCTGGAAGAGCAGTTATCCGTATGATCTGCTGGAGATTTATGGCGAGCGCAGTCACCGGGGTTATGCCTATTCCTACGCGAACCGCCGTGAAAACACACTGGCTCTGATTCAGCAGGTGGCCCCACCCGGCGCCAAAGTGCTCGATGTCGCGGCTGCTCAGGGCAATTTTACCCTTTCGCTGGCGGAACTGGGTTACGAAGTTACCTGGAATGATCTGCGCGCGGAACTGGCCGAATACGTGGAATTGAAACGCGAGCGAGGCATTGTTCACTACGCTCCCGGCAATGTGTTCTCGCTCGGGCTGGAAGGCACTTTCGATGTGGTGCTGATTACGGAAGTCATTGAACACGTCGCGCACCCAGACCAGTTTTTGCAAAAGGCCGGTTCACTCGTCAAACCGGGTGGCCATGTAGTGATGAGCACACCCAATGGGGAATATTTTCTAAATCGCCTGCCGAAGTTTTCAGATTGTCCGGACCCTTCGCTCTATGAAGCCGTGCAATTCAAGCCCAACGCCGATGGGCATATCTTTTTGCTGCATTACGATGAAATTGCGCCACTGGCTGCCAAAGCCGGTTTGAGCGTGCAGGAAGTCCGGCTGGTTACCAATCCCCTGACCTTCGGCCATATCAAGACCGAGCTGCTGCTGAAAATGATGCCCTGGTCAACCGCACGGCGGATCGAAAAACTCACGGGACAGCTCCCGCTGGGGTTACGGCGAAAACTGCACGCCTGTTTTGTGGTTCTTTTTCAACGCGGCAAGGAGCTGCCGGAAATGAACAAGAGCGGGCTGGTATAAGGTAAAACCATCGGGTAGAGTTCGTTCCACCTACGGATGAAGGCGTCCCTTAAAAACATTATCGAGCTGATGGGATGCGCAGTGCGACTGCGGCCGCATATGCGCGGCGGACGCTATCTGATCGCGGCGGTGCTCGTTTCCTCCATTATTGCGGCGGTGCTGGACGGTATTGCCGTCAGTTTGCTCGTCCCGTTGTTAACGTTGTTGCTGGGTGGCGAAGGCGCTACGCCCATGCGTCCCATCCGGTGGGTGCAAACCTGGTTGCCGGGACAAACCCCGGCTTTCTACGTCGTCGTCTTTTGTACGATGGTCATCGGGGCCATCATCGCCAAGAACGTCATCCTCTACCTCAGCCTGAATCTGGCGGGCAAGTTGAAACATCGCATTATCGTCAACCTGCGCGACGCCCTGTTTAAGAAGTTACACAATGCCGAACTCAGCCTGTTCGAGCAGAAAACCGCCGGTGAATTGGCTAACGTCTGCTTCGGTGAAACCTCCCGCACGATTGCCACCGTGGACCTGTTGTTGCTGATGGGGCAACGCGCCTGCATCGGTCTGTTTTATTTGATCGCTCTGCTGGTCATCTCATGGCAGTTGACTTTCTTTACTGTTCTGCTCGCAGCGATTATCGGGATGTCCATCGGTTTCCTGCATCGTCGCATTGCCAAAACGGGTCAGGAAATTACGGAGGTGAATCAACAGATGTCCTCCTGTCTCGTGGAGTCCTTTGCTGGCATTCGGGTGGTGCGCGCGACCAATTCTCAGGAGCGTGAAATCCAGCGCTTCCACGAATTCAGCGACCGTCAGGCGGCGATCGAAGAAAAGACCTCTCGTTACAGCACGTTGCTCATGCCGATTGCGGAAATTTCTGCCGTTACGGGGGCCATGCTTATCATTGGGTTCGCTTACTATTCCTTTGTGAGCAGCCATTCCATGTTGCCCACGTATCTGCCGGGTTTCGGTTTTATCATGCTGCGGTTGTTGCCCATTATTAACCAGCTTTACGGGTTGCAAGGGCACGTGCTTTATCTCTCTCCCGGAGTGCATGAAGTGGAACGCTGGCTGGAATTTCCTCAATACCCGTTGCGACCTTTTGGCACGAGCGAATTTACCGGAGTCAAAGAACGGATTCGCTTTGAAGAGGTTGGCTACGTTTATCCGAACGGAACCGAAGCATTGTCCGGCATTACTTTTGAAGTGCCGGCCAATAAAGTAGTTGCCCTCGTCGGTCCTTCCGGTTCCGGCAAATCCACTCTGGCAACCCTCTTGTTGCGCCTGCGGCAGCCGACCAAAGGACGCATTAGTATTGATGGCTCGGACTATTGGGATTTCTCGGCTGATTCCTGGCATAATAATGTGGCGGCAGTGGAACAAGAGGCCTTTCTTTTTCATGAAACCATGGCGCGTAACATTGGTTATGGGCATGAGAATGTAACCGAAGCCCAGATCAAGGAAGCCGTCCGGGTGGCGTTTCTGGAAGATGTGGTAGCTGACTTGCCGGATGGCTTGCAAACGGTGGTGGGAGAACGTGGCACACTCCTGTCCGGCGGGCAGCGTCAGCGGGTCGCCATCGCCCGGGCCATGGTGCGTAATCCGCGCATCCTGATTTTGGACGAAGCAACTT
>JBEHZA010000406.1:0-5070 GCA_048497895.1 Verrucomicrobiota bacterium
CTCTGTTCGGGCATGTCGTTCAACGAGATCATGGAAGTATTCGGGAAGATAATTTTGGCGACGTTATTCCGCTGGCCGATTTTAATAACCTGATGGCTTTCCTGCTGTCACAAACGGGGAGGAAGTAAGTTTCGCCAGTCCTAACGACTGCCCCAGTTGCCTGCAATCTTCCTTGAATGACAAAAATGAACCGTTGCTTTGTATGCCAATTTGGCATACATTTTTCCCATGGAAACGGTTATAAAAGAACGCAAGAAGCAGCGCTTTGTTGCCCGGGTAACCGCAGCGGACAAACAGCTTTTTAAACAAGCGGCTGCGATCGAAGGCCGCTCCGTGGCCAAATTTATCATCGCGCACATCCGCGAAGTAGCGCGTCAGGTCGTCAGACAAAATAATCAGATTCAACTTGATGCCGACCAATCCCGGCGATTCGTTGAAGCGTTGCTGGCCCCGCCGCGCAAACCAACGTCCGCGCTGAAAAGCGCCGTCGTTCGTTATCGCCGCCAAGTTACGGAAGCCTGATCAGGTCACTCCGCTGGCTCTTTTTTGAAAGTCTCTGCAATCGCGGCCATGGTCAGGAACATTCTCCGTCCTCCGCCCAACTCGCGAAAACCGAATTTTCGATAGAACCGGGCCGCCTCAAGGTTTTTCGGATCAGTCACTACCGCTATCGAACCGATGTCGCTGGTGCCGCTCAATGCTCTTTGCAGTGCGCTGATCAGCAATAATTCACCTAAACCGGCACCCCGGAAATGCTGGTCCCGGGCTAATCGCCCGAGCAAAGTAGCCGGTAAATTCGGATATTTCGGCAACTGAGCGGTTAATTCGGCCGGCAGTTTGGCTAAACTGATGGTTGCCGCCGAGAGAGTATAAAATCCTGCGATACGCCCTGGGTCGTCCTTGGGAACGAGCACAAAGCAAGCAGACGCACGCGCTTCCATCTCAGGCAATGCCAGGTTTCGTAAAAACTCCATCAGTGCAGGCTCCTCGCAGGTAAATTCGTGCCGACGATGCTTCCCGAGAGCTAATGGTTCGACGAGATAGCGCGCGGTCATGATTTCCAGACTACTGATTCCGTAAAAAAATCCAACATCATCCAACCGGATAAAGCAGGGAAGCCGAATAAATTTGGCTTTCCGGGCGTCAGGGGATTGTTATTATTTCCGTCTCAACCAATTGTATGAAAAAAACGCTGCTGTGTTCGCTCGTCCTCTTTTCCCTGGCTTTGATCGGCCGTGCCGATGGGCCGAAAGATAATCTCGTGGAAAATGTCCGTCCGGTTCCACCACCGGGAGTAGCAGTGCCGGCGACGGATCGGGCCGAATTGGAGAAGACCATTGCCATGCTGGGCAAGGATATTGAATTTCTGCAGGGTGAACTCAAAGCGAAGCCGGAATTGCTGCAACTGTTGCCGGATGTGCAGATTTTCCACAACGCGGCCCGCTATGCGCTAACGTACAACGAGTTTTTCAAGACGAACGAAATCAAGCTGGCCAAGGATATGTTGAAGGTAGGCCTGGACCGCGTGAAGCAATTGCACGAGGGCAAGCCGTTGTGGATTTCAGCCACCGGTCTGGTCGTGCGCGGTTACGTTTCTAAAATCGATGGCTCGGTGCAGCCTTACGGCCTGGTCATTCCGCCGTCTTACGATCCGAATGGCAAGGAGAAGCATCGGCTGGATTTCTGGTGTCATGGACGCGGCGAAACGTTGAGCGAATTAAACTTCCTGCAAGACCGCATGAAATCGCAAGGCGCTTTTACGCCGCCGGATACGATTGTGCTGCATCTCTATGGGCGTTATTGCAACGCCAACCGGCTCGCGGGTGAAGTGGATATGTTTGAAGCGTATGACGACGTGCGCAAACATTACCGGATCGACGAAAACCGCCTGACGATGCGCGGCTTCTCCATGGGCGGTGCGGCCTGCTGGCAATTTGGCACGCATTACGCAGGCATGTTTGCGGCCGTGGCTCCGGGCGCAGGCTTTTCGGAAACGGCGGATTTCCTGAAGATTTATCAGAACGAATCACTGAAGCCGACGTGGTTTGAGGTGAAGTTGTGGCATATGTATGACTCCATCGATTACGCCGCCAACGTGTTCAACACGCCGACGATTGCGTACAGCGGAGAAAACGACGGTCAGAAGCAGGCAGCCGATATGATGGTCAAAGCCGTGGCGGCGGAAGGCATGGAATTGCCCCACATCATCGGGCCGAATACCAAGCATGCGTATGAACCGAAAGCGAAAGAGGAATTGAGCCGCCGCATTGATGCCATTCTCGCCAAAGGCCGCGACCCGATGCCAATGAAAGTGCGCTTTACGACCTGGACGCTGCATTACAATCAAATGCGCTGGGTGACGATTGATGCCATGAACGAACATTGGGAACGCGCGCGGGTGGATGCGGAAATCAAGAGCGATAAGAGTGCGGTGTCGGTAACGACGACTAATGTGCATGCGTTCACGTTGAACTTTGAAGCCGGTCAAAGCCCGCTCAATCCCGGCAAAGGCCCGAAGGTGATGGTGGATGGCCAAAGCCTCAACGCGCCGTCCGTCGCCGCCGATCATTCGATGACGGTGCATTTCCGCAAGGAAGGCCAGAAATGGGCCGTGGTTTCCTCCACCGCCGAAGCTGGTTTACGCAAGCAACATGGATTGCAGGGACCGATCGATGACGCGTTTATGGATTCCTTCCTGATGGTGAGTCCCACGGGCACAGCGATGAATGACAAAGTGGGGAAATGGGCGGCGTCCGAAGAAAAACATGCGATCACGCATTGGCGCCAGCAGTATCGCGGAGAAGCGCCGGTGAAAGAGGATCGCAATATTACCGACGCGGACATGGCGAATCATAACCTGGTGCTGTGGGGCGACCCGACCAGCAACAAGGTGCTCGCGAAGATCGCGGATAAATTGCCGATTCACTGGTCAGCCAAAGGCATCACCGTGGGCGGAAAAACTTACGCAGCGGATCATCATGTGCCGGTGCTGATTTACCCGAACCCGCTCAACCCGAAACATTACGTGGTCATCAACAGCGGCTTCACGTTCCGCGAATACGATTACCTGAACAACGCGCGGCAGACGCCGAAACTGCCGGACTTCGCGGTGGTGGATATCGATGTGCCGGTTTCCTCCCGTTGGCCAGGTGGCGTGGTGGATGCCGGGTTCTTCGGTGAGAAATGGGAACTGACCGCTAAGACCAAGTAAGCCCTCTCAACGCGGGCTTAAAGCTTATGAGTAAAAGACCTGCGAAAATTAAAAATCCGCCGTCCAAGAACGGCCTGGACCGGCGGACCTTTTTACAAGCGGCGGGTTTGGCGGCGACCGGTTTGGCCGTCGCCACGACCGCTTCCGCCGTGACGGCGGATAAGAAACCCGCTGCCATCACGCTGGAGACGGATGTGCTGGTGTGCGGCGGTGGTTGCGCGGGATTAGGCGCGGCTTTATCCGCGGCGCGTGGTGGTGCCAAGACGCTGTTGGTGGAACGCGCCGGTTTTGCGGGCGGCATTATCACGGCGGTGGGACTGCCGTATTTCGATGGCATTGCCAATATCCGCGACAACCGGATTGTGGTGCGTGGCATTGGACTCGAATTGTTGTCCCGGTCCGGTGTGTGCAAGCCCGACGCCACGCATGTCGAGAAACATAATCCGACAATTCCCAATGTCGAAGAATTCAAACTCCTGACCGATCGCGTGCTCACGGCCGAGCGCAAGAACCTGCAAGTCTTATACCATTCGTTCGTTTGTGACACCGTGGTGCGTAGCGGACGCATTACCGAAGTGATGGTGGCGAACAAAGCGGGTTTGATGCGCATTCGTCCCAAGGTGGTGATCGATTGTTCCGGTGACGCCGACGTGGCGGCATGGTCCGGTGCGCCGACGGAGAAGATGAAGGAATTGCAACCGCTCACGCTGCATTTCCGGATCGGCAACGTGACGAATAATCCAGCGTTGCGCAAAGGGTGCAGCGAAACTTTGCAGAAGGCTTACGAACGAGGTGATCTGCCAATGTATTACGGGCCGGGCATCATGTTCCTCTTTGCGAAGGATGAAGTTTACGTGCATGGCATTCGCGTTCCGGCGGATGCGACTGATCCGGTCGATTTGACGCGGGCGGAGATGCAAGGCCGCGCGGATGCGTGGGTGATGTTCCAAGCCTGGAAACGGGAAGTGCCGGGCTTTGAAGACGCTTACTTCATGAGCAGCGGACCTTTCATCGGCGTGCGGGAGACGCGGCGGATTGTGGGGCAATACGTGCTCACGGAGCAGGACATTACCGCGAACCGGAAATTTGACGATGCGATTGCGACTGGTTGCTGGTACCTGGATCAGCATCCCAATAAGGTCACCGTCGGCTCGGCCAATGCGGTACCGAAAGTGCAACCGGATCCCTACGACATTCCTTACCGCTCACTGTTGCCGCAGAAGATTGCGAATTTATTGGTCGCAGGCCGGTGTCATTCTGCAACGCAACTGGCGGCCAGTTCCACGCGTGTGACGGTGACCGCGATGGCGATGGGCGAAGCCGCGGGCACAGCCGCCGTCATGGCGGTCAAGGGACGCAAGTTGCCGCAGGAAATTGAGGGCGGAAAATTACGGGCGAAACTCGTGGCGCAAGGCGGTGGGCCGGTATCGGGTTAAGAACGTTACTTCCCCCGCTTTAATCTTCGGCGGAAATGGTCCACAGGCCGGATTGCACTTGCAGATTGGAATTAGCACGGCCAAGAGTTTTTTCCGGGTGCAAATGTTCCACGTGGCCATCCACCATGAGATAATTGATGTAGCCTTCGTGAAATTGAGCGGGTGGCAGGCGCAGGCCTTTCAAGTGGTTGGCCGGCGCAATGATGGCGGCTTCACGGTCATTTCCCAAAATATTATCCGGGCTGATTTGTTCCGTAATCAGGATCGTGCCCGCTGTATCCGGAATAATATTGGGCGTGATGGCTTCCTGATGGCTGGGGTGTTCCCGGGAATTGCCCGTGGAGGACGAATCCTCTTTGTTCCAACTATTGCTGCCGTCCGGACTTTCACCATCGACCTGCCAATTCAAACCAGTTTGAATTG
>JBEHZA010000407.1:0-5069 GCA_048497895.1 Verrucomicrobiota bacterium
CGTGCGTCGCAGGAGCGACTATTCTCATGGATTTTCATCAGAATAGTTACCGGGGTGAAACCGGCGCTTACTGCTCAGAATTGGCCGTTACCACAGCCACTTCATTTGCCAACACCGTTTACGAACTGGGACAACAAATCGGATTGGTAACGAACGGAAGGGATGCGGTCGATCGCATTCGTGAAGAAGGCTGGCGTTATGAATTCCGCACGCGCTCGGCCGCACAAGCCACCGCGCACATGAAGAAATCCAGTGACCGCCTGGCGCCGTTGGTAGTTTCAACGTCACAGGGTGCGGATCAATTAATGCAAATCTTCGAGACGCTCGCACGCGTAGAACTAACAGATGGATTAACGTTTTCCGAATTAGTGATGGAAGCGGAGAGCCGCTTGCCTCGCGATGCCACGGTAATTGCCATCCTGGCCGAAGTGAGCGAAGAGGCGGCCATCACATTGGGCAGCCTGAGAAGGAATGGCTTCGCCGTTACAGCTATATTGGTGAGCCTGCAAGAACAGCATTATTACGACTGGGCCGTGCCACCCGCATGGGCCGAGCGATTACTTGCTCAAGGCATTGATTTCCGAACGGTAAATGACGAAGCGTCCATCGCTGCCGCCTGCGGAGAAAGGATGGTGCGCTGAGTTATGGCTACCCCACGCCCGAGAAAGACCCTGGCTGATTACCTGGTGATTGCGATTTGTCCATTGCTGATCATGGCTTTGGTCGGCAGCGTGGCTTTCTTTTTATTGGATCTGATTTATCACGGGCAATGGATTGATCGCTTGCGGTGGGCACTTGGGTGGTTCGTGCTGGCATCCGTACTGATCTCGCGGATTTCCATTGAGCAAGGATCGGAGTATGCGCGCATTTACGGAATTCTTCTCGCCCTCGCTACGGCGGCGTTGATCTATCGTTTGGTCGGTATCGCGGTTGCTGGCTGGTGCCTGCTTGCCTTTATCTGGTGGTGCACCAGCAAGCTGACGTGGGACTGCACTTTGGTGGACGATTGGGAAGATGCCTCTGGAGAAGGCTTGTTGCAAGTGGGCGGGCTGGAACAAACCGAACGGGAGCCCGCCAGTCAACCAGACGATAAAAAGAAAAAAAGCAAGCGACCAACATGGTGGGATAGGCTGTCAAAAAACAGTTTTGAACGCAAAGGCCAGCCGCATGCGCCTGGCATCTGGGTGGTTTATTTCTCATTACTGGCGTTACCGACTTTCGGTATCGGCCAGGCATTTTTCGGGCAACATGGGGTCACCACCAGTGAAGCGGGATTCAAATTACTTTGGTTTTACGTCGCCGCCGCATTGGGGTTATTGCTGGCCACCAGCTTTCTTGGACTACGGCGTTATTTACGGCAGCGCAATTTGCAAATGCCCATCTCGGTCGCGGGATTGTGGATTTTATTGGGCACTCTATTGGCTGGCGGCATTATGCTGCTCACATTGCTGCTTCCCCGTCCGGATGCCAAATATACACTTGCATCCGCAGTGGAGGAAGTGAGTGAGGCGGCCAAAAAGCAGGCCTCAAAATATGCTGCTCTCTCAGGGACATCTGCCGAAGGAGAAGGACGCCGGATTGGCTCCGGTGACGGCCAAACTAACGATCAGGAACGTGAAAAGGGGAAATCCGATGGCTTGGGAAAAGATCCGAATAAGAAAGCCGCTTCTGGTCAAAGTGGTGAATCTGAAGCTGCCAAAGCGGGTCCGGGTGATGGAGAAAAGCTTGGAAAAACCGGGGGCGCAAATCCAGATGGACAGGACGCACAAAGTAAATCAAAAAGCTCGCCAGAACCGCCCAAACCCGATGCAGGCCGGAATTTAAACTGGGTTGGAGAATTGGTGAAGTGGTTGATTTACGGACTTATTTTCGCGGGCATCGCCGTGTTTGCTTACCGTCACCGCCGCGAATTATTGAAAGGCTTAAAACAACTTCTGACTGCTTTGAAAGAAATGCTAGCTTCACTGATGTTCTGGCGACGCACGCCGGAAGAGGAAGTTGCCCACTTCAAAACTTTCGCTGATACAAATCGTCCCGAACCATTTTCATCCTTTGCTAATCCTTTTAAAACCGGGCAAGCGCAAAACGCTTCTCCTGAGCAAATCATTTCGTACACCTTTCAGGCGTTGCAAGCCTGGGCAAACGATCGCCAATGCCCGCGTCTTTCCGATCAAACGCCATTAGAATTTGCCCGCGACCTGGCGGCAAGAGCGCCGTTCATTGGCGACGATGCCCACGCGATTGCTCAACTTTACACCCGCATCGCCTACGCCGGTTTTCATCCAACGGAGGAAAGCCTCGTTTACGTTGAGCAGTTATGGTCCGAAATGGAATCGGCCACCGCCAAGAGCGTTAAGCCGCTGGCAATGGCCTAGAATTTCTCTCGCGCAAAGCGATAGCTTTACTTAGTTCACAAAGGTCGCTTCATTCGCCAACAGCAGGGTGTGAGCGAATTCCTCCCAGGCATTCAGCGGATGCCGGGCCACCATAATAAAGTTATCATTCTTGCCGGGACGTTTCCCCTTTTTGGCCGTTGAAGCCGCCGCCGGATTGTTTACTTGAACTTTGACCGCGCTGCGTTCCACCGTCGATAACGGCGGGCAAGCAGCAATGAACTGCTGGCTCAATTGAATTTCCTTCGCCGTCGGAGGACGCTGGTAAACCAGTTGGAACAACAGGTTCAGCTTCGACACGTCATCACGCAACATGCGGAAATCCGAACGATCCACCAGATGGCGGGCTGCCTCCACCACGAGCGAGTTGTTCATCATGTACAAAGCCTGCTGCGGTACAATCGTATCGTATCGTTTGCCCGTGGTCATTTCCGGATTGGCGAAATCAAATTGATTGAACACTTCCGCCAAATTCCCACGATCAATGTAACCGTAAACACTGCGACGAACCGAGTAAGGCTCCGTAGTCAGATCTGCCGGGCGGCCATACATGGAGGGGTCCAGTTTACTGCCCAGGAACAAAATCGAATCCCGCACGGCCTCGAATTCCAAACGCCGCACATTCGCGCGCCAGAGCAAACGATTATACGGGTCCACTTGAGCGTATTGATCGTTGTTATCACTGCTCTGCTGGTACGTGTTCGAGAGCATGATGAGGCGGTGCATTTTCTTGATGGACCAGCCTTCCTGCATAAAACGGTTCGCCAGATAATCCAGTAATTCAGGATGGCTTGGCGGTGCGGATTGATTGCCAAAATCATCCGGCGTGGTCACGAAACCTTCGCCAAAATGGTGCTGCCAGAGCCGGTTGATCATTACTCGCGCAGTCAACGGATTATCCTTGCTGGCAATCGCTCGCGCCAATTCCAACCGTCCACTGCCATCCCGGAAGGGCTTGCGTTCCGGTCCAGAAAGAATTTGCAGAAAACGGCGAGGCACGATCTGTCCACGACTGCCGGCTTCACCGCGAATGAACACAGGTGTGTCCGCCGGACGTTCTTTATCCACCAGCACCATGGCGCGTTGCGGCGCGGCCGGATGCGTCATCTCCAATTGCGCTATCTTGCCTTCTGTGGTGACAATGTCTTTGTCCAACTGTTTAATCGTGGCTTTAACATTCGCACCTTTATTTCCCCGAGTGGCTTTCAAGGCGGTCTTATAATTCTCCAATTGCTCTTTCAGCGCGTTCGAGCGGAATACATAATCATTGTAAGAGGACTGTTTTTCCAACTTCTCCATGTTGGAAATAATCGGCTCCTCCTCCGGCTCACGCGAACTGGAAAAAATGCCGTAGAGCGAATAATAATCCTGCGTCGGAATAGGGTCGAATTTATGATCGTGGCAACGCGCGCAAGTAACCGTCAGGCCCAGAAAACCTTTGGTCACCACATCAATCCGGTCATTGATGATGTCATTGACGTTATTTTGAAAACGTTCCCCCACGGTCAGGAAACCCATCGCTGCCAGCGCACTGCGGTCGTCTCCTAATGGCAACCGGTCAGCCGCAATCTGTTCGACGATAAACTGATCGTACGGCTTGTCGTCGTTAAAGGCGCGGATCACATAATCACGATACGTCCACGCGAACGGCAACCGCGCATCTTCGCGATTCTTTTTTACTTCGCCCTTGGTGTCGGAGTAACGGGCTGTGTCCAGCCAGTAACGGCCCCAACGTTCGCCGTAATGAGGGGATTCCAGCAACCGATCCACCACTTTGGCGAAGGCATTGGGCGAATTATCCGCCAGAAAATCCTCCACTTCCTTATTCGTCGGCGGCAGGCCGATCAGATCAAACGTAGCCCGGCGGATCAGCGTCCGTTTATTTGCCGGCGCCTGCGGCTTCATCGCTTTGCTATCCAGTTTGGCCATCACAAACGCATCAATCGGATTGGCCACCCACGAAGGCTGAGACACGCTCGGCACTGCTGGGTTTTTGACCGGCTGAAACGACCAGTGAGAATCTTTGCTGCCCGCGGACGCCGTAACGACCGGTTTTCCGACGCGTGGATCAGGCGCGCCCATTTTCACCCACGTAACCAGATCCGCAATCTGTGCGTCCGAAAGTTTCTTGTTCTTCGGCGGCATTTGCAGGTCGGGATCGGTGTAACGCACCGCCTTAATAATCAAACTCTCATCCGGCTTGCCCGGCACCAGTGATGGCCCTGTGTCGCCACCTTTTAACAAGCCATCCTTGCTATCGACCACCAACCCGCCCTTGATCCGGTCGCTTTGCTGGCTGTGGCATTTATAACACTGGTCAGCGAGAATGGGACGAATCTTGTTCTCGAAGAAATCCAGTTGCGCTTTGGTCAATTCCGCCGCGCGCACTGGGGCCGGAACGAGAACCCCGAGCGCAGCCAGTAACACAGTGATCGAAACTCGCCCGGACAAACTCCGCCAGGTCGCCGAACAGAAGCGGGTCATTGAGAGTTCCATAAATACAGTATTAAGCGATGATGGGAGTAACGACTTTACCAGCCACATCTGTGAGGCGGAAATCCCGCCCGTTATAGCGATACGTCAATTTCTCGTGATCAAAGCCGGCCAGTTTCAAAATCGTCGCGTGCAGATCATGCACGTGGACTTTGTTCTCGACCGCTTGCGCGCCAAATTCAT
>JBEHZA010000408.1:0-5045 GCA_048497895.1 Verrucomicrobiota bacterium
CTACCAGTTCCGAACAAACCGGATCACGTAAGATTTCAGGCGACCGGGCCAGCGCTTCCGTTTTCCGGAGGCTGACAGCCAATTTGTCCCGATACTCTTTGTCCTTCTCGCCCCGATAAGCCTTGAGGGTCTCATTCAGTGACTCGTGAAGATCGATTTGAGCGGCCTCGAACCGTTGTTTCAATTTTGTGACTTCAGCCCCTTCTTCGAAGTCGGACCGCAGTTCCAGGCAGGTGTAATAAAGGTCCGTGTGTTTGGGCGCTAGCAGCAAGGCTTTGTCGAGATACATCAGAGCTTTCTTGAGACTTTCATTTTCCCGCAACCGCTGGAAGGTAGCCCGCTGTTCCGCTTCATTGTTGTAAAGGTGGGACAGCATGCTGATTTCGGGCGTCCTTTGAAGCACATTGAAATTCAGGGCTTCCCGCATAACATCCATGGCGGCGCGCGAGAGCAGTGTTTCCGCCGTGTTTTGGATTAGAATGCTGTTCCCTGGATTCAAGGCGATCGCTTCCTCCATCATGGCCAGACCGTGATCATGGTCCGAAATATTACCGGTGGCACTATAGAGATCGAAATAACAAAGCGCGCAATTATTCAAGCTGGCGGAGTTTTTGGGCGAATTCTGATAGCCCTCGATTGCTTTGCGCAAAAATTCTGCCGCTTTGACTTTATCGCCGTCCATTTGGGCTTTCTTCCCGCGCGATCCATTTAAGGATATCTGGATATAAGTCTCGGCCGGGTTTCCTTTTTCGAGCCAGCTAATTTGATCTTCAATATCTTTCGCTGTGATGGAACGCAGTGAAGCCGCAGCGTATTTCTCATCCGGCGTCTTGCCGTTACGGTAAGCTTCTTCGGTCAATGAACGGGACTCGGGATAATCTCCTACGTCGCGCAAAGTATGGGCCAGCGCCATCAGGATTCCGTAAGCACGGTGTTTCGTGGCGAGCAGGCTGTCGAAAAGTTCCTTGCCCTCTTTCGATTTGCCGAGCCAGTAATAAACCTGGCCGAGGAACATCCGGTATTCATCTGTTTGGCCAGCCACTCCGCGAATTGCCAGGAACGTTTTTTCTGCCGCTTCCAATTCGGCTTTGCGCTCCGCTGGGTCCTTTAAATCCTGAGCCCGGTTCACTTGCACAATGCCCAGGTCCAGCGTGACATTAATGATTTTATTGGCCGCCCGCAGATCATTCACGGCCCGTTTGTAATTAGCGTCATTTTCCAGACGACGATCTACATATTCGTCCACCATGTTTTGCTGCTCCACTTTGGCCGCCTGCTTATAGCGCGTATAAAAGGCTTCCCCGGCCTCGCCATTCTTGAGTGAACTGATGGCGCTCCGATTGGAGGTCTGAATGGCATTGGTGTAATTTCTTTCGACCGCGTGAAGCTTTTCCAGCCGGGTTTGAACATAAGGATATAACAGCCCGTATGCTTCCGTATAATTTCCCTCACGTAGGTAAACTTGCCCCAGAATGCGTGCGCCTTCGGTCGAACCAAGCTTTTGCCGATGGGGCAGCAACAGGCTTTTCGCCGCCTCTGCCTGATCGGTATTTTCATAAATCACAGCCAGGTCCGAAATGTGATTGGTGCTCTCCGGATTCTTCGCAATGCTTAACTTGAGCAGTTCAATTTCGTGCGGAATTACCTCGGCGTTCTTTGGGTCGAGCGGTGTGATCTCGCGCAGAAGCGCCAGCGCCCCTTCCGCATCTTTCGTTTTAAATTGATCCACCAGAGCCAACCCCCGTTTAAATGGCTCTGTAATCACCGGCAACGGTTGATTGAATTTGGCGGGTAGATTCGCAGTCAGGCGAAACGCCATCGTTGCCGTTTCCGGGGAATTGCTTTGCAGCAAAAGGGTCACTGCTTCGACCAGTCCAGCACGGGCTTCGGCTTGATATTCAGTGCCGTTCAGCAGCTTGCGGTAAATCGACGCGGCCTGTTTTGGATCGCCGGCTTTGAGCGAATTGGCTGCCTGTTTGAGTTCCTGCCGCGCGAGATAGCTCGGATTGGTCGTATACGCGTCGAATCCGATGCCCAGTCCGAGCATGACGGTCAATGCGAGCAACGTCCAGTTCCAACGCCGGGCGAACGTGGAAAGCGGCACCTTGCCGAGGAAATACCAGCCCCGTTGCGCATCGGCCACGCGATACGCGCTGATGGCGATTAGGGGGATGAATAGCGCGCAGAAACAGTAGGTTTTGACGTACGTCCCGGTTTCAATGTCCTCATCCCGCTTGCCATACACGCTGAAACCGAAACCGTTCAGGCGGCCCAATCCCGGCGCGCTATCCAAAGGCTGCATGTCGGGGAACCGTTCTTTGAGGCTCTTCTGCGGATTCGGGTTTTGCTCGTCCATGGTTATCCTTACGGTCTAAATTGGTTCACTATCCTCCTTCGGCTTTTGGCGCGTATTTGGCCTGCTAATCGTGTTCCGTGAATAAAACCCAAGGCACCGTGATTAGAAGCCTAAGCGGATGGCTTTGACAACCGCGTTTTTCCAAAAAGTTAAAATGTAACGTGAAGTTTTCCCCCGCTTGACGCGGCCTCCACTCCAACGTCTAAAATTCTCAGACCAGTGCTGGAGTCACTGGCAGCGTTTGCCTTTGCCGTTTCCAAAAGCCCGCGCAACCGAGCAGCGCCACGGCCAACGCCGCAATTTGATAACCGCTGAATGGCCCCAGAATGGCCGGCGTTGCGCGGAAAAATTCATGCGCGAACCGAAACATGCCGTACGCCATCAGATACAAATGAAAATGTTGCCCGGCCAGTAAATGCCGGCGGCGCAGAATGAAAAAGGTCACGACAGCACTCGCGTTAAAAGCAATTTCCAACGGCACCGCGGGCCAGCGCGGCAATCCCTGCGCGTCGTTCAAGGTATACCACGCCGGTTCGCACACTTTGCCAAGGCAACAGCCATGAATCAGGCAACCGATGCGCCCCACCATAATGCCCACCGGTGCAATCAGCGCGAACCAATCACCCGTCGCTGGCGTATAGCCGATGAGTTTTTTCGCCAGTTCCACCCCTGCATAACCACCCAGCAACGCACCCAGAATCGTCTTTCCCGTGGCTAATTGCTGCCACAGATCCGGCTTGCCAAAATGCAGCCAGCCTTCGGCGAGGATATAAATAATTTTTGCGCCTGCAAAAGCCCCGATTAATCCTGCCAGATATACGAACAATAGCCGTTCATCCCGTCGTGCCAGCCGTGACCAAAACGCAATGCTAAGGGCGATGCCGCCGAGCGTAAGCCAGCCGTAAGCGGTGGAAACTGGTGCGCTCATGGTGCAATTTTTCCCATGTGGGAACAGCCGATCAACACGGCGATCGCAAAGTTTAACAGGAAAATCAGACCGGCGAGAAAAACCCCGCCGAGAAAACGAACGATGACGTTGTGGCTGAAGATGGAGAGGAAACAAACACTGGCGAGATAACTTAGTATTGCATTTGAAATGATGAAGACGTCTCCATGTTGTTTGTTTTTAACCATTAATAATCCAATAACGCTCGGGAGAAGTGCCAGACAGATCGAATAAGTCGCCAGCAACGCCTTTCGTCGGCGTTCTTTTTGCTCCGCAATCTCGTCAAAGGAGAGGGTTTGAACCGGTGAAGCAGGGATTTTCTCGTCTGGTAACATTTCCCCGCAGAACGGGCAATAAGCCGCAGAATAATTGACTGGCAGTTCCTTCTGACAATGCGGACAGGTGATCATCGTTTCCTATTCCTTTTCTCCGAGCCTATCGAAACCTCCGTTCACTGGCGAATCGAAAAAACCGCGCTGCCTATCAATTAAATCGATGCTGTCTTACAACAGCCGCGATTGATTGCCGCCGATCGCTTTCAAGCCCAGCTTTTGGTAACTCAAATCCGTGGCGATGCGGCCTTGCGGCGTGCGATTGAGGTAACCTTCCATGATCAGATATGGCTCGTACACTTCCTCAATCGTATCCGGTTCTTCCCCCACCGCCACCGCCAATGAATTAACGCCCACCGGTCCGCCGGCAAATTTCACGATGATCGTTTCGAGAATGCGCTTGTCCATTTCATCGAGACCATTTTGATCGATCTCCAGCATCGCGAGCGCTAGATCGGCAACGGCGGCGGTGATGCGGCCATCACTCTTGACCTGCGCGTAATCCCGCACACGTCGCAATAAATTATTTGCAATGCGCGGCGTCCCCCGGCTGCGCCGCGCAATTTCCATCGCGCCATGTGGGTCAACCTCGATATTCAACAGCCGCGCCGAACGTGAAATAATATGCTGCAATTGCCCTGCGGAATAATAATCCACGCGCTCGCGCACCGGGAAACGCGTCAGCAACGGCGCTGTCAGCAAGCCGCTGCGGGTCGTCGCGCCGATTAGCGTAAAGCGCGGCAAATTCAGCCGCACACTGCGGGCATTCGGTCCCTGGTCGATGATGATATCCAGTTTGAAATCCTCCATCGCCGGATACAGATATTCTTCGATGGTTTTCTGCAGGCGATGGATTTCGTCGATGAACAGGACATCACCTTCTTCGAGATTCGTGAGCAGACCAGCGAGATCACCCGCTTTTTCAATCGTTGGGCCGCTCGTGCTTTTCACATTCGCGCCCATCGCCTTCGCGATAATATTGGCCAGCGTGGTTTTGCCCAGACCGGGCGGACCGCTGAGGAGGATATGGTCGAGCGATTCCCCGCGTTGCTTGGCCGCCTGCACCGCGATCTCAATGCGTTCCTTGACCTTGGCCTGGCCGGTGAAATCGGAGAACAGGGAAGGGCGCAGCGTCATTTCCAACGCCGCATCGGGTTTCGTCAATACATCTGAAATAATCCGGTCAGCCATGTCCTCAAAAGCATGCGGAAAGTGCGGCTGAGCGGCAAGGCGAAAGAACGAGTATTACTCTGCTGTTAAAAGACTGCTTCAGTGCACGGTTAGACCACGACATCGTCATCTTTAAATGGAAAAATCCGCGTGGCTACTTTGGACAAAATGAGCCCCAAAAACCAGACCCAAATTGTCCCAGCGATGATATAGAAAGCCCCAGCTATGTAGTCATTTAGCG
>JBEHZA010000409.1:0-5044 GCA_048497895.1 Verrucomicrobiota bacterium
CGAACCAATGCAAATAAGACTTCATCTTGGGCATCGCCATATACATCAACATCAAGGGAAACATCGCGAAGCCGAAATTTAAGCAAGTTTGGGCCAAAAATCCGCGGCTAAAGTCCACGTAAATCACACCCAGACCCACGCTGTAAATAACCAAGGCAAATTTGTCGCGGTCGTGCTTGCGCAGCCACTCCCAAAGCAAGCGGCTTAACATGCCGAAAACCACGGAACTCACAACGACACCGCCCCAGCCAAAGGCGATATACCATTCTCCGAAAAACGGGATGGCTTGACCTGCCGATTCACCTTCTCTGGAAGAAAAGACAACCCGAAGGGTATCGAGGGTTTTTGAATCCGGCTTTCCCTGCCACCAAGCGCGGGGAATCGGATAGGTGACGGCCACCCAAAGGGGATCCCACGTTGTATACGCCGCTCGACTTGGCACGCCATCGATCGTCTGGCACAGCGTGAGGAAAATACCCGCTTCGCTCAAACCACTGCTTAAAAGATCACCCGCACTAAATTCGCTGGCTCGCTCCATGCGCAATCCCCCCCAATAGCTTCTTGTGACACCAATGAAACCCATGACCCCCACAAATATCAGCACTGATGGAATCCAAATAAAAAGATTAGGTCGTATACGCCGCCACATATGATAAGCCGTTACTAATCCCAGGGCTAGCCAAGCTATTCGATACCTGAATCCGCTTTTAACAAAAAAAAGGACCGAACAAATTACCACCAAAACAAACATTATAACCGCCCATTTCGACCTTCTATCCATAATATACAAGAGCAGTAAGATGGCTGCACCGAAACTGAGATTAATCGCCTGCATCACATAGACAGCCATCGGGCCATAAAAAGCGTCACTGTAGTCCACGTCTTCTCCAGCGGCAGTCGGCCACAAGAACCGCAATCCACCGCCAAATTTGAAGATCCAATAGGTCATGGCTATACCCGCGACGGCAAAGCAAATCAAAGACAACATAAAAACCATCCGCTCGTCAGTCTTTACCTTACTTGCAACAATTTTCCGCCGCGCCAGGACATACCCGATTAGAAACATGATAAACGTCAGCAAAGATGCGGCCCACCCTTTCCACATAATCGGGCCGATTGCCGCCCCCAGAAACTCCGTTTTATCCGACCACCTAAAATAGAGTGGACCAACTACCGTGTAGTAGATCATCAACACCGTAAAAAACATGCGCGGCGAGAACAATTCTTCGGCTCCTTTTTTCCAAGAGAATACAACGATAACAGCTGAAATAGCGGCAATACTAGTTACTAAAACATAATCTATTAATGTCATTTTATATTATTCCCTAGATACTACGTAGTTCTTCACGGCCGCAATCTTATAAGAGCTTCAGCAAAGCTATTGGCCACCCGTGTGCTAGAAAACTGGAGCGAAGCTCGTTCGGCAATTTTTTCTCCCTCGTGCCGGAGCGTCGAGTCAGCCGCACTCACCGCCATCGATAATGCGGCCTTAATTTCCGCGGGAGCAACCACTTCAATTCGAAAAGGAGTCGGGTTACGTCCGAGAAGTTCATCGCAGTTGCCGACATACCGCGTCAAAATTAGGACCCGCCCACACAATCCAGCCTCAATCGTGCTCAAGGGATTTGGGTCGCGACGCGATGCGAGAATGGCGAAGTCTCCGGCAAACAGCCACCGCCGCACTTCTTCCGCAACGAGCGCTCCGGTTAGGATGAGACGATTATCGCGAATCGCAGAGTCCCAGCGACTTCGAATAGCAGATTCGAGCGAACCAGCTCCTATGAGCACAAGCTTGATCTTCCGGTGCTCCGAGGTGAGGCTAATGAAGGCCTCCACGAGTTCCAGAACCCCTTTTCTGTTCTCAAGTTGCGCCACCTGCAGAAAAACCCGCTCCGCCGGGTTCAACCCAAACCTCGCGCGAGCGTCAGTGCGCTCCACCGATGTAGGTGGCCGATAGAATTCGTCGTCCACCGTGTTGGGTAGTTCCATTAACGCGATACTGTTTCCGAGTTCCTGCCTCAGAAAACTCGCTGAACGGTCATTCGGCACCGCAAATGCACGATATCGTCGTAAAATAGATCTTCGAAACCAGGCGATTGGTCCATCGCGGTTGATCACGGCATCAGCGTGTCCTTCCGACCAGAATATGCTGATAAAATTATATCTTTTTTGCAATGTCAGCGCGAGCATTCCTGTCGGCATATTCCATGCGCCAGCGGAGAGGAGCCATGTCGGACGCGTCTCTTGAATAAAGCGTATTACGGCCAGATTTAAATGAAGCGTATAGTTACGTATTCGGAGGCCCGTTTCGCTAAAGAACCGATAACGATATAAATTTTCTTCCGGAACGAACGCCCAGGAGCGATGCCATTCGGTTTTAGCGCAATACGCAACTTCGAGATCGACGTTGTGACTCCGCAGGGCAGTAGCTAAGCGATTGAAGAAATGTGTCCTGTAAGGTGTTGGAATGTTGGTCAGCACCACCAGTCGGGCCGAAGTTTGCTGCTGTCTGGTTTGATTCATTTGTGCGTTCACGCCACCGCGATTGGGCTCGTCGAATTGATCCGCGCCAAAACGCCGGTTATCCATCGTCTGAACTGGGAAGTTTTCGCTTCGGTAATTCGCGAAAACACCCATGCATATCCACACAATGCTAGAACTATGAGCCCGAGGAGGAGGATATGCGTCAGATCCGGTTGCCATCTAGCCCCCCCCAACAGAGCGGATTGCAGGAAGATTAACAACGGGAAGTGGCACAAATACAAACTATAGGTAAAGCCGACCACCACATTAGCCGTGCGCGAGTAGATTTTTGAGTGCGAGCCGTCATTCGTCGATAGTTTGGTCGTGGCGACAGCCCATATCGCAACCGCCGCGCAGAACCCAAGCATGTGGTCATCGTTCATGCCAAGATACCCTGCTATCATCGCGACCACGCTGGCTCCGACCACCACGATCCATCTGGAACGTGCATCGGCCCACCGGGTATTCCACGCACTTGTGGTGGCGTAGGCAGCCACGGCCCCGGCCATCCAGATGACAAAGTAGTGCAGTCCTTTTTGGCCAGTTGCGATAAGAATGCCTAGCGCCAAAAGCCCATTCCACCACCGCCTGCCTGCACTGGTCGTGCCAGCGCAAATGGCGATGCACGCATAGCAGAGATAAAACCAGAATTCGTATGAAAGGCTCCAAAGGGGCATGTTGGTGCCAAAACTAATGCACCATATGTCTTGCAGGAAGAATAGGTTTCCAATGAAAACGGCCGGTATCCCACTTTGATCCAATGGCGCCGGATGCATGCCAGCTCCGCGCGCATTCCCGCCGTAAAAATTGCCATCCGCACCAAACAAGGCGACACCGCTGCGGTCCCACAAAATGCAAAGTAACAACGAAGGGAGCAAAACGATGCAGAGTCTTGACATGCGTCTCGTGAGAAATTGCGTCCAGCTCCAGGACGCCGAGTCATGCATTTGATGCACACTTTTTCCGATAAAAAATCCGCTCAGCACAAAGAAGACAATCACGGCCTGATTGCCGAGAGCCGTCAGCGCATAAAGTATCTTGATTAGAATTGCCGGATGGGATAAATCGATATAGTTCACCAGAAACGTCGCGCGAGCGTGTCCGATGACGACGGCTAGTGCGGAAACAAAACGCAGTATATCCAAATGACTGCTGGCCGTCTCGGCCAAGGCGAACTTTGAAACAACCTTTGTCACTTAGCTGGGACTTTTGGCTTTTGGCTGCGCACCCAAGGCGCGTAGCAGCTCGATAGCGGAATTCTCCACTTTAAACTTGGCCGCCGTCGCAATGGCGCCGCGAGAAAGCCGGTTTCTCAAATCGGAATCGTCCCTCAATCTCGTCAGTGCCTCCACAATCGCAGCATGGCTGCGCTCTGGCACCCGTAGTCCATTGACATCGTGCTCTACGACTTCCGCGCAATTTTTGGTCGCGATTACGGGAATCCCCTGCGCCATCGCTTCCAACTGCACGAGGCCAAATCCGTCGGACAAAGTCGGAAAGACTAATACATCCGCAGTTGCATACAAAGAGGCCAAATGGTCGCGATTCAGATGCCCGGTGAAATCGATGTATTCCGAACAGCTCGCGATATAGGAACGATCCATCTGATGATGACCCGCAGCCGTGAACTGAAACCCCGAACCCGTCAGTTGCCTGCAGGCCTCGGCGAAGTAGGCGAAGCCTTTCACTAAGGTAATGTTTCCGACCCAAAGAACCCGAAGATGGCCTTTCTTGTCATTCGTTCTAGGCACGACAGCAGGCGCCCGAATAGCCAGTGGCACGACCTTGATCTTGGATGGATCAACGCCGACCGCCACGAGTGAACGCCGACTGTATTCGGAGTTGACAATCACAATGTCTGCCAAATCCCACTCGGATCCAATCCGGTCCCTGAATCCCGCCGGGACGCTCCGCGGCTTCGGTTCAAGTCCGGGATGCAGTTCCCACTCCAGTTCCCGCTCCTGATAGTAAGCCAATCCCGGATCAACCTGACAATGCACTCCACACCCGCCGCCCAAATGGGCCTGTTCGAGGTTCTCGAGATTCGCACAAGTGTAGCCAATCACACCCGCGACTTCCCCGCGCTTACTTTTCAGCACGTTTGCACTTCTTTTTCCGAAAGCGACCCCAGTCGCTATCCACTGCTCGAACGGCCATTCCAAGCGCCTGACCTTGCCATGCCATACACGCTCCACCGCGCTGGAAAGGTTGAAATGACGCACGCAAGAGTTGGGGATAAAATCGCAACGCCGGCGCTCACTATGATCAGAAGCAAGTCGAAATAACGGCTTGAAGATACCTTCCGACCAGAAGTCAGTTACCAAGCAGTCCAACAGGCCAGCGGCATGAAGCGCTTGGGCCGCAAAATAGCCATCGCGCGCGCCAACCTGCCCCTGCAAAAGCGCATCGAGATCCTGGCCAGGATGGCGGTGGGCGAAACCGCGGTGGCCGAGCGACGCGCGTTCGCGGTGTGCTTCATCGACCTGGACCGCTTCAAGCAGGTCAACGACCGGCATGGACA
>JBEHZA010000410.1:0-5021 GCA_048497895.1 Verrucomicrobiota bacterium
CTGCTTTGTCCCGTTATACGATCGTCTATGATGGAACGAATACGTTAACCATCCAGGTGCCGAACTTGGGTTTCAGCGTCACCAGTACGAATGTGCAAGGTCCGCCAACGCGGTTGAAGCTCGTATTTCCTTCGCAGAGCAGCCTTTCGTATGAAGTTCGGTTCGCGCAAAACATCAATCAGACACCGGCGGCGGTCATGTTTGCCACCACTCCCACGGGCACGGCCAACCTCTCCTCGATTACGGGTAATGGCTCGTCGTTGACCGTCTATGTGGACCGAACCACGGCCACAGGTTTTTATCTGGTGAATGTGAAAGTGACTTCGGGGTAAGCGGTCGCTTCAGTTGGCGGTTGCTTTTCCGGTCGGCCTTCGCTTGATTGGCAGGGAATGATAACATTGTTGATCGCCACGCGTAATCGTCACAAAGTGCAGGAAATCCAGGCCATCCTTGGCTCGGAGTTTCGTTATCTGACCTTAAATGATTTTCTCCAGGCTCCCGCTATTAAAGAAGATGCCGATACCTTTGCCGGTAACGCGACCAAAAAGGCGGTTGGTCTCGCAGAATGGCTGGCCGCGACACCAGCCGGAGCAACGCCATTGATTTCCGGAGGTGAAGTCTTTGTGCTGGCTGATGATTCCGGTCTCGAGGTGGATGCGTTGCAAGGTGCCCCGGGTGTTTATTCTGCTCGTTTTGCCGCTTTGGATACAGCGGGTGAGGGGAATAGTCCCGATGCTGATAACAATGCCAAGCTGTTGCGCTTGCTCAAAGATGTTCCCCTTACCCGTCGGACAGCCCGTTTCCGCTGTGTGATTGCTTTGACGCCTATGATTTCAGCAGGCGCAGAAAATGCCTCCCCGGTTTGTCACGCGCGCGAAGCTGAACTGAGCACGCAAATTTTTGATGGCACCTGTGAAGGTCACCTGGATGTGTCACTCCGTGGCCAGGGTGGTTTCGGTTATGATCCGCTATTCATCCCGAAAGGTTTCACGCAATCCTTCGCCGAACTGGGAGAAGACATCAAAAACCGGTTGAGCCATCGCAGCCACGCGTTAATGAATTTGCTGGCCGCCCGGCCGTTTAAAAGCGTTTCTTAAGACCGTCACACTTGATCGCTGCGTCGGTCGCGTGCGATATTGCGGGACGTGAAGCTTTTTTACACTGGCCCAGTCATCAATACGGAGATGCTCGTAATGATGCTGGAGAAGCACGGCATTATGGCCACACAGGAGTTTGTGGACGCCAATGCGGACGAAGATGCTGATGATTTGAACCGGCAGGCACGGGTGCTGGTGCCGGAAGCCGATTACGAACGGGCTTATCAATTATTTTACGCCGAGCGCGAAGATGAGCTTTAATCTCCGGCTCGGTTCGTTAATGCGTTATCCCCACCTGATTCAACATAAACGCGTAATTGAAGGCGACTTCATGCAGATAATCGTAACGGCCAGAAGCTCCGCCGTGGCCCGCGTTTAAATTCACTTTCAAGAGCAATAAATTGTGATCGGTTTTCAGTGCCCGCAATTTGGCTACATATTTAGTCGGTTCCCAATACATTACCTGACTGTCATTCAGCGAGGTTTCCACCAGTAGATTAGGGTAATTCTGCGCCCGCACATTTGTGTAAGGGCAATACGATTTCATGTAATCGTAATCCGCTTTGTTTTTGGGATTACCCCATTCTTCAAATTCACCCACGGTTAAAGGCAGCGTTTCATCGAGCATTGTGTTGATCACGTCCACAAACGGAACTTGCGTCAGCACGGCTTTAAACAGGTCCGGGCGCATGTTGGTCACTGCGCCCATTAACATGCCGCCAGCACTCGCTCCTTCGATGATCAGGTGTTCCTTGCCTGTGTATTTTTCCGCAATCAAAAACTCGGCGGCACTGATGAAATCGGTGAACGTATTCTTCTTGTTCATCAATCGTCCTTGTTCATGCCACAATTTGCCCAGTTCACCGCCTCCACGAATATGCGCAATCGCAAAGACGAAACCACGGTCCAATAGACTCAGGCGGGTTGATGAGAAATCGACATCGTTCGGGATGCCATAAGCTCCGTAGCCATCCAGTAACAAAGGCGCCGAACCGTCGCGCTTTGTTCCTTTGCGATAGACCAGCGAAATCGGAATTTTGGTTCCATCCTGAGCGGTGGCAAGAATGCGTTCGGAAACGTAATTGGCCGGATCATAGCCGCCCAGTACCACGCGACGTTTGAGCAGTTGAGAACTATGTTTCTCCACATCGTAGTCATAGACTGATTCCGCGGTGACGAGGGATTGGTAATTGAAACGATATTTTTTGGTGTTCCAATCCAGGTTTTCCGCCGGAGATAAATCATACGCGGGTTCCGGCAGTTCGATGACATCTTTATCGCCGGTGGCAAAATTGATTACGGTCAAGCGGGGTAGGCCATTGGCCCGCTCGGTAATGACATAAAAATCGGCAAAAAAGTCCGTGCCGGTGAGCATAACATCATTCCGGTGAGGGATGATTTCCTGCCAGTTTTCAGGGCGTGGATCATTGACGGGGGCGGAGACGAGTCGAAAGTTCCGCCCCGCTTTGTTAGAGCGGATATAAAATAGATTGCCGCGATGATCGACATCGTATTCATGTCCCGGTTCACGCGGAAGAATAACCTTCCATGAACCTTCCGGTTGATTGGCCGCCAGATAGCGTACTTCCGAAGTGGTTTTGCTGTCGGAGGACAACATCAGGTACGTTTCACTACGGGTCCGGTCAACGACGAGGTCAAATTTCTCATCCTTTTCTTCGTAAACCAGTTCATCCTTCGATTCGCCCAGATGATGCCGGTAAAGCCGATATTCGCGTTTAGCATCATCCTCGATGGTATAAAACAAAGTGTGATTATCCGCTGCCCACGCGACGGTGCCGGTCTTGGCGATTTTTTCGGGACCATTTTTGCCGGTGCGCAGGTCTTTGACATAAAGAGTGTAATCCCGGAAACCGGTGTTATCCAATGAATAGGCCAGCAGATTACCGTCATCGCTAACGGTGGAGGCGCCTACACCTAAAAACTTCTGTCCGCGAGCCAGCTTGTTCAGGTCAAGCATGACGACTTCCGGCGCTTCCAGACTGCCGTGCTTGCGGCAATAGACGGGATACTGCTGCCCCTTGTCGATGCGCGTGTAATAGAAGTAATCGCCTTTGCGATAAGGAACCGCGGTTTCCGTTTCCTTGATGCGTGCGATCATTTCATTGAAGAGCGACTTTTGAAACTTCTCCGTCGGCTTCATCATCGCCTTGGTGTAAGCGTTCTCGGCTTTGAGGTAGGCGAGAACGGCGGAGTTAGTTTTCTCCCGGAACCAAAAATAATTATCGATCCGCTGTTCGCCGTGGACTTCGGTGGTCTGGGGAATCGTTTTTGCAACCGGCGGCCTGGGGTCGGCCAGCGCAATACCGGGGGAGACGAAACAAGCAAAATATCCGAGGAGTAATCCGGCGAACCACCAACGGCGAAACATATTTTTCATGGCAATGCCGACAGTCTGTCAGGTTTCCAGCCGCAAGGGAAGTGTAACACAATGGAGCGCGGCTGTGTCGAAGAATTGCGCAGCAATATCAAAAAACAAAACGCTTGGGTCGATTTCCCAACCCATCCGTTCACACGTATCTGCTGCGGCTGGTTCCCCGGGCAGAACACAGCCGCGCTCCGCGCCACAATCAACCTTCCTGCGGCTTTACGATCGAGACCACGTAAGCATCCGGGCGGAGGTATTTCACCGCTGCGGCTTTGATTTGCTCCAGTGTCACGCTGGCGTAGTGTTCGTCTTCTCGATCCAGATTGCCGTAACCCAGACCGTATAATTCATCCAGGGCCGTAGTCGAAGCGAGGTGGCCCAATTCCTGGCGGGCGATTTTCTTCTGGCCGATAATTTTGGCTTTGGCGCGCTTCAATTCTTCTTCCGTCAGGCCATCGTTGCGCAGCAATTCCGCTTCTTTGAGCAGTTCGGTTTCTACCAAAGCGAGGTTCTCAGGTGAAGTGCCGACGTAGAACGAAAAATAAGCAGGCACCAGACCGGGGAAATTTTGCGCGCCGACATAATAGGCGAGGCCGAGATTCTCCCGAATCCGCAGGAACAAACGCGAGCCCAGATCACTGCACGCTTCGGAAAGCAGTTCCATGGCGAAGCGGTCTTCAGTTAAAAGTGTGGTGCCGCGGAAACCGATGATCAACACGGCCTGCTTTTTATCCCGGGTTTCGGTGACGCGCTTAATGTCGTTTATCGTAGCGGATGGGGCAGGGGCGGGCACACTTTCCTTGCCCTTGTTCCATCCCTGGAGGGCCTTTTCCACAGCGGCTTTGACGTCAGCCGCTTTCACATCACCGAAGATGGAGAGGACGCAGTTTTCCGGTACCACCAGGCGCTGATGAAACTCTTTCAGATCGGCAATTTGCACGCGTTGCACTGATTCCTCGGTTCCAGTGGCGTCCAATCCATAGCCGGTTTGGCCGAACATCGCGTCGCGCATCAGGCGGATCGCACTGTGCAGCATGTGATCTTTTTGTGAACGGATCGTCGCCAGTTGAATCTGGCGTTCGCGTTCGAGTGTTTCCGATTGAAATACCGGGTGCAGCAACACATCCGCCAGCAAATTCAGACCGGTGTGGAAATCACTGCTAAGGGTTTCTGCACTTACACCGAAGCTGTTGTTTGCGCCGTAGGTATCAATACTGCCGCCGACAGATTCGATTTCCGTGGCGATTTGTTCGGCGGAACGGGTCTTGGTTCCCTTCAGCGACATTTTGGCGAGTAATTGGGTAATGCCATTATTGGCCGGCGTTTCGGCCAACACACCGCCGCGGAACACCGCGCGAAATTCGACGAATGGCAGGCGGGAATCTTCTTTAATCAGGAGCCGCAAGCCATTCGAGAGTTCAAATTTTTGAATCGCATGCGTTACGACATTCTCCACGTGAGCCGAGGGTTTGGGGGCTGTTCCCGCAGGCAACAATGCGTACAAGGAGCGGTTCTCGGTCGTGAGATATTCTTGTGCC
>JBEHZA010000411.1:0-5005 GCA_048497895.1 Verrucomicrobiota bacterium
CCAAAGCCGCCGCAACGTGCATGGGACCGGTGTCATTCGTCACCATGACTTCGCCCAGACGAATCCATTCAATCATTTCCGGCAGCGTCGTTTGGCCAGCCAGGCTCAAGCAGCGTTCAGGGCAGGCACGGGCAATGGCTTCACTGGCCGGGACATCCTCGCGGCCACCCAGAATGGCGAAATGCACGTCCGGATATTCTCCGGCGAGCAATTGCACCAGGGAGGTAAAATACTCGACCGGCCAACGCTTGTTCTCCCAACGCGCGCCGGGATTGATCAGGAACCAGCGCCGGCCTTGCGCCGGCCATTTGGATTTGATTTGCGCGGCAATGTCCGCCCGTTGAGGCAGCCAATCGAAATCCCAGCGTTGCGGCACGTCTAATTCCGGCAGGACGGCCAGATACCAATCTACCGCATGAGGCCGGTTTGAGGGCCGACGGATAGCCACGTCATAAAAGCCATGCGCGCCTTCCCGGGAAGAATCCAGGCCGAGAGTGAGCTTCCCGTTCGCGAGCCAGGAAAATGCCGCGCTGCGAAGCAATCCCTGCAAGTCAATCACCCAATCATAACGTGCGGAACGCATCTGGCGGACGTGCAGCCATTGGTTCCGTAATTCGCGGGGATTACGCCACTTCCGGCGTTCAAAAGGAATCACGGCATGAAGATCGGGATCACCCTGAAGCAAAGGAGTCAGTTCCGCCGCCAGCCACCAATCGATTTCACTCTCCGGATACCGCAGCTTGAGCAGACGCAGCACCGGTAATGCCTGAATGACATCACCGAGCGAACTGGGTTTGAGAATGAGAACTTTCAAGCGGAGCCGGTCCATTCATCCGCCAGCTATTCGGGGCAGGCATCCCGTAATACAGCAGGCGGCCTAAACACCGGTTATTTGCCCAGGGACAAACGTTCCGCGAGCCGGGGAGGCAAACCAGCTTCGATAATCTTGCGTTGAGTGGTAGGCATATCGTAATCCAACCGGCGCAATTCGATGGTGCCTTCGTCCATGTCGTAGATGACGTAAGTCGCTTTCGCCACGCCGTCACGGGATTGGCCAATACTGCCGACGTTCACAAAATACTTCCGACCCGGTTCAACCTTGAATTTGGAATAGGTTCCACCCCGGACGACGCTGTCGCGGATAAACGCCACGGGCACATGAGTGTGTCCGAAGAAGCAGACCGCTGTGTTCTGATAGGTAAAGCTGGCGGCGGCAGCCAGTTTATCAAACACGTAACCCCAACGTTGAGGCACGTCCAAAGTCGCATGAACAATGGTAAAATTCGCCACCAGACGCAGATACTTCAGATCCCGCAGCCATTGGCGGTCTTCATCCGTCAATTGCCGGCGCGTCCAGTTAACCGCCTCGGCCGCATGGGCGTTGAAGCCATCCAGCGGAACTTCCGAGGAGCAATACTCGTCGTGATTACCCTTCACACAGGGCATCCCCATGCCGCGAATCAGATCGAGGCATTCTTTGGGGTTGGCGTTATAGCCCACGACATCGCCGAGACAGCAGTAATGGGTCACCTTCTGTTGCCGGGTGTCTTCCAAAACAGTCTGCAACGCCTCAAGATTGGCGTGAATATCGGCAAGGATTGCGTACTTCATCGTATGTTTGACTATCTGATTATCTCAAAGCCCCGAAACTCATTCGTCGGCTCTGACCACGTTGCCTGTTCATCCCGAATGTGTCGAGCCAGTCCCGATTCACGAATCGCCAACTGAAATTCGGCCAACTCGACCTGAGAACCTTCAGCCAGCAACTCTACCCGACCATCCGTTAAATTTCGTACGGTGCCAGTGACTTCAAAGCCCGTCGCTACTGTCTTCACAGCATACCTAAACCCGACACCCTGAACTTTCCCTACATAAAGCACCTGCAAACGACGTCTCGGCATAACCACTGACTGCGTCAGAAAGACAAAATCAAGCCAACAAGGCCACTATAGTGTACACCGCTGGCTTTTTCCAGAATTCATAAAGCCACAAGTGTACCCTGAGACGCAACTTTTAATTTTTCCGGTTATACCTTGAAAAGGCGCGAGTTACGTGACCATTTCCGGCCCGAATGTAGCAAACGCACACGTCCATGCGTGAAGCCAACGCTTTTACGAATTCTGCCTGCTTGCGGCATTCTTTCATTTAATCGCCTTTTCGCCGTTGTGCGCGACGTTTTGCATCCAACAAACGACTGGTTGTGCTCGTATTACTAGCAGTGTCCGTGCCGGATGCAACAGGTTCTTTATCCTTTACCCCTAAAGGAGTAGTGGCTGGCGTTCCCTTGGCGCCGGAAACCGGCGTGGGGGCAGGAGTAGTAACCGGTTTTTGCGGTTTAAACAGGTCGGCGGAGGGGGCCACGGCAGTTTGAGTGGAACGAACCGTCTCCCGGCGTGACAAAAGGGCGCTCAATGACTCATCCGCTTCCACTGTTCCCGGCTCTTTTCGCCAGAAGAAGACCCAGCGCCGCAAGGTCCGCGTGGCCTTCATCCATTCGTCGCGATCCAGTTGAATCCGGCGAACGGCGACATCCAACGGAAAGAGCACGATGGCGAACTTCAACAACCATTCCCACCAATCCTGGGGCTGAAACGTTTTCTGGCGGTCATGGAGGAAAGGGTTATCCAAGGGGGCAGCCGGGTCCAACACCTTGCCGCCGCCTAACTGGGCCAGCCGGAGCAAAAGGTTATGGTTCGGCTCGGTGGCGGCAAATTCGGGCGAGTAATTCAAACTGGCTCCCAACACCTGCGATCCCCTCACCTGCCCGTTTTTCAGGTCCATCAGATTTAACAGATACGAGCCGATCTCACGGGAAGGAAAGCGCGCCTCGTAGTGTCCGGGGCCGGTTTGCTCCAGATGAATCGTTTGTTTCTCACCCTTCGGCCCCACTACGGTAGTGGACAGGTTCAGGAAATTGCGGAAATTACCCTGCTCATCCAAGGCTTCAACCGTGACCAACCCTTCCCCTTTATCAATCGTAACCTCACTCACGAAGTCGGCATTTTCCAAACGCCGCAGACTCCATTGCGCTGTCTGAGCCCAGAATTGCCGGTATTGATCCCAACCCAACCAGTCTTTGGCCCACTTGGCGCGGGCATCAGAAGTAAACGCCACGGCCCGGCCCAATCCATATTGCCAATGCGCGAGCAAAGGATCGCCCTTATCGGTCACCAGCGGCAACTCCGCCCGGGCCTTGGGAGTGGTCGCCACGTAACCGCGCAGTTGCGGCATGGCCCCGATGCCCCGGATCACTTCACTGGAACTGACCAGCTTGGGCTTGAACGGGTCTTCGTAAATTGCCGATTTCAAAATCACCGCCGCTTCCTTCACGAAAATCTGCGGCAATTGATTGGGCGAACGCACGTCGTAAAACCGTCCTTTGCCCTGATCGGCCAGCCAGACCATCGTCTCCGGAGTGACGTGCCCGCCGATCATCACCGTGCTAATGGTGATACGGTCATCCACCGTGGCCTTGACGGAAGCCGCCGATGGCGCGCCGGGATCGCCATCGCTGAACACCACCATGTGCTTGAGATTGCCGGTGGACTTCCGAAGCGCTTCGTGCGCCATGTCCATCACGTGCTGAAAGCCGGGCATGTCGCCGGGATTCATTCCGGTGATCATGCGTCGCATCTCCTTTTTGTCCCCAACAGTCGATAACGGGAACAACCAGCTATCCTTCCCATCCCACAGCACCACGCCCATTTCGTCCTGTGGCCCCAACGCGTCCAGGGCCGCAAATGCAATATCGCGCGCCCATTGGTTGCCATTAGGAAACTCCGTGGCATGCACCACGAGAACCAGGGCGCCCTTCGGCAAAACCTTCTTGCTGTCCAACTCCATGTTCACCGGCAACATTGTCTCCAAAGGTGTGCCGCGATAACCGCCCGCCGCAAACGCCTGATCGCCGCCCAAACACACAAGGCCCACACCAAAATCCCGGACGGCACTCTCCAACAAGCGCATAATATCCCCACCCAAATCTCCGGCGGCGATGTTGCTCAGGAAAATCGTGTCGTAACTCTGCATCTCCGCCAGCGTTCCGGGAAAGCCAGTGACCTCCGTTAATTTCACTTCGAGATCGGAAGCTTGCAGGGCACTTACCAGATTCTTTTCCTGATCCGGTTGCGACGACACCAGCAGGACGCGCGGATTGCCACGCACGTTCGTAAAACTAGTGGCGCGATTGTTTTGCGGGATCAAATCGCCCGGCGCATCCACTTGCACCTGGTAACTGTAAAACCCGGCGTCGGGCAGCTTTTGCGGAAAGGTGAACAGATTCTTTCCCGCCGATAATTCGACTTTTTGTTCGCCGAGATATTGCTCATTGCGAAACAAGCGCACGGTCGCAGGCTGAGCCTGATCGGCTTGAATAAAAATTTTCACCTCAAACGGCTGACCTTTTTTGAGGCTATTCGGCACGCTGAGCTTTTGCACCGAAACGTCGTTGCCCCGGGTGACACCTAAAGGCAGCACATCCACGGTCACGCCCAATGGTTTTGCGGCGAGCAACGCCGCCATTGCCTCGCCATGGTTTTCATTGCCATCGCTCAGCAGCACCAGACGTTTCTGTCCGGTCTCCGGAAAGGCCGCCGTGCCCAACCGGATTGCCGCGGCAATGTCCGTTTGTTCCGATCCCACGACCGCTTGCAGCTTCTGCACGTCCATTTTCGGATTCGGCGTCGATTCAATGCTGGCGCTGGTGCCGAAGACGATCACCCCGCCCTGATCGTCATGCTTCATCGCTTGGGCGGTCTTATTGATGTAATTCTTGGCCGCTTCCTGTTGCGCGGATGGAATGCTGTCGGAGCGATCGAGCAGAAAATAAACATTCATCCCCTCGCGCGGCTTGAGCCATTGGAGGCCGGAAATCGCCAGCAGCAAGGCTGACGTAATCAGCAGGCGCAAGCCCATAGCCGTCCACCGCCGCCACTTAAGGCCTCACTCGCCTGTAGGACAAGACCGTCGCCCTCCCCCAACACGCGCAAGGCGGCCAGCGCACCTC
>JBEHZA010000412.1:0-4988 GCA_048497895.1 Verrucomicrobiota bacterium
GCAGCGAATGCCAAACAACTCGTTCGCAATCTCGCCGTCACCCTCGGCGTTTTTCTACTCGTTTCCGCACCGTGGATCATTGTGCTGTCGCTGAAATACGGCGGCCCTACTTTTTCCACCAGTGGTCGCATCAACCACGCCATCGTGAAATCGCCCGATGTCAAAGCCGGTCAGTTCCACCCCGTCTTTCGCCAATTGCAACCCCCGCCGCCCGGACGTCTCACCGCGTGGGAAGACCCCAGCCGCATGGAATACTCCTTCTGGTCTCCGTTCGAGAGCAGCGCCAATTTCCAGCGGCAGGTTCAGTTGGTGCAGGAGAATTTTGAAACCGTTGTCGGTCTCTATGCGAAAATGGATTGGTTTCTTCTTGGTGTGATTGCGCTTGTGATCGCCTGCATCGTGCCTACGCCGTGGCGCGAAAACCTTGCCCGCGACCGCTGGCGCTGGGTTCTCGTGCCACTGCTCCTGCTCGGCGGCATTTATTTGCCCGTGTATGTGAAAGATGTCGACGCCCGTTATTTCTACGCCGCTTTCCCGCTGCTCCTCGTCGCAGGCGTCAGCGTCGTGTTTGCCCTGACGGAGAAATTAAAAATTCCTTTCGCCCGCTGGCTTGCCTTGGGACTTCTCGCTGCCTCCTTCGGCATGCTTCCCTTCTTTCGCGTCTGGGCCGCCACCGATGGCCTTGGCAATGATCCCACCGTGCGTGCTTCGGAACTCGCGCAAAAACTTGCCGCTGCCAACCTCCGCGGCCCCATCGCCGGCAGCGGCTTTTACTACGGCCAACGCACCGGGCTTTATACTGCCTATTTCCTCGGCGTCCCCTGGCATGGCGATGCCGTTGCGCCCACGCCGGAAGATTTCAAACGCTCCCAGGCCCGGTTCATCATCGTTCCCCGCAACACCCCCCTTGCCGAAGCCTGCCAACAGGACCCCACCTTCCACGACCTCGACCGCCAACTCTTCGCCACCCCCGACGAAGCCGCCAATTTCCCCCTCAAAGCCTATGACCTCGCTCCTGCCTCTCACTAGACCTGTGGACGAACGAGCCCTCGCAACCCCTTATCCCTTAGGAAGGACGAACTCCCGTGAGTCCCTGAATGTCAGTCCCTCTTTCCCTTTAAGCGTTTTAAGAGTCGAACTCCGGTAAGGGGATACACCCACCAGATCAACCAATCCGCCAGCGCCAATTTCAGGCAAGAGCTGGTTTCAAGTTTCCTTCGGATTTAGTCATTCGGTAATTCGTCATTCCTCCCTTTCCTGTGTATTCCGCGTATTTCGCGGTTAAAATACCCCTCCCGAAAGTCCGAAATTCTTCACTTGCCAAAGAACGCGTCGATTTGCCATTCTCCTCGTCCCCGCAGTTAGTGCGCGGTTAGCTCAGTGGTAGAGCATTACCTTGACACGGTAGGGGTCACAGGTTCGAACCCTGTATCGCGCACCATTTTAAATAAAGAAGGACGGCTTTTTCTTAAAGCCGAAATCGCAAACGCAGACGCAATTACGCCACACAGTGGGAACACGTTTGGAAACATAATCAAGGTGACATTCCGAAAGGAGTAAGAACAGGTGAAGATCAACTACATGATCGCAGCCGTAGGGAAGGTAGATCCAGACATTCAAGCAGCGGTGCGCAAGGTCGTGATTATCGCAGTCTGTTCAATGGCATGGTCTTCATCGCCCCTAGTTAAATGGATAAAGGAGAAAACCAAGTGACATTAACACAAGGAGATCTATGAAAGTATTCATCAGTTGGTCGGGAACTCTCAGCCAAAACATCGCAATTCTTCTTCGTGATTGGATTGGGGACGTACTGCAGGGAACCGAGGTGTGGATATCTTCCGATGACATTGACAAAGGGTCACTTTGGTTCGGAGACATTGGAACACAGCTTGCGACGACTAGCGTAGGTATTCTCTGTTTGACGCGAGAGAATATTACGGCTCCATGGGTACTGTTTGAAGCTGGAGCGCTTTCCAAAGGCTTGAGCAAAACTCGGGTCTGTCCTTTGCTCATCAATCTTCCTCACGCAGAATTGAAACCCCCACTTTCTCAGTTCAACGGCACGCTACCAATGAAGGATGACATGCTTAAACTCATCCGCACCATCAATGCACAAAATGCTGATAAAGCATTATCAGAAGATCGGATTCAAAAATCTTTTGAAAAATGGTGGGATGATTTTAACTCGAAATTTTCAGCAATCCTTACGGAATATAAGCCAACAACGGAAACCCACCGCAGGTCTGTCGAAAACATGGTGCAAGAAATATTAGAGATAACTCGATCCATCCAAAAAAGCCAGCAATGGGAATCCGAACAAGCCTCCTTAAATGCGTACAGAACAACATTTCAAGATGCGCAACAAAAGTACCTAAACGACCCCTTGTTGGCCGCCATCGGAGACAAAACAATGGCCGACTTAATAATGAAAGCTGCTCTATCACACTTACAGATTAAAAAGGGAATGCCCGAACAAAATCAAAAAGGGGCACCCCTTACCTCAGAAACCACTTCACCCTTCTTGGGTTAAACGTTATGGCCTGGCCCAAAAAAAGGCACCCGTAAGATCACTGTCAACGAACTGGTCTGGCTCTGGCATGATTCTGGCACGGACCATGTTGTTACGGTTGGCCGCGCAGGCTGTCCCCATTATCTTTTCCTGGATACCTACGCCTGAAATTTTGCGCATACGCCGAAGCATATCGCGGCCTCGATCCGCTGGGCGCTGGCTCAACAATGGTCGCCACAAACCGGGCCAGATCGTGGCATTTTCGCCAACGACGAGAGTTTCCAATGGCTGCCCGAAGGCAGCCGTCACCTCACGGACCGCGGCGGCCAAATCCGATTCGTATGAATTCGCTGCTCCGAAATTTGGTCGTTCAAAGTAAACCGAGCGTAAAAGTGCGATCTGTCGTCGCTACCGACTTGAAACAGTATGCCTGAAAATCGCGATTTGCTGGATGTTGATAACTTAGGGGAATTCGCTTTTGCCATGTGCGCCATTGGTTTGGTGTTCGCCTTAATCTCCTTCTTCGTCGCCTTCTTTGCTCTGGAACTGATCGGTCTTCACGGTCATGTTTATTTGGGCCTTTTGTCAGTTGTAGTTTGGATTCTCTTGAACGTGCCGGTCTATCGGGCGTTGAGACTGCGAGCGAGGCGCTGGTCGGGAGAGCAAAGAGCGACGAGGCAGATAACCTATGTTGAATTGAGCAGTATAACTATACTGGTTGGCCTCTCATTGATCGCCGGGCAGACCATTGGAGCCCACGAACTCATCATGGTTTTGGAATATTTATTTTCCTCCTGGATTCTGGCTTTGCTGGTTTGGCAGGTATTCCTTCACCGTGCCCTGGGATACAAGATCTTCGTGCGGGATGCCGTTAAGTGGAGCATTATGTTCACCTACACCTTGCTTAACCTCTATGCTAAATCCGTTTAACCAGGCGTCGTATCGGCAAATTGTGTTAATGCGTGATTATTCACGCCTCCCCTTGTAAACAACTCGACGCCCTCTGGCACTGAATCACTTTCCCTGCCATCTCCCTAAACGGGTTAGAGCTGACTCATGACGCGTAATTGGGTACACCCTAAAAAATAGTTTCAAATGTTGTTTGTTACCGAATAGCTAAATTCAAGACGTGCTTGACGAGGTAGGGAGCCGCGATTCAAAATTCGCGTTACGCACCAATCGAAATCACCAACACGAAGGGTAAGTCCACCAACGAACTTCATCGCTTATGTCATGGCTGCCGTTCATCCTGATCGTGCCCCTACTTTGTTTTCTGGGCGCTTACGGAATTCTGCGGCGCACGCGCTGGGCCTGGTATGCGGGGTGGGTGATCGCCTTCTTTGTTGCCGGAGCCGTTGCGTACTTTGCATTGGCCATTCTCTTTAATGCCGCGACTCTGCAAGAATTTATCGGCGGCCTGATTTTCACGCTGGCTGGTGTTTCCATTTGGACAGGTTGGGCGGTTTGGTGGGCGAATCATCGGGATGAATTCTTCCGGAAGCGTGACGGTCAGTGAACCCCGCCCGCTCTTAAACAAAAAGTTACTTTACTGCTAAGGCAGCCATCGTTTTGGGTGCGGGATGCTCGTTCGGGCTGGAAGCCGTTTCAAACGTTTCGATGATGTAGCATTTGATCCAGGTCTTATTCCCCATGTGGTTGAATTGAACAATCCGGATCGCGTGCATTTGATTGTGATGTTTGAAGGTAAACTGATCCGTTCTACTGATGGCGGGAATTTCGCCGATTTGCAGAAAAACGGTGCGCAGCGGCCGGGGTGCCGCCTGGTTGGGGGAGAAGACGGGCAACGCCGTTCCTTCGAGCCAACTGACCACCTCGGTCAAAAACGAACCATTACGATGCAGTTCCATAACCAGATATGCGAGGGGCAAAATGTATGCCAATCTGAACGGGGTTTCGTTTGATTTTCATTTATTTGCCTGGACGTTCAGACTCTCGCATTTCTTTTATCAGTGCCGCTGAAAAGCGTTAAAAACAAGGGCGGGGTACACCCCAGAATCGAGGCTGGATTAGTGCTTGCCATAGGGCTGGTTAGCCATGGTCCCTTTACCCGTTTGGCCGGCCATTTCTGAGGGAATCACCCCATATTCAACTCTCCCCGGAAAGTTCTATAGTGTGATACTTACCAGTCATTATAAACCCGGCTGGAAGTTGTTTATTTATGAGTACCAGATCCCGCTTTCGGGATTGTCATTTTTGTGGTGCGAAGTTGTCGGCCTCGGCCAGCCGTTGTCCGGCGTGCAACCGGAACTTTCCGTCCTTTCGGGGGCAATTGCTCCTGCTGTTGATCACTTTGGTCTTCTTCTGCGGTTACTGTTTGCTCATCTATTTTTCCGCCCGCCAACGCTTTCATTAATTGCCACATGTAGCTCTTTATTAGCTGAGGATTTAAATAATGTCGTCTCCCTGAGATATTAATACATACAAATAAGCCTGCCGGTTACTTTTAATAATTTCGTAT
>JBEHZA010000413.1:0-4960 GCA_048497895.1 Verrucomicrobiota bacterium
CATAAATCCGCCGGCACTTCCCCACCTCCGCCGCTCCCGCGCCTACGCTCAGCGCCCCGCGCGCAGATCGAAAAGATTTCGGCAGTAAATGGCGACAAGCCCACGGCGGCCATAGCTCCAACGGCTGCTCCCGCTGTCACGCGTTCCAAAAAACCAACGGCGGCTGAGGTGAAGCAGAGCAATTTTTATTATGTGGCCGCCACGCCGCCGCCAGAGAAAAGTGTACGTGAACTGGTAGCGCAACTAGGCGAGGCCGTGGTGCAGGTCCGCACGCCCAGCGGGCTGGGTTCCGGCTTCATCATCAACGAAGATGGTTACTTGATTACCAACTTCCACGTGATCGAAGGGGAAACGCAAATTTCCGTAGAAGTTTATCAACAGAAGGCGGGGCAGTTGGATCGCCAGAATTACAAGCAAGTGCGGATCATCGCGATGAACAAATTCGCGGATATCGCGCTGTTGAAAATCGATGATCCGGGTGCGCCGAAGTTTTCCTGGGTTTATTTAGGCGATGCCGATTTGCTGGCCGTAGGCGAGCGGGTATTCGCGATCGGCAGTCCGCTCGGGCTGGAGCGGACGGTGACGGAAGGGATTCTCAGCACGAAGACGCGGGAATTGCAGGGCGATCTTTACCTGCAAACGACGGCGCAAATCAATCCGGGCAACAGCGGCGGGCCGCTGTTCAATATGCGCGGGGAAGTGGTGGGCATTACGAACATGAAAATCACGTTCGGTGAAGGGCTGGGATTTGCCATCCCGAGTGGGCTGGTTAAATTCTTCCTCGGTCACCGGGACGCTTACGCTTACGACAACGATAATCCCAGCAATCCTTATCGCTATCTGGTCCCGCCCAGCCGTGCGCTCCATCCCAAAACCGCGAAGTGAGATCGATCCGGACACGACGTCAACCAGCAGCCTGCTCCGATTGCAAGACCGGAACATCAATCAGGGAGAAAAGCTCTTTTCCGCCACGAGGCCGCCAGTAAACGCAGTGCAACCCAGACCAACGGTTAACTACTCAACATGAAGTCGAATTTTAAACTCCAGGCCTCACTGCTCACGGCCCTGCTGGGCTGCACCCTGCTCGCGACTGCGGCCGAAGTTCCGCCCGCGGAAAAACTGCTGCCGGACGATACCCTCGGCCTGATTACCACGCCGGACTGGGACAAAGTGAAAAGCGCTTACCACGAATTTCCCGCGGCCCAGATGTGGAATGATCCGGCGATGAAGCCGTTCACGGATAAGTTCATCAACAAGTTCAAAACGGATGTGCAGCAGCCGTTGGAACGGGAATTGGGCATCAAATTCGAGGATTACAGCAACCTTGCCCACGGTCAGATGACGGTGGCGCTGATTCAGAACGGGTGGAAAGGCGAGACAAACCTGGAGCCGGCTCTGGTGCTGTTAATCGACACCAAAGACAAGAGCGAGCAGGCGCGCAAATCGTTGGGTGAGCTAAAGAAAAAATGGATCGATGCCGGCAAGCAGGTCAAAACGGATACGGTGCGGGATGTGGAGTTCACGACGTTGATTCTCTCCAGCGCAGATTTGAACAAAGCCTTGTCGAGCGCTTTCCCGGACAAGAAAGACAACGCGACCTCCGAAGACAATAAACCGGCGGACGCGCCCAAAAGCACGGAGATTTCGGTGGGGCAATCCGGCTCCCTTTTGCTGATTGGCAATAACCTGAAAGTTTTCGAGAAAATTCTGATCCGGTTATCCGGCGGCTCGCTGCCGTCCCTGGGCGAAGTGCCTGCTTATGAGGCCAACCACACGGCACTGTTCCGCGAGGCCAATCTTTATGGTTGGGTTAATTTCAAGACCATGGCCGAAATCGTCGGCAAAGCCGCCGCCGCGAAAGCCGCCGCGACACCCAACCCGATGGGTTTTACTCCCGAGAAGGTCATGGATGCCCTTGGCATTAACGGCATCAAATCGCTCGCGATGGCAGGCCGACAAACGCCCGACGGCGCGTTGATAAACCTGTTTGTGACCGTGCCGCAAGCGGAACGCAAAGGCTTTTTCAAAGTGCTGGCGTTCGATGCCAAAGATGCCAGCCCGCCGGCCTTTGTCCCGGCGGATGTTTCCAAATTCAGCCGCTGGCGGCTGGATGGACAGAAAATGTGGGCCAATCTCGAAGGCGTTCTGACGGATATTTCACCGCAAATGGGGGGCTTGCTCCAAATGACGCTGGGAGCCGCAGGCAAAGACAAGGACCCGAACTTTGACATCAAGAAGCAACTCATCGGCAATCTGGGCGATGATATTGTGAACCTGGAAAAGCCGCCGCGCAGCACCAAAGCGCAAGACTTGAACACGCCGCCGGCGCTGGTGCTGCTGAGTTCCGCCAATGCCGATCAACTCACCAGCGCCATTCGAGTCGGGATCGCTTCCCTGACGGGTGGCAATGGCGAGATCAAGGACCGGGAATTTCTGGGACGTAAAATTTACACACTGCCACTGCCGCCGGCCATGAGCGCCGATGGTTCCAAAATGGAGGAGCGCAGCTTGAGCTTTTCCCCCAGCGGCGGTTACGTCGCCATGTCCACCACGCCCAACATGGTGGAAGAATATTTGCGCAGCGGTGAAAATCCGTCCCGGCCTTTGCGTGAAACCGCCGGATTAAACGAAGCCGCGGAAAAAATCGGCGGCATGGGCACTGGCTTCTTCGGTTACGATAACCAGAGCGAAACCATCAAGCTGCTGATCGAAGCGTTGAAGCAGGACCCGGATACATTCGACCGGTTGTTCCCCTCGAACCCTTTAACACCCAAATTTGTGGACCCGCAAGCGCGCAAACTGCGTGATGACTGGCTGGATTTCAGCTTGTTACCTTCCTTCGACAAAATCGCGAAGTATTTTAATTACACCGTTTATAACGGCACTATTACCGCCGATGGGCTGAGCTTTAAATCATTCTCCCCCACCCCGCCACAGTTGCGGAAGTAAGCCCGAAGAATCCAACCCGAAACTCACTCGGTATATTCAGCGAAGTGCGCTTTCCGGCAGACCGGACAGATGCCATGCGTAAACTTGGCTGAAGTATTTTCAGCGACATAATCCTCGAGCTTGCTCCATTTGCCATCCGCGTCGCGGATGGCTTTGCAGTGCGAACAGATGGGCAGGAGAGCGCGTAAAAACTCAATCGTGTTGTGCTGTTCCTGCAGCTTCCAGGTCAGCCAGATAATCGCCGACAATGCCACTGCCAGGGTGAGGATGTTGTGAAAGTGAAAGGCCCAGCCAAAATGAAAACCCCAATAACAGGCCAGCGCCGTGCGCCAGAGAACCACCGTCCCCGCCAGCACTGCCCCCCAACGCCACCCGCCATAACGGCAACCGATCAGAATTGGCAGCACGGGAATAAACGGCATCAAAACCAGTGGCGCAGTGAAATACTCAAACGCGCAGATATATAAGATCACCGCCGCACAAACGAAACGGTGCCACCACCGGTTAATTCCCTTAACCGACGCCGAACTATGCGGTGAAATCAGGTCGTATAGTTTCATTCCGCCAAGCTCCCCGATCGCCCTCGCTATTCCTGGGGATAAACCAGAATCCGATCATGCACGATGACCACCAGATCGTTTTTCCCATCCCCCGTCACATCGACTACCAAAGCTTCACGCGGTTCCGGAGAGACGTTGCGACGGCTCCGGAACGTGCGTTCTTCAAACACCTGCCAGCGGTTCGACGGCACCAAGCGATGCGGCTTCTCGAAGGTCACAATGTCCAGATAGTTTTTCGCGGTTTCCAAAAAGACCAAATCTTTGCGGCCATCGTGATTCAGGTCGCCCGAAACCACATCCAGAAGGTAACCGTCTTTGATCGGCGTCTCGTAGCCATCGAGTTCGACCATGTCCCAGGTCTGACCGCTGAACGACATCCACGCTACGCTGTTCAGCCCGAGGAAAGCGACGCTGTTGGGTTCATGGGCATTGAGGGAAACGGCCCGGAGACTGCCGAAATCAGTAGCGGGCAGCGCGAGGTTCCGCACCGTCTGCCAGACACCGGCCTTATCACGTTCGCACACGGTCAGCGTTTTGCGCTCCGCATCCATCAGAAACAAAGTGGCAATTTTACTGCCCGCAGTTTTGATCGCCGCGGCGCCGGTAATACGGGAGTTACTGGCGGCGCCGTTGATCTGTTCCTTCACTTGAAAATACCAGGCCGGTTTGTCGGATTTTTCGCCGGAGGAAACGTCTTTTTGCAGCACCACGGCCCGCAGGAAATTCTTCTGTGCCAGCAGCAATTCCGCCTTGCCGTCGCCATCCACATCCAGCGTGGTCAGCCAGGGTTGTTCCATGGTCCCGCCCGGCGGCGCAATATCAATCTCTTCAAAATCCTTGCCGTTCACCTGCCGCAACACCTTGATTTTTTCATACGGGATCAACACCACCAGATCCACGAGGCCGTCTTGATCCACGTCGTGCAAGTAGATGCCGCTGGGGTTGGATTTGAAAGATTCACCCAGCTTTTGCACTTTCGATTTGCCGTCCGCCGAACGAATCAAGAGCGACCGTTTGCCGTCCTGATCGAGAATCACGAGCAAAGACGGCTTATCTCCCGCTTTCAAAACACCCACCGTCATCGCAATCGGCTTCCCATCCAGCGGAATCATTTCCGGAAAAGAAATCCGGCCATTTGCATCAAAGCGGGTAACGCCGATCTGACGTTCGTCATTGCTCAACAGGAAAATCTGCGCCTTGCCATCGCCCGCCCAATCCGCCACAGCGATCTCACTGATACCGGTCAGCGTCGGAAATGTTTTCGGAGCGGCCAACGTGCCATCGGGCTTTTGCAAATACAGTGTCAATTGTCCGCTGTTCGGCTCAGCCACCAACAGGTCATCCAGTTTATCCCCGTTGACGTCCGCCCACACCATGCCGCGGCGGGCTTTATCCGTTTTGCTCAACGGCAACACCTGGAATTGTCCGGAACGCAAATCTCCCAGCAAAGG
>JBEHZA010000414.1:0-4933 GCA_048497895.1 Verrucomicrobiota bacterium
TGGGTGGAAGACAAAAATACCTTGATCCTCAAACGTTCCCGGACCAAACCGCCCCGCAAACGAAAGTCTCCACTGAAGTTAGGTTGACGCCTATGCGCGGCGCGGGACAGGCGGTCGCTGTCCGGGGGGATTTCGCAATTTAACGATGGAAAATGGCAAGGTGACGGCAGCAAAGACGGGGGCTTTGGGCGACGGTGGGGGCGTTGATGAAATTTCGTAAGCTTATTTTTTGGGCGCATTTGGTGATCGGCGTGGTGGCGGGAATTGTCATCCTGAGCATGTCCGTCACCGGGGTGATGCTGGCGTTTCAGCGGCAGATTTTTGCGTTTGCGGAACGCGACGTGCGGACGGTAACACCGCCGACACCGGAAGCGGCGCGGTTGAGTGTGGAGGTATTAATTGCCAAGGCGCGCGAAAGCCAGACGAATGCACGCCCTTCACAAATAACATTGCGGCATGATCCGACGGCGGCGGCGAGCATTGGTTTCGGGCGGGAAGGTTTGGTGTATGTCAACCCGTACACTGGCGAAGTCACGGGGAGCGGTTCCAGCATGCGGGCGACGTGGCATCAGATTGAGGAGTGGCATCGCTGGCTAGGGTCACAGGCGAAGGGCAAGGCGGTAACGGGCGCGGCATGTGCGGCGTTCGGTCTGCTGCTGGTGAGTGGTTTATTTCTATGGTGGCCGCGGCAGTGGAAATGGAATGCGGTGAAAGCGGTGACGGTGTTCGATGGCGGGTTACGGGGCAAGGCGCGGGATTGGAATTGGCATAATGTGATCGGGTTCTGGGCGGCCTTGCCGATATTAATCACGGTCATCACAGGTTTAATCATGTCCTATACCTGGGTGAATAATTTGATGTTCCGGATCACGGGTAACGAGCCACCGGCGCCACGTCCAGCCATGAGCGCGAATGCGGGGATGGAGGAGGGTAAAGGGACGGAAAAGGGGCGGGAGGGAAAGGAATCGCGGAGCGAATCCGGTGGGGAACCACGGAAAGGCCGGCGGGGTGGGGGCGGAGGGGAATTGAAATTGGATGGGCTTGATCAGCTTTGGACCAAGGCGGCGCAACAGGCGAACGATTGGCAATCGATCAGCGCACGTTTGCCGGGGAGAGGAGATGCGACGGTAACGTTTACGATCGATTCCGGCGAAGGAAGCCGCCCGGATCAGCGGTTTCAGGTGACTCTGGATCGGCAAACGGGAGAAGTGACGAAGACGGAAACGTTCGCCGAAGCGAATTGGGGGCGCAAATTACGTTTGTGGACGAAACCGGTTCATACGGGTGAAGCGGGGGGATGGATTGGACAAAGCATCGCCGCTTTGACTTCTCTGGCGGCGACGTTGCTGGTGTGGACGGGGTTGGCGCTGGCGTTCCGGAGGTTCTTTAAACGCGCCGAGAAAGCAGGTTGAAGAAAATGTGGGGGAATTTCCCGCGGTGGGAAATACAAACGGCGGTTTGTGTGGTTTGATAGGAGGTGTCAGTAGTGGGGAGGCGGAAGGAGGGGGGTAATGACGAATTACCGAATGCCGAAATCCGAAGGAAATCCCAAAGGTTAACCGCGAAATACACGGAACACGCGGAAGGAGGAAACCGATTAAACCACGGATGAACAAACAGACACGCTCCACCCCTAACCCCTCCTTGGAGAGGAACCGGATGAGGATGCGCGAGCGAGAATGGCCGCGTTCGGGGTTGGTGTCAGGGCTGTGTCAGGCTTATTCAGGGCTATTCAGGGATAATTGAGAACGCCGTATGCAAAGTGAAGAGTTCATGTCGCTCCGGTGGAGCTTTTATCAGGGCTCGACGGAGTCTCGCCCCACCGGGTTTGTCCGGGCTATTCCGGCTTATTCCGGGATAATTTTGAGTTTGGTGAGGGGGATGGCCGGGATCAACGCAAGTGAACGACAAAAAAAGACAAACAGACGGGAGCGGATTTGCCTGGGCTGGGGCAGATTAAACCCGTTATGGGCCGCTTTGAGTCGGTCCAGTGGACGAATTTGGGTCTGATAGCCAATTTAAAAATGTTTGAAGATCAAGTATTTGCGAATTTCGATGTGTTTTTGCTGAAGGCTTAAAGCGATGACTAGCGCACCTGTCCATACCGATAAGCTGCTGAATCCGGGTTCGGCACCGAAACCGGCTGCCCAGCAGGAACGGACAGTTACGTCGGAATCGGAACAAAGCTCTCTCTGGCCGACATTTACGCTGGCGATTTGGATTATTTGCCTCGGGGTAGGGATTGCTGGACTGCTCCTGAACTATGCTCGGCCGCAAGCGCAGGCCAAAGCTCCGGAACCGGTTCAGGCAGAAATTCTTAAGGTGGAGTTAACCAGTGATCCGGTACCGCCGCCGGAGGCCAATCCGCCGCCACCGAGCACGCCGCCGCCTTTGCTCAACCCGATTACTCCTCCAGAAGCTCCGCCAGCAGTGGCAGTAGCCGCGCCAAGTCCGGCGATTGCCTTTGCTTTACCGGTGCAAGTCCCCACGAGAGTGGTGGAAGCGAAGCAGGCGAGTTATTCACAAACGCCCGCTCCCAGCAATGCAGTGCAAGCTCCGGCATTGCCTGTGCAAACGTTGCAATTTGGTCAAGGCGCAGGCAAGCAGCCGGCGCCAAGGTATCCCCATCAAGCCGAACGGGAAGGGCAGGAAGGGACGGTGGTGGTCCGGTTCAGTGTGGATGAAAATGGCCGGGTCCTGGAAGCCGAAGCGGCCTCTCCCTGTCCCTGGCCGTTACTGAATGAAGCGGCCTTAAAAGTCATCCGCGAGCGCTGGCGATTTGCGCCCGGCCGGGTGCATGTCTATGAAGTTTCCATGCGTTTTCAACTCACGAAATAATTAAGCTTATGCAACCTCTGTTCGCTAACGTCGTCGTCAACTATTTCGTCAAAGGCGGCCCGATTATGTGGCCGATTCTGATCGCTTTGCTGGCTGCCTTAACGGTGGTGCTCGAACGTTCGCTGTGGTGGTGGAGCTTGCAGCGGCGCACAAGTTCGCGCGAGTTGAACGAGAGCTACGAGGCGATTGCCACGGGTGATTTCGAGCGCGCGGCTAAATTGACCGCCGACAGCACCGATCCGTTCCTGGGCACGGTGCATGAGGGGTTGCTGCACGCGCATAGTTCCCTGCTGGGAGCGATGCAGTTGCGGGCAACGGATGAGCTGGATCGTGCCGAGCGGATGCAGTGGGTGCTGAGCACGTTGATCACGCTGGCGCCGTTGCTGGGGTTGTTGGGTACGGTCACGGGCATCATGCACTCCTTCAATTTCGTGGGGGACGATCAACTGGCGGCTACGAAAGTGAGCGGGGGCATTGCGGAGGCTTTGATTGCCACGGCGTGCGGGTTGGGCATCGCGATTCTTTGCCTGTTGCCTTACAATTTTTTCAATCGTTGCCTGCACCGGTTCCGCGGTCAATTGGAGCGGACGATCAATCATGTGGAACTGCTGGTGGAATCGGCCAAGCATCATGGGCATGATCTGGAAGAGTTCGCCAAGGACCGCGCGATGGGGGAAGCAGATCGCGGCAAGGTAGCCACGATTCCGGCGTTGCAACACTGAGGAAACGTATGCCTGTTAAACTCGGTTCCAAACTGCCGTCCGAATCCACGGAAGCGCGCATTGAGATTGTGCCGCTGATTGACATCATGTTCTTCCTGCTCGCAGCGTTCATGCTGGTGAGCTTGAGCATGGTGAACATGAAGAGCGTGAAGGTGAACCTGCCCACAGCCACGACGGCGACGGCGGATTCGACCAAAGATTTCATCAATATTTCGGTGGATAAATCCGGAGGCATCTTTCTGGATAAGAAACCGGTGGGCAGCCATGAACTGGTGGCGCTGCTTTCCGCCAGTCAGAAGACCAATGCCAACCTGCGCGTGTTCATCAGCGGGGATGAAAATGCGCGTCATGGCGATGTAATCCATGTGCTCGATCTGGTGCGCGCCACCGGAGTGGACAAGGTTGCTTTTGAAATCCGCCCGGCCAAGCCATGAACCGTTTTTTACATTACTTCAATCTGGTGGGAGTCATCGCTCTGGCGGCGTTGTGCGTGGCGCAATGGCAGGTTAACCGGCGGGTGAATCTGGAAGCCAATCGCCTGGAACAAATCCGGCTGGACCAAAACACGAAGCTGGAGGAACAGGGCAAGACATTAAAAGGTTACGTGGCGGATCTGGACGAATTGCGGAAGCAATTGACCCTGACGCATACTTCTCTGAAAGAAACGGAGTCTAAAAACGCCGTGACCGACCGGCAGGTGCGGCAGTTAACGGCGGAAAGCGAGCAGTTAAAAGCGAGCGTGACCAATTGGGCCAGCGCCGTGGCCGCCCGGGATGAACGCTTGAAGGAGACTTACGAGCAGATTCAGAAATCCGCGCAGGAACGGAATGATGCGGTCGTCAAATTTAACGAGCTGGCGGGTAAATATAATGCGACGGTCAAAGACTTAAATACGGCTCGGGCCCAAATCGCGGCCCTGCTGGCCAGTCAAACGAACAGTGTCAAACCTGCTGCCAACTGAGAGATTACGTGGGCGACCGGCTGGTTTAATTCTTCCGGGCGGTGTGGTTGTGCAGCTTCTTTTGAATATCGGTCCAGCGTTTCGACCAATCGGCCCAACTCGACTCCCAATCTTTCCCGGTGAGCTTCGTTTTCGCCTCCGCCCAGATCGCTTCCAATTGAACGGCGGATTGTTGCGCGAGCTTATAGTCGCCCCACTTCAGATCGGCTTCAATCAGGCTCAGGTAGTTATCCGGATAATCCGGAGCGGTTTTGACCGCCTTTTCCAGATGCGCCCGGGCTTTGGTGCGGCTGCCGATGCTGGTGGGCCAACCCGGCGCTTCCAGATACAGAATGCCCAGCGAACGATCGGCTCCGGCATAGTCAAAGGCGGGGTCCAAATTGCTGGCGGTGGTAAAGGTGCGCTCCATTTC
>JBEHZA010000415.1:0-4926 GCA_048497895.1 Verrucomicrobiota bacterium
CTTCCGCTGTACCGACCACCCGATAAGTCTCCCCCGCACTGTTTTTGATGCAGAACGCGCGATCATGAATCCAACGGGTGGTTCCGTCCGGGCGAACCACGCGATAATATTCATCGTAACCGTCCCGTGCCAATTTGGTCGTGATGGTCTTTTCAATCCGGTCACGGTCTTCTGCGTGAATGGCGTCCAGCCAATCCTGTGAGGAATGGTACAGGTTCTCGCGGGAGCGTCCCCATGTCCTTTCATACGCCGGACTGACATACAGCATCTGTTTCATGGCCGGATCGGTCATCCAAAAAACCTCATTAATGTTCTCGGCCAACTGGCGGAAACGCTCTTCGGTCGCCCGCAGAGATTCTTCGGCCTGCTTCCGTTCGGTAACGTCTTCTCCGATGCTCGCTGTCCCGATAATTTGGCCATCTTTGTCCCGCAGCATGGTGTTGTTCCAACGGATCTGGCGCAGTTGACCAGCTTTGGTCTTGATCGGGTTTTCATAATGCGACGGAATCTGGCCGGCTTCCAGTGTGCTAAAAAATATCTGTCGCATTTCCGCATCATTGGCCGCGGGGATAAACTTCTCGAACCAACTTCCCCCCACAACCTCTTCCCGCGTCCAGCCGGTTAATTTAAGCAGGTAGTCGTTGCAGAAGGTAACGGTGGCCAGTTTGTTGACCGTAACGGCAATGAGTTCAAGGTTCTCCAACATTTCCCGGAAGCGCCGTTCGGATTCCCGCAACACATCTTCAGCCCGTTTGCGTTGGGTGATATCAAGCAAGGTGCCCATGATGGCAGGACGCCCCCCGTAATCCATCCGTTCACCATGAACTTCCACGTCCACCATTTCGCCGTCTTTTCGCAACATGCGCAAAGCGTAACGGGCAATTTTCATCCGCCCCAATAAGCGATCCTCAATGTGCTTTTTCACCAAAGCACGATCTACTTCAACGATGAATTCAACCACCGGCCGGGCGGCAAACTCTGATTCGGAAAACCCGAAGATTTCCGTCATCTTCGGATTCACGTACACAAAACGATCGTCTTGAACGATGTAAATGCCGCAAATGGATTGTTCCACCAGGCGGCGGAACTTGGTTTCGGCCAGCGCCTGGGCCATTTCCGCCTGCCTGCGTTCCACCACCTCCCGCCGCAAGGATTCATTGGCTTCAGTCAATTCCGCGGTCCGTTGTTTAATCCGGCTATCTAAATCATGCCCCACCAGTTCCAGGGTTTCTTTTGCCTGCCGCTGCACATTGGCTTCGTCCCTGATTTCTCTGAGCATTCGCAAGGTATAAAACAGCGCGATAAAACACAGCAGCACCAACATTCCCACCGTCTCATCGACGACCGAGTCCGAATGCTTTAAAATCCATTGCAGCGGGGGAACGAACAAATTCAACCAGTAGCTGAGGACGAAAATAAGTGCGCCAATTCCCACCAACATGACTATGTCTCTGAAAATCCGCACCTCCCGGTGTTCCTTTTCCCGCTGAGAAATCTGCTTCATCACTTCCTCAGCCTGCTTGCGTTCCGTGATTTCCGTCAGGGTGCCGACAATCTCTTTGGGTTGCCCGGAAGCATCACGCACCAGTTGCTTTTGATCCTCCATCCACCGATAGACACCGTCTTTGCGGCAGAACCGATATTCCGCGACGCTCGTTCCATTCGTCTGCACCATCAGATCGCTATGGAGAGCCCGTTCGCGATCCTGAGGATGCACTTGTTCCTGCCACCAGCCCTCTTTTTTAGCCTCCTCAGCCGTGAAGCCCAATATCCGGGTGAGATTTTCACTAATCGCAATCGGAACCATGGTGTAGCCATCGATCTTGCGCGAATAGATGATGGGCAAACTGTGATCCAGCAGGGAACGCACTTGTTCGTTCGCCAGCCGGAGAGCTTCTTCCGCGTGCTTTTGTTCGTCCCGCAAGCGTTTCCGCTCCAGCGCCTGATCGATGGCCGTGCCCAGACGGCCCAGTCGATCTTTGAGGAGGTAGTCCTCAGCTCCAAGTTTGATCGACGCGACGGCGGTGTTTTCCCCAATCGTTCCGGAAATGATGATGAAGGGGATTTCAAGGTTCCGTTCTTGCAGCAGTCGCAGTGCAGCAAAGGCGTTAAAACCCGGCATCTGAAAATCGGACAGAATAATATCCCACGGGGCAAGGCTCAGGTGCATCAGATAGTCATCTTCGGTCTGCACGCGAACCCATTCTGGAGAAAAACTGCTCCGCCGAAGCTCGTTCAGCACCAATAGCGTGTCGGCCGCTTCGTCTTCAAGTATTAACACCCGAATCTTGCGCGTAACGCTCAGTTCATTTGGCATAGGACTATCCAGACCGACCGGTTTTCCACTTAATAACCTTTAGCTCGCTATCCCATCGAGCCCATGCCCACTGATATTCGACCACCGTGACCGTATAGTGTCTCATGGCAGCATGAACCCACGCCGGGACATGCCACAAGAAAGAATGTTTTGTGAGTAAAAGAATTGAACTGGCTATGGACGTATTTTCATTTTCGCGATCCGCCCCGAATAGCATTCACGGAGGTTCGCCAATACCCATAGTCATTGACCTGGCACCACACTCAGGCCATCGACGTTTCTTCACAGAACCGCACCACCAACCACACCATCCTTTTATCACTCTCCGACAGCCAACTCAATGCCGTTTTATGTCGTCACATTCTTATGGCATCTACGCCACCAACTACCGGTCCGTGAAAATTCAGTGACCGCAAAGAAATGAGTTGCTGATCATCCAACCCGCACGGCCGCCTGTCCATGACCTGTCTCAGAGACCTGTAACGGGCTACCCACAGATGATGAAGACGTGGTGGTTTTAATTTGCCGGAGTGGCAGGCCCGGTATATTAGTTTCTGATGAGCTTATAATAGTTTTATCAGTAACAGGAGTCTCAGATTGGCGCTGAAAATCTCACCGTCGAACAACCTGATGTGCGATAGTGGTTGGCTCTTTGAAATTTTAGGGTGGTGGTTTGGGAGTTGGGAATGGCCGGGAGGGTTCTGCTGAGGCAGAATCAAAGTGTTTGTATGGCTTTGTATGGCTTAGAGGGGTTGAAGGAGGGAGTAAAAAAGCTGGGAAATGGCGGAATCAACCCGCGTCAAAATGAACATATCTATCTGAATACAAATCAGTTGCATATTTAAAAAGCTCTGGAAAAGGTGAATTGGAACGATACGAAGGGGTTGAACCGCTGATCTACGCTGATTGACACTAATCGGGACATGCCAGATGATTTTTGAGCTGTTTCCCCTGCTCTACTCAATCACCCACAGGCCACTGTTTGCACAGTAAGATTGCCGATGGAGACTGAAAAGCAAATATCCAATTATCACAAGCTGAACGAGTTACGATTTTCAGGACTTTTTTCAGGGTATTTTAAAACAATTTAACTGCTATTATTTTCACAATAAAATAAACAAAACTAATTAACACAACCTGTTTATATTTAATAAGATAGAATAAAAACAACATTACTTTCAAACAGGCGATCAGCACTTCCGGCGGTGGATAAGAAGCGGTTGAAAAAATGCCCATGATTACTTGACTAAAAGACCCTTACCGACAATATTACGCGGCTATTTGTTTCGTTGTCCGAGCCGAAGTCTGCCAAATACATATGGTTAAATTGAAGAGCAAGAAAGCCGCCGCCCAAAGCAAGTCCGCCGAACCGGTTCACAAATCCGTCGCGAAGAAACGGGAGAGTGCGCCCCGCAAGGAGACGCGTTCGACGAAACGGTCTCAGCCAGTGGAGGGGGAACACAAGAATAACCATCATGGGGCAGCAGCCGGACCGGGCAAGGAACCGGCGGCAGCCGCGCCAGCTTTGGCGGGCGGCGAAGTGATTAAATCCCAGGCGGGACTCGATTTGACGGAGAAGATCAAGGAGTTGCTGCGGTTGGCGCAGGAACAAGGCTACCTCACTTACGGCGACATCAATGATGCGTTGCCGGATAACGTGGTGACGCCGGAAGATTTGGACGAGGTTTACACGAAGCTGCGCAATCTCGAAGTGGAGATCGTGGATCAGGCGGAGGTGGACCGCGTGAAGCAGCCGGAGCCGGAAGAAGAGGAAGACAAGTCCCGGCTCGACATTCTGGATGACCCCGTTCGCATGTATCTGAAGCAGATGGGCCAGGTGCCGCTGCTGACGCGCGAACAGGAAGTGGAAATTTCCAAGCGCATCGAAGATGCGGAAAACGAAGTCAAACGCATTATCTACAGCTTTGGTTTCTCGGGCAAGGAACACATCGCACTGGCGGAAAAGTTGATTTCCGAGCCGCCGAAGGAACGCTTTGACCGCGTCATTCTGGACAAGAAGATTGAAGGCCGGGAAAACCATCTGAAGGCGTTGCGCAAGCTGGTGAAGGAAGTGCGCGTGCTGGATCAGAATGTGGACGAGGCTTACGCGCAGTGGCAGAACGGCCCGAACAAGTCGAAACGCGAGAAGGCGTTCACGGATTTCAAAAAGGCGGACGACAAGCTGCAGAAGACGTTCCCGAAATTTTATTACAAGCAGAAGGTCATCGAAGAGATGGCGCTGGTCGCGGAAAACATCCACGACAAGATTCAGACGAGCCTGCGCGCGATTGAGGAGCTGGAGCAGCAGCGCAAATCGCAGCATCAGCAGACGATTATTCAATCCGAGCAGCGCAAAAACAAGGCGCTCGAGGAATTCGTCCGCATGCCGTATGACGAGTATCTGAAGGCATACGAGCAGTTGCAGCATTTCTCCAAGAAGGCGCTGCAAGCGAAGACGGAGATGGTGGAAGCCAACCTGCGCCTCGTGATTTCAATCGCCAAGAAATACACCAACCGCGGTCTGTCGTTCCTGGATTTGATTCAGGAAGGCAACATGGGGTTGATGAAGGCGGTGGAGAAGTTCGAATATCGCCGCGGTTACAAATTTT
>JBEHZA010000416.1:0-4919 GCA_048497895.1 Verrucomicrobiota bacterium
GCGCAGTAGAGATTTCATCGTTTAGCCCAGGAACAATCGTTTTAAAAATATTCCGGCCGTGGGTAAATCCATGGCGAAAAAGGCCCAGCCCAAATTCACGGTCACAAACGTCAACGCCCACCCGACCAGTCGCCCCGGCCAGGTTGGCCCTGTGACTGAAGGAGGACGCCACAAATTCCATAGACGATGGCCGATTAACAATAATCCATGCCACAATCCCCACACTAAAAAATTCAATCCCGCTCCGTGCCACAGTCCACTGAGCAACATGGTCACCAACACATTCACCAAGATGCGCGGCAACTTCACGCGCGATCCGCCCAAGGGAATGAAAACATAATCCACCAGCCAGCTATAAAGTGAAATGTGCCAGTGCTTCCAGAAGCTGGCAATGTTGGTCCGGAAATAAGGCCAATCAAAATTCTCCGGGACGAATAGCCCGAACAAGCGCGCGGAACCAATGGCAATGTCGGAATAGGCCGAAAAATCAAAGTAAATTTTAATTCCGTAGGCCAGCAGCCAAACCGGCAGCACCCAGCGCGAGGCTTGAGCAATGTCCGCGGCGTTCAAATGGTCCGTGAACGAGGTCATCAAATCGGCCACAGCAAATTTTTTCACCAATCCAACCAGTATCCGGGTGATTCCGCGCTGCCAATCGGTGGCCCAATCCCGGCCTGGCGCACGAATCGTTTTGGTGAAGTCTTGATAGCGTTTGATCGGTCCGGCCACCAGCGTCGGAAAAAACAGGATAAACGCCAGATACTCACTCAAACTTCCGGCCTCCGTCTTTCCCCGATAACGATCCACCGCGTAATGAATGAACTCGAACGTAAAGAACGAAATGCCGAGCGGAAGAAAGGCATTAGCCCAGTGCAACGGATTCGCAGCCGACCCGGGATAAAGCAATCCGGTAAAAAAATTCCAATATTTGAAAACCGCCAGAATGATCACGGCTTGCACGATTCCCACGAGACAAAAAACGGAACCGGGTCGGTACAGCCGGCTGAAGAGCGCTTCCCATAAAAAGATCAGCAAACAAAATGCGCCGGCGTAACCTCCAACGGCTGTAATCGAGAAAAAGACAAAGAAAAACGCTCCAAAGCCAATGCAAACCCACGGTTGCCAGCGCGGTTGCGCCAGACGGAATAAAATGGCCGCCGGGATCAGGAAAAAAAGAAAGTAACTGAAGGTATTAAAGATCACAGTGCCGTCAGGTTTGCGCGGGCCGGGTTTTTCCAATCCCCCCATCCCCGCAGGTCTGGTGATCTCTCTCTGGGTTTAACCGCATGAGGGAATGGTCAACGGCTTTGCACCCCCAGCGCAATCAAATTTTATATCACCAAAACCGGTCTGATACCCTGACGGCCACCGGCTCACGCGTGCACGTGTCGATTAAAGCGACAACTCCCTTGTTGGATAAACCGCTGGATTTAGCGGAAATCGATAACTTAAAAAACAAGCCTTCGGCGAGCCGCTATTCCTCGCGCGGACGAGGTGGGACAGAACGTTCTCCGCGATTAGCTCCACGTCCAGCCGGGCGTTGTTGATCCCAACCACCTTCACTTCGGGATTCTCCCCGCGCCTCGTCCGGATTGTTGCCCTCTGGATCGAAGTCAGGCGCTCCCGGCGGCGGCGGTGGTGGTGGCGGCAAAAGCTGGTCAAAGGTCAGGAAACCACGCCCTTTCCGGTCCAGTGATTTCAACGCCACAGAGGCATTGGCAATTTCATCTGCATCGATCACCCCGTCGTGATTCGTGTCCAGAGCCACGAGGATAGGCGGCAGCGGAGGCCGTCCATGCGGACCACGGCGAGGGCCGGGAGGCCGGTCATCCGGAGCGTCTTCGTCCGTTTGCGGTTCACGCGACGGAACTGAGACCCGTGGTTGCGCCGGAGTTCGTCCGGAATCCTGCCCTACCGTCGTCCAAACCACCGCCACCAACAAGACCAGCCCCGCAAATGCTGCGATTTTCGCTTTCATACCCTTTTTCCCCATGACAGCTCGATGCTCAAATAGTCACCGTCGTTACGTTTTCGTCTCCTGATTACACTTCCCGACTGTAAACGTTTTGTTTCGGTTTTAGAGGAGAATTGTTAAGAAAGTGTAAAAGTGACAGATTTGGAGCGCAAAACGCACTATATCTGGCCAACTCAATTGCGATGATGCCAACACCTCTTGAACCTGATGCTCTGCCGGTGGATGAGTCCCGCACGCGCGTGCTGGTCATCGACGATGACAAGAAACTCTGCCGCCTGATTAAAGATTACCTGGAGCCGATGGGCTATGAAGTCGAAGCCGTCCACACCGGACCGGCGGGCGTGGAACAGGCCCTGGCGGGTTCCTGGCAGGCGGTCATTCTCGATGTCATGTTGCCAGGCATGAATGGCTTTGAAGTGTTAAAGCAAATCCGCCGCCATTCCAACGTCGCCGTGCTCATGCTGACTGCCCGCGGCGAAGAAGCTGACCGGATTGTGGGGCTCGAAATCGGCGCAGATGATTACCTGCCAAAAACGTTTTCCACGCGGGAGCTGCTTGCCCGGTTGCGCGCCGTCACCCGCCGGGCTACCCGGATCATCGAAAAACCGGACGATGGTCTGGAGCCGGAAGTCATCGTCGGCCAGCTTCGCATCAATCCCAATACCCGCACGGCTGTCCTCGGAGATCAGCCGCTCATTCTTACCCCGGTCGAGTTCGATCTGCTGTTCAGTCTGGCCCGGGCCAAAGGACGAGTGAAGTCCCGTGAAGCGTTGCTCGACGAAATCCGCGACCGCAATTACGACGTCTTCGACCGGTCCATTGATGTGCATATTTCCGTCCTGCGCAAAAAACTGGGCGATGACCCGAAAAACGCTCATTTCATCCGCACCGTGCGCGCCGCCGGTTACATGCTGATTAATCCGGCCGAAGGAAACAGTTGAGCATGAAGCTGCGTTTTCCACTGTACGCCAAGATTCTGTTCTGGTTCTTCCTGAATCTGGTCGTGCTGGCGGCGATTTTTTACGCCTTCGTAAAAATCCAGTTCCAGCTCGGGCTGGATTCGTTGCTGGTGGGACGCGCCGGTGACCGCGTGCAGGCCATGGCGGAATTGATCGTGGCCGAACTGAAGGATACCCCGCGCCCGGAATGGAATTCGCGGCTGAAAAACTTCGGGGAAGCCTACAAGGTGCAACTGTACATTTTCGGCAATGACGGCAACCAATTCGCCGGAGAGACCGTCACTCTTCCGCCTGAAGCCCGGGAGAAATTGCTCCAGAAGCGAACCCCGCTGCCACGCCCGCCGGGCCCACCCGACTCGGATAGCAATTCAGATGGCCCTCCGCGCACGGATACCCCTCCCGGTGAAGGACGCGATCGTAAACCGCCTCCGGGTGCTCCCCGGGAAAATGGCATTCCGCCGGGCCGCAACCTGGATGGCCCGCCCAGCCATCAACCCCCGCTCATTGGCATTTATTCCAAATTCATGGTACATACCGCCACTACCCCGCAGCACTATTGGGTGGGAGTGCGGTTACCCTTGCAGGAATATCGCGTTCGTCCACCCGTCTCCATGGTTCTCATGGTGGCCTCGCCTTCGTTACGTCAGAGCGGGCTCTTTTTCGACCTCACTCCCTGGCTGGTTGCGGCGGGCAGTTGCATCCTGTGCTCGGTTCTATTCTGGATTCCCCTCGTTCGCCACATTACCCGCAGTCTGTCTCAACTCACGCACGCCACGGAACGGATTGCGGAAGGCGAATTCGGGATTCGCGTGGATACGCGTCGCCAGGATGAGTTAGGGCTGCTCGCCATCGCGGTTAACCGGATGGCCAGTCAACTGGCCGGTTATGTGCACGGCCAAAAGCGTTTCCTGGGAGATGTCGCCCATGAACTCTGTGCGCCTGTGGCCCGCATTCAACTCGCTCTCGGCATCCTTGAGCAACGGGTGGACCCGAAAAACCATGCGTATGTCGAAGACCTCCGGGAAGAGGTTCAGCATATGTCCCAACTCATCAACGAACTGCTCTCCTTTTCCAAAGCCGGTCTCAAGCCCCAGGAAATTAAATTGGGCCCGGTCAAACTGCTGGACGTAGCCCGCCGGATCGCCGCGCGGGAAGCCGCCCATTTCCCGCATCTGGAAATTGACGTGGCCGAGGATCACATCGCCTGGGCGGAACCGGAATTACTGGCCCGCGCCGTTGGAAACATCGTCCGCAACGGCATTCGTTACGCCGGCAAGGCAGGCCCCATTACCATCCGTTCCCGTCGTCAGCAAAACGAGTTGATCCTGTCAGTGACCGATTGCGGACCCGGGATTCTGGCTGAATCTTTGCCCAAAATCTTTGACCCGTTTTATCGCCCGGATATCTCACGCAATTCTGAAACGGGCGGGATTGGCCTGGGGCTGGCGATTGTGAAAACCTGCGTGGAAAACTGCCGCGGCACAGTCGTCGCCCGCAACCTTGAGCCCAAGGGATTCCAGGTCAGCATTACCCTGACCGCCGCTTGATGGGGCGGCCTGCTGCATTTTCCAGTTCGATCCGGGTTTCATCGGCGTCCCGGAAAGAGAGGATAGCTTCCATTCGCATCTAAATTAATCTGGACAGGTGGGGCAAGCTCACTATCTTGGAAACGCTCTCGAGCCGCCTTGTTAAGGCTGTATGCTCAGAAGCCATGGATTGCCTGGAAAGCAGCCATGTGGGGTCAGTCTGCTTGGGAGGCAGCCCGGGCAACGGTAGAAAGATAATTCATGAATCCCGAAGCGACCGCCGCTCCCGAGCTGAAAAAAGTTTCATCGGCCGCCCGATTTAAAGGCACCGTCGTCGGGATCATCGTCCTGATCGCCACCCCTTGACGCTGTGGTGTCCACCGCTGACGGCGACGATGACCAGTCGAGCTACGCGGGCACCCTGGCGTCGAGCATCGGCATTCCCGAGGAGTTCCTGAC
>JBEHZA010000417.1:0-4915 GCA_048497895.1 Verrucomicrobiota bacterium
GCCAGACGCAGGTTCCATCCATGACGGCTCGCTGGTCTGGACCACGAATGCTCCCGTCAAACTGGTCGATAGCCCGTTTCTCTGTCTGGTGGCGGACCCTGAGGGGCAAAATGAATTCGGCCAGACGGCGGACCTCCAAATCGAGCTGAACCAACGGCAGTTTAAAGTCCGTTCACTGACCGGTTACACCGTTGTCCCCTACCCGCGCGGTTGGGACATCATGCTCAATCGTCCGGAATTAATTCCCTGGTGGGGCGCGTGGAAACCTTTTCTGCTCGTGGGAGTGGGACTGGTCACCGTGCTCGGCTTGTTTCTCAGTTGGGCCGGATTAGCGACGTTGTATTTCGTGCCCGCGCGCCTGTTAGCTTACTTTGGGGACAAGGAAGCTCAAGGCTTCGCGTGTTGGAAGCTGTGTGGCGCGGCGTTGATGCCGGGTGCGTTGGTAATGACGATCTCGCTATTCCTGTATGCGTTGCACGAGTTGCCTTTGATCGCGTTGTTATTTGCGATGGTGCTGCACCTGTTGATCGGCTGGGCCTATTTCATCGGCGGGACATTCCGTTTACCGGTTGCACTCGCTGCTCAGGCCAAAAAGTCCAACCCGTTTCAGCCGCCAGCGCCCACACCCGATCCAGCGCCGGAAGCTGCGCCTGCTAACGCAGAACCGCCGCCGGAAAAACCAAAGCCCGCCAACCCCAATCCGTTTCAATCCGGCGGTGCGAAAAAATAAAGAATTCACTTTTACTGCGCCCCGATTGAACCCATCGTTGCGCTTCCGATAGACATCGTTTAATTTCGCGACATGACTGGTTTGGCCGACAAATGCCGATGGGTGTATTGTCTGCTCTGCGCGGGTTTTCTGGCGGGTTGCAATCCACCCGGCACGGACCCGATGGACGAGCAGAAGGATCCGTATTATCTTACGGGCAAGAACCGCGTCATGAGCAAAGACTATCAGGGAGCCACGGAAGCCTTTGAGAAAGCTCTGGAAGCCAATCCCCGTTCCGCCGCGGCGCACTTTGAACTGGGCGTGCTTTACGAAAAGAACAGCACCAACAGCGCGCGCGCCATTTATCATTTTGAAGAATATCTGCGGTTGCGTCCCAACACGGATTTAGCCGATCCGGTAAAACAGCAAATCCTGGCCTGCAAACAGGAATTGGCCCGCACAGTTTCGCTGGGACCGGTTACGCAAGCGGTGCAGCGCGATCTGGACCGGTTCATGCGGGAAAACGTCAGCCTGCGCAGCCAGGTTGAAGATTTGCAATCGCAGTTGGCGAAGCGGCCCATTCTGCCTCCCCCCGCAACGCCTTTGCCGCCGACCAATGTTTTGCCGTCCAGTCCGGGTCCGGCAGTAACGCCGCTTCCGGCGCGACCCACCGTAACGGAAGCGCGCACGGGAACAACGGCATCCCCCAATATAACGCCCGCGGCCAGTGCCGCCAAAACGCATACCGTTAAGTCCGGCGAAACACCGGCCTCCATCGCCCGCAGCTACGGCATCAGCTTGAACGCCCTGCTCGCCGCGAATCCAACCGTGAACCCGCGGCGCATGCAGGTGGGCCAGACGTTGAATATACCGAGCCGTTAATCCCCATGGCCAACCGCCTCTTTTTCATCGCCGTCGCGGCCTTCTGGGTGACGATGAATGTCCTGCTCTGGCGGTCTGAATTTGCCAACCGGAATCAGCCCGGCAGTTCCGTGCCGGTGGAGGTCGTCTGGCAAAAAATTCTCACCTCACCGGACAATTCCAATCTGGAAATCCGCCAGCACAATAAACGCATCGGCTTCTGCCACTGGTCCGCCAACATCGGCGAGGAAATGGCCACAGGCAAAGTCTATTCGGAAGATTACCCGCCCGAGGGCATGGTCAAAAAACTGAACGGTTACAATCTCGATCTGGATGGCAACGTCTTTGTGGGCGACCGGACCAATCGTTTCCGGTTTTACATCGGCATGCGGTTCAACCGGGAAAAAGCGTGGGAGGATTTTGACGTGCGCGTGACGCAACGCCCGTTAAACTGGGGATTGCACGCGTCAAACCCGGATGAAAAGCTGTTCCTGACCGTTAAAGATGGTGAGAGCGTGTGGGAACGGGAATTCAAATTTGCCGAGTTGCGCCAGCCGGAAAAATTGCTGCAGGAAGTAGCCGGGCCGATGCTGGCTCCCATGCTGGCCGCCAGCGTGGGCGGTTCCCTGAACGAAATCAAAAGCGCCTCCAACCGTTTGAAATGGGAAGCGCGCAACGATTGGATTAAAATCAATTTTACGCCCGTGCGGGTCTACCGCTTGCGGGCGCAGTTGGTTGACCGTTACGAGATTGTCGTCATCGTCAGCCGGGTGGGTGAAATTTTGCGGATGGACCTGCCGAACGGCATCAGTCTTTTGAACGAAGAATTCCGGTGAGACACTGCCATGATTGAATTGACCAACTTAGTCAAAAACTTTGGCGACCTGGTCGCGGTCAACAACCTCAACCTGACGGTCAAACGCGGCGAGTTCTTTGCCGTGCTGGGCCCGAATGCCGCTGGAAAAACAACGACCATTAAAATCATTACCGGCCTGATCAAGCCGACATCCGGACGGGCCGTGGTCGCCGGTTTCGATGTGCAGACGCACCCTTTGGAAGCGCGCAAACACATGGCGTACGTCCCCGATTTTCCGTTCCTGTATGACAAGCTGACGCCGTGGGAATTCTTCCGGTTCATCAGCCAGCTATTTCAGGTCAGTGAAAAGGACTTTCAGGAACGCGTAAAAGAATTGATTGCCCGTTTCAACCTGGAACCTTATTTGCGGAAGTCGATTGAAGGTCTTTCGCACGGCACCCGGCAACGGATCGCCATTGTGTCCGCGCTCTTGCACAACCCGGACGTATTCGTCATTGATGAACCAATGGTTGGGCTGGACCCGCATCACGCCCGGGTGGTGAAGGATATTCTCAAAGAACGGTCGGTTCAGGGCATGACGGTGTTTCTCTCCACGCATCAACTCAGTGTGGCGGAGGAAATGGCGGACCGGATCGGGATCATTCATCAGGGGCGGCTGATTGCGGTCGGCACTTCCGAGGAATTGCGGCAGCAAAGCGGTTCGGATGGAGAACTGGAACACTCGTTCCTGATGCTGACGGCGCAGGAAGCCAATTTCAAAGAGGAAAAGCAGGCCGCGAAAACCTGATTCCCATGTCGTCCGAAACTTCTCCAGCTTCCACGATAGCTTCGCCGCTCTGGCTGTTGCTGCGCCTCAATCTGGTGCAGGTCTGGCGGAAGCTGAAAGCAGTCCGGCAACAATCGCGTCTGCTCACCGGCTTGATCGGAGCGTTCGTCGTAGGCTACATCAGCCTGTCGTTCTGGCTGTTTTATCACGGGTTGATTTTCGTTTCGCGATTTCCCGGTCTGGGCGGAGTATTAGTCGAGCGCCTGCTCTATCTGCTGTTCGCTTTTCTGTTCGTCATGTTGATGTTCAGCAATCTCGTCATCAGCTACTCCAACCTGTTCCGGAACCGCGAAACGGCGTTCCTGCTGACGTTGCCGGTTTCCTCGCAAACCATTTTCCGCTGGAAATTCCTCGAAACCACGGTGGTGGCTTCATGGGCCTTCCTGTTTCTCGTCGCGCCGTTGCTGGCTGCCTTCGGCTTAAGCCGTCACGCGCCCTGGCATTTTTACCTGCTCACGGTGGCGCTGGTAGCTTTGTTTATTGTTTTGCCCACGGTCTTTGGCTCCTGGTTCGCCATTCTGCTGGCGCGGTTCATGGACCGCCGCTCCTTTCAAATCGCGGCTGTGGGCAGTGCGATCATTCTGCTGCTCGGCGCGGCCTTGTTCATGCAGCCCGAAGAAGTGCCGCAGGATTTGCTGGACACCCGCGTGCTCGGATTGATGGACCGCCTGTTGATGCGAACAAGTTTTGCGTTGTTCCCATTGCTGCCGAGTTACTGGCTTTCCACTGGCGTCCTGCAATGGCTGGAAGGAGCAGTGGCAGCAGCGGGTTTCTTTGTGCTGGTGTTGCTGAGTAATGTGCTCTTTTTCGGTCTGCTTTCCTTCACTTGCACGGGCCGGCAATTTTACGATGCCATCTCGGCGGTCCAAAGCCGGGGCAGTATGTTTGGCCAATGGGAATGGTTCCGCCAACGCAACAAAGCCAACAGCGGATTTCATTATCGCCGGGGCGGACTCGAAGCCCTTTTCAGCAAACTCCGCTGGCTGACACCGGATGCCCGGGCGCTCGTGCTGAAGGATATCCGCATGTTCTGGCGGGATACCACGCAGTGGGGGCAAACCTTGATGCTGTTTGGGTTGCTGGGCGTTTACATCTTGAACCTGCGGAATTTCTCCCAGCAATTGATCAATCCATTCTGGACGCATCTGGTTTCCTTTTTGAACCTGGGCGCCTGCTCGCTGAACCTCGCCACCTTGACCACCCGGTTTGTGTATCCACAGTTCTCCCTGGAAGGAAAGCGCCTCTGGATCGTGGGCATGGCACCAATTGGCCTGGCCCGTTTGGTCCGGGCCAAGTATTGGATGACCACCTTTGGTTCCTGGTGCCTGACGCTCAGTTTGATTTGCCTCTCCTGTTACATGCTGAAAATGCCGTGGGACCGCACCGCCTATTTCGCCCTGGCCGTCACCATTATGACGTTCACCATGAACGGCATGGCCGTGGGATTAGGCGTGCTCTACCCCAATTTCAAAGAGGAAAACCCGAGCAAAATCGTCAGCGGCTTTGGCGGCACATTCTGCCTGGTGCTCAGCTTTCTTTACATCGTAGCGTCGGTAGTGCTGCTGGCCATCGCCTCGCCCTGGGCTTACCTGCGCGGACCCTCCGTCGAATTACTCGTAAGCGGTTGGGCAGGCTTTTTAATCCTGTCGCTCTTGCTGGGCTGGCTGCCCATGAAACTGGCTCTGCGCCGCGTCGTCGCACT
>JBEHZA010000418.1:0-4914 GCA_048497895.1 Verrucomicrobiota bacterium
GAGCGCAGACCAGGTTTTGTCGCCGAGCAGCGGGCCTGCTTCCGGAGGTGCGAGTTGGGCCCGCACGACCGAGTGAACAAAGAGCACGGCGACAATGGCGAGGCGATGGAGTGTGGCGGCATTCATGCAAGGCTGATGGACCGAATAGGTGTACGCTGTTCCGCAACGGAGGTCAATTGCGGCATTGGGAGGGAAGGTGATTGGCAGGTCGTCAGACAGCGACCGGGGACGGTCGCTGTCCGGAGAGTGGCGAGCAACGGCATCAGGAGAAGTCGAACGCGATAGAGAGCGGTAGGGACTACCGCAATCCAAGACGCTGGCGCGAGGGTTCCAAGCACCGGAGGTGCGCCATGTGTTTATAGCCGTTCGGATTGCATTCTTATCTCAAGCTCCAGAGGAACGGCATGGGTTGGGTTCAAAACGTAATCATGCCGCTCCTCCGGAGCTTGAGGGAATATTCATTTGGTTTGCTATAAACATGGCGCCCCGCTGGGGCTTGATTTGAATGATGATTTTCCCGTCTTGACGTTCGAGGTTGAAAGTCAAACACTTGGACCGGCATTTTTTGTAAAGCTTATGCGCGCCCACTTTTTTTCGACCTGGCTGGCCTTAACTCTCGTTTGCTCCGCCACCGCTCAACCGTATGAAGTAAAGCCGAATGATCCGTCGTTCGAAAAGTTTACGCCCAAGAAAGCTCCGGCTCCCGGCAAGCTGCTGCTGAAATCGGGCGACCGGCTGGCGATCATCGGTGACTCCATCACGGAACAGAAAATGTATTCGCGCATGATGGAGACGTACCTGACAGTCTGCGTGCCGGACCTGGGCGTGACGGTGCGGCAATATGGCTGGAGCGGTGAACGGGCTTCGGGATTTCTGGGCCGCATGACAAATGATTGCCTGCGTTTCAAACCGACAATCGCCACGACGTGTTACGGCATGAACGATCATGAGTACCGGCCGTATGAAGAGCGCATTGGAAAAACCTATGCGGAAAAAACTCAGGCGATTCTGGATTCCTTCAAGAGCAATAACGTGCGCGCGGTTTTGGGCTCACCGGGTTGCGTTGGAAAAATGCCAAGCTGGGTGAAGACCGCTTCAGGCACCGTTGAAGATTTAAATCTCAGCCTCTGCACGCTGCGCAATATCGACGTCGAGCTGGCGGCACGGAACAAGGTGGCGTTCGCTGATGTGTTCTGGCCGATGTATCTTGCCAGTTTTGCAACGACGCAGAAATACGGCACCAATTACTGCGTGCCCGGGAAAGATGGCGTTCACCCTGGCTGGGCCGGTCATACGATCATGGCGTATGCGTATCTGCGCGGGCTGGGACTGGACGGTGACATCGGGCAATTCACGGTGGATTGGAAAACGGGCGTGGCCTCGGTATCGAAAGGTCATCAACTGCTTTATTTCAAGGATGGTGAACTCCAGATCAAAAGTTCGCGCTATCCGTTCTGCGCCACGGGCAGTGTGGATAACGATAACAGCATTCGCTCCGGCATGACGCTGGTGCCTTTCAATGAAGACCTGAACCGGCTCATGCTCGTGGTCAAAAATGCGGACGCGAGCAAATACAAGATCACGTGGGGTCCGGAATCGCACAGTTACTCGGCCAAACAATTGGCGCGGGGTGTGAACCTGGCGGAGGATTTCGTGACCAATGCGTTTAGCGAAGCCTTTATCAAGGTGGATAAAGCGGTGGCCACGAAACAGAGTTATGAAACGGAGCAGATAAAAAAATCGTTCCGTTCAGCAGAGGCCAAGACGAATCTGACGGTGGTGGTAACGCGAACGGAAAGCGAACGCGCACCGCTGGCGAAGGCGATTCAAGAGGCGTTTGTGCCGGTGACGCATACGATTAAGATTGAGGCGGAGAAATAGGGGTGGGAACGGGTTGATTATTGGTGGAGATTTTATCTGGTGTGGGTGATGGAGTTCGCGCTTGAAAGCGGCAGGGGACTGCCGCACTCCAGGACGCTGGCGCGACATATCGGGAAGGGTGTGAGGGTTGGAAATGGTAGAGATTTATGAAAAAGGGAAGTGGAGAGCGTTGAGTGGTTAAGAAGTAAATTCGTTTGCGAATTTCAAAAATGGGTGAGGGCGGGTTTGAAATAATGGACACCGATTGACTGAGTTACGTTGCTGCGACCGAGACGGTCGCTGTCCTTACTTTTGATAGCCGCGCTGGCGGGCGGTGCGGAAGATGCGGAGGAGGCCATAGTCATATTTTCCACCGAGATTTTCCCGCGTGCCGGGGAGATTGCCCCAGCCGGATTTTTCAAAGGCAGCGCGAATTTCCTCCTGCTCTTCGGCGGTGAGGAAACGTTCCAGTTCCACAACTTCGCCGACTTCAATAGCGGTGGCCAAATGGGAAAAGATCGTGCCAGTGGTGAGGCCGCGGTGATCGGCAATTTCAGCAACGCTTTGGCCATCGCGAAAACGCTTCAAACTTTCGCGGGCGGTGTCGTTGAGCCGTGAACGGGTCGGGTCGGGCTTCGCCACGGTGAATGAATCATCGGCGAAAATCTGACGGGCATTGGTGGCAAGGTAAGCGCTGATTTCGCTGAGGAAAACGGCGCCAAATTCGCGCAGCTTTTTCTCACCGACGCCGCTGATGCGCGCGAATTCGCCTTCACTCGCGGGATAATTGCGGGCCATCTGACGCAAGGCGACGTCGGAGAAAACGATGTAAGGCGGCACACCACGTTCTTCGGACAGACTTTTGCGCAGGGCGCGCAGACGTTCAAACAAGGTTTCGTCGCAAGCGATTTCGCCGGCGTGATGGGTTTCCCTCGCGGGAGCAGCAATCGGGCGGGTGAGTTGAATCGTTTTCCGGTGTCTCAGGAAATCGCGGCCAGCGAGTGAGATTTGCAGGACGGGAAACTTATCACGCGTTTGTTCCAGAAGACCGAGCCGGATAAGTTCACGGCCAATCGCGCCCCATTCGGAGCGGCTCTGGTCTTTCCCGATGCCGTAGGTGGAGAGTTCCATGTGCCCCCAGTTGCGCACCTTCTCGGTATTGGCGCCGGTGAGGACTTCAATGAGATGATTCAAGCCAACGCCGAACCCGCTTTTTTCGCGCACGCGGTGAACACAGGAGAGCAGCTTTTGTGCGACGAGGGTGCCATCGTAAGTAGCGCGCGGGGAGAGGCAGTTGTCGCAACCGCCGCAATTCGTTTCGGGAAATTCTTCGCCAAAGTAATCGAGCAGCGAGGCGCGGCGGCATTCGGAAATCTCCGCGTAATGCACCATTTGCTGCAATTGTTCGCGCGCAATCTGTTGTTCCAGCGGGTCGGTCTTTTCTTCGATGAAACCCTTTTGTTTCACGACATCGCCCGCACTGAAGAGGAGGAGGCATTCGCTGGGCAAGCCATCGCGTCCGGCCCGGCCGGTTTCCTGATAGTAACCCTCGACGTTCTTCGGGAGATCGTGATGGATGACGAAGCGGACGTTGGGTTTATTGATGCCCATGCCAAAGGCGATGGTGGCACAGATGACGCGCACTTCATCGCGGAGGAATAATTCCTGATTCCGCGCGCGTTCCTCACTGGACAACCCGGCGTGATAGGCCCTGGCGGAGACGCGGTCTTCGTTCAACTTCTGCGCAACACTTTCAGCGGTCTTACGCGATTGACAATAAACAATGCCGCTTTCCTTCGGTCGTGAGCGGATGAAATCAAGGACTTGTTCGTAAGCGCCGCTCTTGGCCTGAACGCGATAGGTCAGGTTGGGCCGGTTGAAACTGGCGACATACATCTGGGACCGACGCAGGGTCAGTTGCTGGATAATGTCCGTGCGCACGCGTTCAGTGGCGGTGGCCGTGAGGGCCATGAAGGGGACATTGGGAAACAAGGTGCGCAACGACGCGATCTGGCGGTATTCCGGACGGAAATCGTGGCCCCATTCGCTGATGCAATGGGCTTCATCAATGGCGATGAGGTTGACGTTCCAACGCTTCAGATCCTCAAGAAAATCCGGGAGCATGAGCCGCTCTGGAGCTACGTAAAGCAGACGATACTCGCCGTTGTGCAAACCGCGCAAACGGGGGCGGGATTCACCGGGGGCGAGGGAGGAATTAAGGAACGTAGCAGCCACGCCGCTGGCGGTTAACGCATCCACCTGATCTTTCATCAAGGCGATCAACGGTGAGATGACCACGGTCAGGCCGGGGCGCACAAGGGCAGGAAGCTGAAAGCAAAGGGACTTGCCGCCACCGGTGGGCAACAGGGCGAACACATCCTTGCCCGCCAGGGCGTCGCGGATGATTTCCACCTGCAAGGGCCGAAAGGAGCTGAAGCCGAAGTATTGCTTCAGCGGCGTCAACAGATCGGCGAGGTCCGGCGTCATGGCACTAATACGTTACAGGGAGGGACGGAGAGGGAGCAAGCGTCGGAGGAAATAAATCGGCTGATTTCCCATGGTGGGAAATACAAATGGCAGTGGGTGTGGTTTAATGATGGAAGAGGTGGGAAATGACGAATTACCGAATGACCAAATCCGAAAGGGAAATTAAACCGCGGAATACACGGAATACGCGAAAGGGGGAAAAGTTTAACCACGGATGGACACTGATTGACACGGATGGGGAAATGACGAAATCCGAATAATAAAGCACGAACAGGTGCGGGTATTCGCCGCGAAAAGGCGCAGAAAGCACAAAAGGGGGATGGAGGCAGGCCAGAATCATGAGAAAGAGGCCGGAATTAACAGGAGCAAACAGAGAGAACGGAGTGGAAAACTCTGTTCTCTTCGTTGCCTCCTGTTCATTGCCCGCCGAGGTGTCCGGCTTATTCCGGGGTATTCCGGGCTATTTAAGTGCGGAAGGGGTCGTCACCGCGACGAGAGCTACGCACGCCTCCGGCGTAAGCCGGCGGGCTGAACCGGCGCAGCCACTCAGGCCAGCAACTCCACGAG
>JBEHZA010000419.1:0-4913 GCA_048497895.1 Verrucomicrobiota bacterium
TTCCAAATTCGCGTAGTAATCCAGATGCTCCTCATCCACGTTGAGCACAATGGCATGTTCCGGCTCAAATTCGTGCAGCGTCCCATCGCTTTCATCGGCCTCAATCACAAACCAGGGCGACGAAGCTTTGTCGGGCGTAGCCGGCACATTCGTTCCTTTCGCAGCCAAAGTAACCGCTTGGGAAAAATGAGCGTGCCGCTCCAATTGCGGAACCAACGCACCGATGGCATAACTGGGACGCGCTTTTAATTGATGCAGCGCAAAGGCCAGCAAAGCAGAAGTGGTGGTCTTGCCGTGCATGCCGGCCACACAAATTCCCCGCTGACGATATAATAAGGCCGACAACAAAATCGCCCGCCGCACAATGGGAATCTCGAGCTGCTGGGCTATAGCCAATTCCGGGTTATCCAGTCGCACCGCCGAAGTATAAACCACGAGGACTGGCCGCACGGCGGCAACTTGAGCCGCCGAATGCCCCTGGTGAATCTGCGCGCCGCGCTCGATCAATTGGCGGACTTCTTCGTTGATGAGCAAATCCGAGCCAACGACGCGACAGCCAAGATCGAGCAGCAAATGCCCCAGACCGCTCATTCCGCAACCACCAGCGCCGATCAAATAGACCGTGGCCGAAGGTCCGGCGGACTCAATCAACTGGCTGACTTCCTCTGGATTTAAACGCATCATCCAAATTGTTAATTACGTTTCCTGCTCTCCTGACACTCCACTTACAAGGCAACTGCCCGACGCTTGAACTGATCACCGGCCGGCAACGAGCTTGAACTTAAAAAATTTCCCGTTTCACCAGCGGCTCCGGCTGGCAGCGGCGTCCCCATCACGGCAAACATCCGCTTCGCCACCAGCGCAGCGGAATTGGGGTAATGCCACACGGCCAACGCGTCCGCCATCGCCTTCCGGGTCGGTTCATGGCCGTGTATTTCCTCGATTAACTTTTTCAAGGCCTGCGGCGTGGCCGTCTTTTGTTCCAGCATTCGCGCCGCGCCGGAATTCACAAAAGCGCGCGCGTTGTAAAATTGATGATTATCCACCGCGGTGGGATACGGCACGAGGATGGCCGGCAAACCCATGGCCGCCAATTCCGCGAGTGAGGAAGCGCCGGAACGGCTGATCGCCAGCGTCGCTGCGCCAAGAGCCAGTTCCATCTCGGTCAAAAAGGGCCTGACGACGGCTTTGATTTTTCGGGCCTGATAAGCAGCGCGCACCCGTTCCACGTCCTGAACGCCGGTCAAATGCAAATATTGTAACTCCGGAATTTCCGCCAGCAGTGGAAGCGTCTCCACCATCAAATCGTTGATGCCTTGCGCGCCCTGGCTGCCACCCATTACCAATACGACGGGACGGCGCGAATCCAAACCCAGCGCCATCCGGCAACTGGCGGGAGCAAGCGCTTGAAACTGCGAACGCACCGGCATGCCGGTGGTTGTAATCTGTTTCAAACGCAACCGCCGGGTGGTATCCGGGAAAAATACGAATGCCTCGTTGACGAAACGCGCCAGCCAGCGATTGGCCCGGCCGGGAATGGTATTGGATTCGTGCAGGAACGTCGCCGCCCCCAACGCTTTGGCCGCGAGCACCGGCGGCGCACTGGTGAATCCGCCCATGGCCAGCACCGCTTGCGGGACGCGTTGTTGAAAAGCCGCTTTCGCCGCGCGATAGGAATGCCAGAAACCGCGGATAAATTGCAGGTATTGACCGTTCTGCAAACCCACGGCCGGCAGCGTAATAATCTGCATGCCGGTGACGGATTTGACCGCTTGCTGATCGACTTCCTTGGGCGAAATCAACAGCGCGACTTCGCAGCCGTAACGCTGTAGTTCTTCCGCCACGGCCATGCCCGGAAAGAGATGACCACCCGTCCCGCCACACGCAATGGCGATAAACGGGGGCTGAACACGATTTTGCATCAGGTAATTTGGGAAGCGGGCAGTTCAGTATTTCCGAGCGTCTGAGCTTCATTCACCGAAGAATCGACGGCCTGCCGGGCCACACTGAGCAGCAAGCCCACACTCACGAGCATCATCAACAAACTGGAACCGCCGTAGCTGATGAATGGGAGTGGAATGCCTTTGTTCGGCAACGCGCTCGTGACAACGCCAATATTAATAAACGCCTGGATGCCGATCATGAAAGTGATACCGGAAGCCAGCAGACGACCAAACGTATCGCGGGCGTGACGGCCAATATAAACACCGCACAGAATCAAAATGACAAACGCCACCACGACGAACAAAGTCGCGATCAAGCCCAGCTCTTCACCGATAATCGACAGAATAAAATCCGTGTGATGTTCCGGCACAAAGCCGAGCTTTTGACGGCCATTGCCCAGACCAAGACCAGTCCAACCGCCGGAACCCAACGCGAGCATTGCCTGATATGCCTGATAACCGACGCCTTGTTTATTTTCCTCCAGATACAGCCAGCTAAAAATCCGCTTCATGCGCATGGGGTCATGCCAGATGGAAATCGCCAGACCCAACACGGCAATGATCACCGGCGGGATCAGGAACTTCCAGCGGACACCCGCGATGAAAAGCATAATCGCTGTGACCAGCGCCAACAGAATGGTGCTGCCGCGATCCGGCTCCACGAAAATCAGCCCTAAAATCAACCCGGCAAACAAACCCGGTTTGACCAGGCCATCGCGAAATTTCATCATGGCACGCTGATAACGGTCGCCATACCAAGCCAGCCCCACGATCAAGGCGATCTTGGCAAATTCCGAGGGTTGAAAACTGGCGGAACCAATCTTGAACCAGCGGCGAGCGCCATTAATTTTGAAGCCGACGTGCGGCACCAACACCAACACCAGCATAATCACCGCCAGCGCAACCACCAGCCAGGCATACTTCTTCAGCAGTTGATAATCGAGGCAGGCTGCGATGCCACAACCCACCAGCCCGATCGAACACCACACCAATTGCATGAGCAAATAATGTGAGCCGACCTGGACGGTGCTCGAACTGTAGAGCATGACCATACCGAGCGAGAGCAGTGCGCCCACGCAAAACACCAGTATGGTTGTCGCCAGCTTCATGCTTTCGAGCGATCTTTGGTTTCAGCCGTAATGGGATTAGTCGGAAGAGTGACTCATCATCACTCTTCCGACCATCAACCATTCACTCAAACATCAACCTCATTTTTCTTCACTTCGCCGGTCGCCACGTGCGACCGGATGAAATACAGATTAACGATTCGTGCCAGGAGCTGCCGGCAAGGCAGGAATGCTGGCCGTGGTCGTCACGGGAGCCGGAGCCGGGGTAGCACTGGCGGCGGCCGGAGCGGCTTCCGTGCTGCTCTTGCCCGCCGGAATCTTGAGCTTCTGCTTCACCGTCAAACGATCCGATTTCAAACCGTTGGCGGAACGCAACGCCGCCAGAGTGACTTTGTGCGCTTTCGCAATCTTCGTCAGCGTATCACCGGACTTGACGATGTAAGTTTCACCACTGGCATCCGCCGACGCGTCCGGCGCTGCCGCCGTCGCAACCGCTGTGGTCGAAGCCGCCGGAGCCGCAGCGCCAGCCGGCACTTGCAACTTCTGGCCCACTTTCAGTTTGGTGGATTCCACGCCAGGGTTCGCCGCGGCAATTGCCTTGGCAGACACATGCAATTTCTTGGCGATCGTGGAGAAGTTATCCCCCTTCAACACCACGTATTCTTTGGTGGCGCCCGCTTCCGGTTCAGTCGGCGCTGGTGTCGGCGTCACCGGAACAGCAGGAGCCGTAGCCACAGCCGGCACAGTTGACGTTGCCGCCGGAGCGGCCGGAAGAGTGGACAACCCGTTGCTCGGGGAGGTCGCAGTGGCGGGCAAAGGACTCGTCGGCGAGAGATAAGCCGCGTTGGTGCTCGGATCAGGCTGAGTCAGCGGCGGCAAATCCGCGTGCGTTTGTTGCGCCGGTTCTTCCTGCTTCGGCTTGCTGCAGCCCTGAATGAGCACCCCGACAATAAAGACGGCGTGAATAGCCACGACGCTAAAAAAGACGAGGCGGACGTTGGATTTAGATTTAGCAGGTTGCAAAGAACCCTGCGGGAGCAATGGATTGGGAGTATTCATGAGCTGGCTGCCTTGCGGCATTGTTTTTCGATTTTATGGTTAGTTTTGTACAATTCGCGCCGAGGCCGGCCAAAAACCGCGACGTTATTGTAAATTTTTTAAATTCTCTAAATTTTTACTTTTTTGCTTCAGTTTGCTGAGCGTTCGCTGTGCCACTAATGGTAGACGCACCAGCAGCGCCACTATTCGTTGTGCGCGCCCATTGGTCTACCGCGTGTCGAAACACTTCACCCCGGTGCTTGTAGTCTTGAAACATGTCAAAGCTGGAACACGCTGGTGAAAGCAAGACGATATCGCCAGAGACAGCTTTTTTCGCTGCCTCAGAGACTGCTTCTAACAACGATTCTGCGGTTGTGCAAGGAGTAAAAAGACTCCACGCTGCCCGAAGTTTTTCTTTGGTTTCACCGATCAAAAAAGCGTGCTTCACGCGCTGGGCCAAAAGGGGTCCGATGTCGTGATATTGGAACCCCTTGTCGCGCCCTCCGGCGATCAAAAATACGTTCGGTTCACCCGCTTTGGACACCGGCATGGTTTGCAACGCTTTTTGCACGGCGTCGAGGTTCGTGGCTTTGGAATCGTTGACAAATTTCACGCCGTTGATGGCGGCAATCACTTCACAGCGGTGCGCCGCAGGCACATACGTCTTAAGCGCAGCCTGCACTTCTTCCAGCGGCAACCGTAAAACCCGTCCGACAGCCAGGGCTGCCATGAGATTTTCCGCATTGTGCGGCCCACGCAAACGGCAGTCATCGAGGTCCAATAACGGCCCTTCCCAACCCGGCAACTGGCTGACAATCAACCCGCGATTGAGGTAAATGTCGGCCTGGCGGCTGTTCGCGCTGAA
>JBEHZA010000420.1:0-4901 GCA_048497895.1 Verrucomicrobiota bacterium
TTGAACATTTTACCCCCACGCTGCCGGGCGAATACCTGGATACCCCTTACGTGCTGCTCGCGAATATCGCTCCAGCCCTGCAACATCACGTGCTGGACCAGATGCGGAAGCCCAAGTTCGTCATCGCGGACACCATGGATCTGTGGCTGAACATTGCGCTGCCGGATTTGCTCCAGCTGCTGAAGCGCGTCGATTGCCTGGTGTTAAACGATAGCGAAGCCCATCAGCTCACGGAAACGGACAACGTCATCAACGCACTGAAGAAGATTCACAAGCTCGGGCCGAAGTATGTGATCATTAAGAAGGGTGAACATGGCGCGATTCTCTCCGGACCTTCCGGCCTGTTCATTACCCCGGCGTTTCCCTTGAACAAAGTGGTGGACCCCACGGGAGCAGGCGATTCCTTTGTCGGCGGGTTGATGGGTTATCTCGCCAGTCAGAAGGGCTCTGTCGAAGCTAATTTCCGTCGCGCCATTATTCACGGCACGGTCGTCGCCTCGTTCTGCTGTGAAGGCTTTGGCTTGAAGCGCACCACGCTGGTAACCAAGGCGCATATCAATGAGCGCGTGCGTCAGTTTGAGAAGCTCGTGAAGTTCTAAGACCGGTTTAAAAAAACAAAGCCCCGCTCCTGATTCAAAGGAGCGGGGCTTTTTGTTAAGTAGATTCGCTTAGGAAGCCGTGCTCACCGCCACGTCTTCGATTTTCGCGTTCAATTGCAGGAAATCGAGGACTTTGCCAGTGAGAATCTGTTCGTGAATTTCCGCAAAACCATTGTTTTGCTGCAAATCCTTCACCAGCTTCTCGGGCTTCACTTGATTTTGTTGCGCCATGTACATCACGCGGCGGGCCACTTCTTCCTGCTCCACCTTGATGTTTTCTTTTTGGGCAATGCGATTGAGCACGAAGTCCGCTTTGACACGGTCTTTGGCGCTATTGGCAGCGGTGGAATAAATATAATCCTTTTGGGCTTCGATCGATTCACGAGCGACACCGCGCTGTTGGTTTTCACGCACGATGTCATACACAATATTGCGCGTCATAGCATTCACGATGCTTTCCGGCAACTCAAAGGTGGTGCGGGAGAGCAGGGCTTTCACGATTTGATCGCGCACATCGCGGTTCTGCTTGAAGGTCAGTTCCTGCTGGAGATCCTGCTTCACGCCTTCACGCAGCTTGGCGACGTCTTCAGCTCCAAACGACTTGGCGAATTCATCGTCCAACGCGGGGAGAATGCGTTCTTTCACCTGGGTGACGTCCACCACGTACACACCCTTCAGACCGGAGAGCAGCGGTGCCACGAAATCCGACGGGAAATCGACGTTCACCGTGCGTTTGTCACCGGCTTTGGCGCCGATCAATTGCTCAGTGAAACCAGGGATAAACGAGTCCTTCTGCACATGAATCCAGAAAGCCTTTTGCGAAGTCAGCCCGCGCGCCGTGGGAGAAATCTCCGTGATCGGCTTGCCATCCACCGTGCCGGTGTAATCCACGACGACGAAGTCACCGTCCTGCACTTCCCGCGTGACATCATTGTAAGTGGAGCGTTGTTCGCGCAACACGTTGAGCGCGCGTTCCACGTCCGCTTCCGTCACCGCCGCGTTTTCGCGTTTCACTTCCAGACCTTTGTAGTCCGGCAGCTCAAACTCAGGTTCGGTTTCGATGGTGGCGGCGAATTGCAGGTTCTGGCCACGGCCGAATTGAATCTCCTCAATGTCCGGAGACGCCACCGGCTTGAGTTTCTCCTGATCGAGCGCCTTGCTGTAGGATTCGCTGATCAGTTTGCGCTTCACTTCCTCCTCGATCTTCGAGGAGTAGGTTTTGGCCACGATATCTTTCGGGGCCTTGCCGGGACGAAAGCCGGGCAACTGCGCCTGTTTTTGAAATTCCTTAGTGATCGTCTCAAAGGTGGTGTCCACCGTTTGAGTATCCACTTCTACCCGCACGAGTTTCTTGCAGGGCGCCAAATTTTCAACCGTCACATTCACAAGCAATCCTTTCGACTATCGATAAAAAAGCCCCGCGTCCAATAGACTCTTGGATTCCCGCGGAGCAACACGAGCTTGCAAGCCTATTTAGGCAGAAGGCATGCGTCAAGCTTGCTTCAAATGAAAATAAATCACCCGAAGGCCGGAAAAGATCAATTGAAGCCCGGATTTCACATTTTTTGAAATACGCTCAAGGAAATGAACTTAGACTTGCAAAAAGGCACGTAGATTGCTATCGCTGGGACTGGAAATTATGCCTTCTTACTCATACTTGGCGAGGGATGCCGCCAGTGGACGAGAAATCCGCAGCTCTTTGGACGCGTCCTCCGAGCAGGCGGCAATCGCGGCGTTGCTCAACCGCAACCTGTTGGTCATCAATATTCAGGAGAAAGCCAAAAAGGCCAAAGCAGCAGGCGGTTCCGTGGCGTTGGCCGACGTGGTGATGTTTACCCGCCAATTGGCAACGATGATCGATGCCGGTCTGGCCATGGTGCAATCCCTGCAAGCGCTGGCGGAACAGACCACGAACAAGGTAATGCGGGACATTATTAAGGATGTCTGCACCCGGGTGGAAGGCGGCGATAACTTCTCTGATGCTTTGCGGAAACACCCCAAAGCGTTCGATAAACTTTACGTCTCCATGGTAGACGCCGGTGAAAAAGGCGGTTTGCTCGCGGAAATTCTCTCGCGTGTGGCCACCTTCCTGGAAAACCGCCAGCGGATGAATAAGAAGATTAAGTCCGCCATGATGTATCCCACGGTGGTTACCCTGGTGGCCATGAGCATTACCGTCTTCCTGCTGGTGAAGGTGGTGCCGGTCTTCGGTGAAATTTTCAGCGGCTTCGGCGCTAAACTGCCGGCTCCGACGCAGTTCCTCATCAATCTCAGTAAATTCATCCAAAAGTGGTTCATCCTGATCTTCGGCGGCGCCGGTGGTCTCATTTACGGCTGGCTTTACTATATCAAGACCCCGCCGGGACGTGCGTTCTGGGATGGTGTCCGGATTAAATTGCCGGTGTTCGGCCATATTGCCCATAAGATTGTGCTCGCGCGCTTCACCCGCACGTTGTCCTCTTTGATTCGCAGCGGTGTCCCGATTCTGGAAGTGTTGAACATTGTGGCCAACACCTCGGGTCACGTGGGCATGGAAAAGGCCATTCGCACTGCGGCGGCAGACATTGAACGGGGCGAAGGCATTTCGACTGCGCTGGGCAAACACCCGATTTTCCCGACCATGATCATCCGGATGTTAACCGCCGGTGAACAAACCGGTAAGATTGATCAGATGTTGGAACGCGTCTCGGACTTTCTGGACGAAGAAATCGAAACCATTCTCGGCGGTTTAACCTCCCTGATCGAGCCGTTGCTGATCGTGTTCCTGGGGGTAGTGGTCGGTGGCATCGTCATCGCCATGTTCATGCCCATCTTCAAGATGAGCGACATCATCAACCCGCCTAAATAATTAACCCCGGCACAAACTGTCAGGTTAATGGGCTTGCCCGCTGGGAGCCCTTCCACTAGTCTCGCCCCATGGCTAAAGTTGTGCTCGTGGACGATGAGATGACCATGGTTCAGATGGTCACTGAAATGTTGCGCGCTGAAGGGCATGAAGCCTTTCCTTTTACCAACGGGAACGCCGCCCTGAATGCGCTGGCCGACATTGGTCCCGAGTTGGTCATCACGGATTTATACCTCGATAATGCCCGCGCCTTCGGCCTGGAAGTGCTCGGCAAAGCCCGCGCCCTCAATCCCCCGGCCAGTGTAATTATGATCACCGGCTTTGGCAGCATTGAGACGGCGGTCGAGGCGATGAAGAAAGGGGCTTATGATTACCTCGAAAAACCTTTCAAGCTGGATGAACTGAAACTCTGCATCCAACGCGCCCTGTCCTATAATCAGGCTATTTCCGAGAACGTTTACCTCCGCAAGCAACTCAAGAAGAAATATCAATTCAACCAGATCATCGGCAGTTCTCCGCGCATGCAGGAGGTCTTCAAGATGATTGAGCGCGTGGCGGATACGGATAGCACCATTCTGATCCGCGGGGAAAGCGGCACCGGCAAGGAACTGGTGGCCAAAGCCCTGCACTTTAACAGCAGCCGCCAGTTCGCGCCGTTCATCCCGATTAATTGCAGTGCGTTGCCGGAAAACCTGCTGGAATCGGAATTATTCGGTCATCGCAAAGGCTCGTTCACGGGCGCGATCAATGACAAAAACGGGTTGTTCCAGGAAGCCGATGGCGGCACGATTTTTCTCGATGAAGTAGGTTCCATGTCGCCCTTGTTGCAAAGCCGTTTGTTGCGTGTGTTGCAAGAGCGGGAAGTCCGGCGCGTCGGGGATAACATTCCTATTTATGTGAATGTGCGTGTGCTCGCGGCCACCAATGAACCGTTGGAAAAGAAGATTAAAGAAAACACCTTTCGCGAAGACCTTTATTACCGGCTGAATGTTATTTCCATTCAACTGCCTAGCCTGCGCGAGCGCGTGGAAGATATTCCGCTGCTGGTCGCACACTTTTTGAAGGAAAAGTTGAATCCCCGCTCTGGCCGTCCGTTTCAGGTAACCCGGAAGGCCATGGAAGCGTTGTGCGCTCACGATTGGCCCGGCAATGTGCGAGAATTGGAAAACGCCATCGAACGCGCCACCGCGTTGTGCGAGGGCGATATTGTACAAGTTTGCGATTTGCCGCCGGTATTGCACAAATATGCCAAGGAAGACGCCACCTCCGGTCAGGAGACGGCGCCTTTGCTGGCACCCTTGCCCGAAGCTTTGTATCCGTTGCATCCGTCCGCCACAGCCCCAGCCGCCGCTGCGGCCACACCTCAGCCCGGCATGAATCCGGCCAATGTTTCGCTCAAGACTTTCCTGCGCGAACAGGAAGCCAATTACCTGCGGCGAGTACTGGCCCAAACGGGT
>JBEHZA010000421.1:0-4880 GCA_048497895.1 Verrucomicrobiota bacterium
GCCAGGCGCGGCGCGAGGATCGAATCAATCACTACGCCGATGTTGCCCGCTCCCGCCAGCCCCAGCACGAGCCCTTGCATGTTGGGCGGATACCAGCGGCCGGCCTGCGGCAGCGCCACCGCGAAACTCGCTCCGGCAAATCCGAGCACGACGCCCATCATCAGCGTCGCCTCATAATTCTTCAACCCCACCAGCCACGCGGTGCTCAATCCCAGCATAACTACAAGCTGGGCGAAGATGCCCGTGTTCTTCGCGCCGATCCGGTCCACTAAAAAACCCAGCAGAATACGCAACATCGCCCCGGAGAGAATGGGCACTGCCACCATGAAACCTTTTTCCTGCGCGGAAAGATGCAGCGATGTGGGCGCGGCAATCTGCGCGCCCAGGGCGCCCAGCAATGTCCACACCATGAAGCTGTAATCAAAGTAAAGGAACGCGGAGACCAGTGTGGGGAAGTGTCCGGCTTTTTTTAGTTCAGAGAATTTCATACGACTTGTTTTGAAAGGAGGAGGTGCGTTAAACCGTCCGTGGCGCGGCGCGGCGAAAACGCGCTGGCACGATTGCTGTTGCCCGAAGGCGTCTGGACGGGGTTTAGCCCCGTTAACGCGCCGGTTTGGCAGTCTAACTGATGAAAAATGCTCATCAGTCCATCGGATTAGCTGCGATCGTGCCATTTTTCAAAAGTTGGCCCAATGAATGCTTCGCATTGTTTGCATGTGTGGAATGAAAGGGATTCATAAGTGAAACAAGCACTGGATAGCAGACAGTTGAGAGCGTTCGCCATCTTGGCTCGCACAGGCAGTTTTACGCTGGCGGCCAAGCAGCTTTATTTATCTCAATCAGCTGTCAGCCATTCCATGAAGGCTTTAGAAGAAGATGTTGGCTGTCGTCTTTTAGACAGAATGGGTAAAAAGGTTTCCCTGACTTTGGCGGGTGAACAACTTTTGCACCATGCGGAAAAAATTCTGCAAGAAATGTCCACCGCCCGGGATTCCCTCGAACATTTAGGCAAATGGGGCAAAGGCCGGTTGCGCATCGGTGCGAGCACGACGGCCTGTCAATACATTCTGCCGTCCGTTCTGCGCGAATTCAAAGAGAGTTTTCCGGATTGCATTATTGCCATTGAGCCGGGCGATACGCAGGAAGCGATTGATTTAATTCACAATAATAAAGTGGATCTTGCGCTGACTCTGGAGCCGCGGCGGGAAGAGCAGATGGAATTTCATTCACTCTTCGCGGATGAACTTATGTTTCTGGTGGCTCCTTTGCATCCCTGGGCGTTGAAAGGCCACGTTGAGCGGGTCGAAGTTCCCAAACAGAATTACGTGCTCTACAACAAGAAGAGTTACACCTTCCGGACCATCGAAGAATATTTCCGCCAGGAGGATATGGTGCTGAACACCGTGATCGAGTTGGGCAGCATGGATGCGATCAAAGAACTCATCAAGCTGGGGCTGGGCGTCGGCATTCTCGCGCCGTGGATCGCGCAAAAAGAACTTATTGAAGGTTCGCTTGTGGCCTTATCTCTGGGCCGCCGTAAGCTAAAACGGAATTGGGGCATTCTTCACTGGCGTGGACGTCGGTTAAGTTTGCAGGAACAAACCTTCATGGACCTGTGCCGGTCCGTGACCAGCGACTGGGCCAAGAACCAGATCATCTCCGGGCGCACCCCGCTTTAAGACCGCGCTTTTTCCAGCCACGCGCTCAGTCCTTGAGCCAATGCGTGGTGATCTGCAAATTTTTCCGCGCGCTGATCGGCCGTGCAGAGAGCGAAGCCGCTGCCATAAGCGGCGCCGTTGAGAACGCACGCATCCGTCCGACACTCGCGCAACTGTTGCCACGCCCGTTCAAATGCTTCGGCGGGCGTGCCAGCGAGTTCGTATTTCCAACCCGCAATGCGCGTGTGCGGAAACCAGCCGCGCAATTGCGGCAACACCTTGATTGTCGGCGCCAGCACCAGACTCAACTGCCCTTCGTGGGTGGAAAATTTCGGTGATTCAATCACTTGCCCATCCGCCCGCACCACTTTTTCCACTTTGAAATCGCACAAAGCGGCAGCGTGAAAAAGCCCGTCAAAAGAGTGTTCGCGTGATAACGTCTGCAATTTTTCCGCCAGATCCTCATTTGTCGAAAACGCCTGAACGACCTTTGCGTGCAGCGGATCAGCGCAAGTGGCTTGCTCACCTTTCAAGCAATAAACCTCCCAGCCCTGCGCCGTAAACGCATTCGCCAGCGCAATGCCCAGCCGTCCCGTGGAAAAATTCGTCAGCCGCCGCGCCTGATCAATCGGCTCGTAACTCGGACCGCACGTCACAATGATTTTCAATGCCCGAGCTATAATCACTTTAACGCGGGTTTAAAAGCCGAAAGCACGCCGCCTGGTGTTCTTCCCAATCCGGAGCGGCAAAAACTGTTTACGAATCGCCAACCGAAGTGAAGCTGGAACCACCGCAACGGTGGTCATTTATAGCAGACACCAGTAGGACTATGTGGGGCACCCGTGGTGTCGGTGAAAGTGATGCGGTATGCCTGCAAATGCGAAGCGGGAGTCGGTCAGTAAATGGGCAGGGGATGTTTGGGGCGGGCTGGCTGCGGCGCTGGTGGCCCTGCCTTCGTCGATTGCTTATGGCGTGGCCATCTACAGTTTGTTCGGCGCGGATTACGTTTCCCATGGCGTGATGGCGGGCATTCTCGGCGCCACGGCGTGCGGCTTGGTTGCGCCTGCCCTGGGCGGAGCCCCGCGGCTGATTTCTTCGCCCTGCGCCCCGGCAGCGGCCGTGCTCGCGGCGCTGGCGGCGGATCTGCTTGGCGGCGGCCACGGCGGGAAAGCCATTTCTCCGGTCGCAATTATTCTGCTGCTCACGGTCGTTGCGCTGCTTTCCAGCGGCTTGCAATTTCTGTATGGCAGCATCGGTGGCGGGCGTTTGATCAAGTATATTCCGTATCCGGTGGTTTCGGGCTACTTAAGCGGGGTAGGAGTGGTCATCTTTCTTAGCCAGGTGCCCAGGTTCTTTGGCCTGCCGAAAGATGTCAACGTCTGGCTCGGCCTGGCTTCACCGGAATACTGGCGCTGGCAGGGAATGCTCGTGGGTGCCGCGACCATTGCCGGAGTGTTGCTGGCTCCCAAAATTACCAAAGCTGTGCCCGCGCCGATTATTGGCCTCTTTGCCGGGGTGCTGGTTTATTTCGGGCTCGCCGTCATTACGCCGGAAATGCTCAGTCTGAGCGGCAATTCCCTCGTCATTGGGCCGGTTGGTGGAAAGGGCGTTTCGGTATTTTCCGCAGTGGCCGCCCGCTGGCGGGCGGTCAGCGGCCTGCATCTTTCCGATCTCAAACTGGTTTTATTTCCGGCGTTGACTCTTTCGGTGCTGCTTTCGATTGATACCCTGAAAACATGTGTGGTGGTGGATGCCTTGACGCGGTCGCGTCATAATTCCAACCGCGAGTTAATTGGTCAAAGCCTTGGTAATTTCGCCTCCGCTCTGATCGGCGGCCTGCCGGGGGCCGGAACCATGGGGGCCACGCTGGTGAACGTCAGCAGTGGCGGCCAGACCCGCTTTTCTGGCGTGCTGGAAGGGGTTTTCGTTTTAATTGCTTTTTTGCTGTTCGGCAGTTTGATCGCCTGGGTGCCGATTGCTGCGCTCGCCGGAATTCTGATCGTGGTGGCGTTCCGCATGTTTGATTGGAACAGCTTTCATTTGCTGAAGGCGCGGAGCACGTTGCTCGATTTCTTTGTGATTGCCGCGGTGATTGTGGTGGCCGTGGAGGTTAATCTCATTGCCGCTTCCGGGACCGGGCTCGCGCTGGCCGTGCTGCTGTTTGTGCGCGAACAAATTCATGGCTCCGTCATGCACCGCAAAGCGTATGGCAACCAGATTTCCTCCAAGCGAAACCGCTTGCCGTCCGAACGCGCCATCCTCGACCGGCACGGCCAGGCAACGGTGGTCTGCGAACTTCAGGGCAGCCTGTTCTTTGGCACCACGGACCGTCTGTTTACCGAATTGGAACCGGATTTGCCGCGTTGCCGTTATCTCATCTTGGATATGCGCCGGGTGCAGTCCGTGGACTTCACCGCCGCGCATCTGCTCGAACACATTCAAGGCCTTTTGAAGGAACACGGCGCGTTTCTCATCTTCAGCAATTTGCCCGCATCCTTGCCCACCGGCCAGAATCTGCTCGCCTATTTCCATCAGGTCGGCGTCATGAGTCACCCCGAAAACGTTAAACTCTTCGATGCCCTCGACCAGGCTATCGAATGGGCGGAAGATCAGCTTCTCTCCCAGGCTGATCCACTCGCCCGCCCAAATCAGGACCTTGAGCAACCTCTGGATTTGGGACAGATCGATTTGCTGCGGGATTTAAATTCGGAGCAGATGCTTTCCGCCCTTAAAAAATGCGTGGTTGAACGATCCTTTCCCGCCGGTCAAATCATCTTTCGCCGCGGCGAGGAAAGCGATGAACTCTACCTCATCCGCCGTGGCCTCGTCCGGGTTGAATTGCCTTTGGACGGCGGCAAGCATTATACGGTGGCTTATTTCGGACGCGGCAATTTCTTTGGCGAAATGGCATTTCTTGATCGCGGCCCGCGCTCGGCGGATGCGGTGGCCGCTACGGAGGTGGATCTTTACGTGCTCTCGCGGGTGCGCTTTAACGAATTATCCGCCACCCATCCCTTGATCAGCGAACGGGTCTTCGCGCAACTGGCCGATGTGCTCGCCTTGCGTTTGCGCTACGCCGATACGGAAATCCGCTCTTTGCAGGAAACTTAATCATTGTCCGCGTCAGTTCGCTGGTAAGAGCCTCCTCCACCCCGCGGATTCCTTACAACACCTGCTCCAAACTGTCGCAGAATGTTTTCAGGATTTGGATGCGCGCGAATT
>JBEHZA010000422.1:0-4875 GCA_048497895.1 Verrucomicrobiota bacterium
TATCGTAAAGCTGCGGATCAAAAGCATGTTATTGCTCAGTATACTCTAGGAGTAATTTATCTTAACGGTGAAAGGGCTCCGAAAGACGCAAATCAGGGTTTTTTATGGTGTCATTTAGCGGCGGATCAGGCTTATGGGCCAGCTGAGTATGCCGTCGGCTTCGCATATGCAGAAGGCGAAGGGGTAGCGAGGGATGTCAGCCAAGCTGTTAAATGGTGGCAAGCTGCGGCAAGGCACGGAGAGGTTTCGGCTCAATTCCAACTGGGAGTGTTTTATCTGTTGGGAAAGAACGAACTAAAACCGGATTTCAAATTGGCCTTTCAATCGTTTCAGGCTGCCGCCGAACATGGCGATGCGTCGTCGCAATTTTACCTGGGTTATCTTTATTCTTCGGGTAAGGGAGTGGAGCAGGATTTAAAAGAGGCCTATAAATGGAATGCCTTGTCGGCCCGATTGGGAGACGCCAAGGCGGTCGAAGAATTGAAACGGCTGGACGACTGGCTTGATGCAAAACAGCGCGCGGATTTTCGTCAGGCGGCAACAAATTTTATTACCCAAATGCAGGCCAAACCGCCGGTCCCGGCGAAATGATAGTTATGAACTGGAGGAACCACTTGGTTACGTGGTTAAAATAACCTAACCGGGTAAACGGTTTCGATTGGTGGGGCAGTCAAACCGGCTTGGACCATCTTTGCTAAACTCACGCCATTTCTAAATCTACTTCGTGATCTGAATCTGATCGATCTCTGCTCCTTGATCGTCGATTTGATGGAGTTCAAATTTCTTTGGTTCCAGGTGGACCAGAGTGAATGAATGACGGTCGGAGATGAGTTTAGCGGTGAAGTCCACGGGTTCTCCAGCGTCGTGTTTCCATTTATCGGGGGTGTTGTTTAATTCGGGGTCATACAGGCTGGCGCCACCGCCACCGGTGACGATGTAAACGATTCCGGACGGTTTCGTCTTCGTTTGGCCGTCGAATTTTTCATCCACGGTGAACTGACCGGGAATTGCGCTTTTGTAATCCTGCTTTTGCAGCGCTGGTGTGAATTTCAACGGCTTGCTTCGTTGATAATTATGAACGTGTCCGGCAAACACGACTTCCACTCCGGTGGCTTCAAAAATCGGGCTTAACAGGCGCATTTTTTGTTCCGTGAAATGTTTGGTCGAAGCATGAAATCCGGGTTGATGAAAACAGACAAACTTCCATGCAGCTTTGCTTTCGCTCAAGTCCCGCTGAATCCACTCGCGCAAGGTGGGGTCATTCGGATTGACATACGCATTTGCATCCAGGCAGAGGAAATGGGCGGGACCGTCATCAAACGAATAAAATCCCAAGGCAGGGAAAGTTTGGCCCGCGGCCTTTTTAAAGGCGGCGACGGCTTCCGGCGAACCGCTCACCGGCACGAAAGAGGATGAGGTTTTTGGACCATTCAGCGGCGGATGGAAGAAGTAAAACGCTCCGAGACCATCGGGCACTTTAGCAAGGTCGTAACCATACATAACGTCGTGATTGCCGAGGACGGCGTAAAAGGGGACCGAGCGCATGAGTGGCACGCCTTTGGTGCGATCCGGTTCGCCCGCGTAATTGTATTCGTTCCAGAAGTGATCGAGATATTCGCTCACGCGGCCTTTGGGATAAACAATGTCTCCCACGACAATTAGAAACTCCGGCGCGGCTTTGATGATCTGAAAGGCGACTTTTTTCTGATCTGCTTTGCCATCGGCCGTATCACCGACCACGACGAATTGGATGGCTTTGTCACTCGGTTTGCGCGTGTGAAAGGCGCTCTTTTGAATAACTTTCCCATTCTGAGTAACGCGATAAAAAATTTCGTGATCAAACGGGAGATCCGTAAGAGTCGCGGCGTAGGTGAAGTAATTTTGATTGCTCACGACGTTCAGCGCTTGTTGGACCGGTTTCGCGGATTGGCCGTAGGATTCAGTTGGCCCGTATTCCACGGCGAACTCCGCAGGTTTTTGATCGGTCATCCAGGCAACGACTTTAACATCGGTTCCGGTGAGCGAGGTTCCGTTGCCGGGTTGGACATAAGGGCGAACCAATAACGTTTGCGCCGGAGCGGTGAGGGCAAAGAATAGAACCGGAATCCAGCGGCACAGTTTAAGCATGCAACGAGGATAAATAGGGCCAATGACATTTCAACCGTTATCTCCGGACCATGGTCAGCAGAGGATGTGTGGGTTTCCTGCTTGGAAAGCGCCCTTCATCCTACGTAAACTCAGCTCATGAGCGATTTTGAAGCCCGGGAATTAAAAGCGGCACTGCTGGCGCGCGCGGACCAAGGTGATCTTGAAGCCCAATATGAATTGGGCTGGCGCCACGCTTTGGGCAATGGATTGCCAGAGGACGACTCAGAGGCGGTGAAATGGCTGAAAATCGCTGCTGGAAACGGTCATCGGCTGGCGCAAAACAATTTGGGCGCCCGTTATGTTTCGGGCGAAGGCGTGCCCGCTGATCCGCTGGAGGCTTACCACTGGTTTCATCTCGCGGCAGTGCAAGGCGACCGGAAAGCGGAAAAGAACCGGGACAGTGTGGGCAGCAATCTCACGCCGGAACAATTGCAGGCAGCGCGCAAGCGGGCCGGATTGCCGGATTAAACCGGTGGGGTCGAGCAGGCGTATCACACTGAGAGGATTTAAGTTTTTCTCTTTTTCCGGTTTGTGCGCGAGAGTAGTGGGGTGAGCAATGATGTTGAACCGGCGACAGTGGAAAAACCCACAGTGGCAACGGTTCCCGGTGATGCGGAAACCCAGCCGCGCCGCGTGGTGACGGGCAATCTGGAATGGCGGCAAACTTTTTCAGCCTTTCAACATCGCAATTACCGGCTCTTTTTCGGCGGCCAATTTATTTCGCTGGTAGGCACGTGGATGCAAATGGTGGCGGAAGGGTGGCTGGTCTATAAGCTCAGTAGTTCCACCTTTGTGTTGGGCCTGGTCCGTTTTCTGAATACGTTTCCGGTGACTTTGTTTGCGCTGGCCGGCGGCGCGATTGCGGATCGCGTGAACAAACGTCGCATCCTGATTGCCACCCAGACAGTTTCCATGGTGCTCGCCTTTACCCTCTTTGCTTTGGTGGGGCTGGAGGTGGTCAAGGTCTGGCAAGTGGCGTTACTGGGGTTGTGTTTGGGTTTGGCGAACGCGTTTGATATTCCGGCCCGGCAGAGTTTTGTGGTGGAAATGGTGGGCAAGGAGCATTTGATGAATGCGATTGCGTTGAACTCTTCCATGTTCAATGGCTCCCGGGTTTTCGGTCCGGCACTGGCCGGAGTGCTCATCGGCCTCCTGGGGATCGCCAGTTGCTTTTTTATTAACGGGCTTTCGTTTCTCGCCGTGATTGCCGGTTATTTGCTGATGCGTTTTCCCAAAACGGAATCACCCAAAGTTCAACACGAATCGATTCGCGAAGCTACGATGACGGCCATTCGTTATGTCGCAGGACATCGGGTTTTACGCGCGGTGATGATTCTGGTGTCGGTGGTAAGTTTATTCGGGCTGAATTACTCGGTGTTGATGCCGGCGTTTGCCCGGGACGTATTGCATGTGCAAGCGGCGGGTTACGGTTATCTGCTGGCGGCGAATGGACTGGGAGCTTTTCTGGGCGCAATCACGCTGGCGGCACTCGGCAATTACCCGCGCAAACGGCTGCTCGTGTTTGGCGGGTTATTTGGTTTCAGTGTGATGATTGCGGCGTTTGCGCTTTCCCGGAATCTCTGGTTGTCGTCGATTCTGCTCGTGTGCGCGGGTTGGTTTCAGATCATTTTCTTTGCCACGGCCAATACGCTGGTGCAATTGCGGTCGCCGGATGAGTTGCGCGGACGCATGATGGGGATTTACTCGTTTTGTTTTATTGGCCTCAGCCCGTTTGGTAGTTTGCTGACGGGTGGCGCGGCCCGGATTATGCCGGCTTCCACGACCATTGTGATCGGCGCTACGATCTGTATTCTAGCCGGCTTGATCACGATGTGGCTGGTGCCGCCACAGCCGCAACCGGCAACCGGTGAATCGAGATAACCATCTTTAGATTACAAACCGGCTTTCACTGCGGGTGCTTAACGAATACCGATGATCGCTTCGGCGCAACTTCATTTGCGCTTCAAATGCTTCTGAGAGGGTGTGGGAAGTTAGCACGCCATCTTTTTCGCCGGTGGCCAGCACGCGGCCTTTTTTCAAAACCAGCATATGACTGAAGACGGGCATGATTTCTTCCACGTGATGCGTGACCAATACGAGTGTGGGGGAACTCTTGGCCTTTCCGAGGCGTTGGACAAAAGTAAGGAAATGTTCACGAGCCGCCGGGTCAAGGCCGGCACAGGGTTCATCCAATATCAGGAGTTTGGGCTTGGCCATGAGTGCGCGTCCGATCAATACCCGTTGGCGTTCACCTTGCGACAGATAAAGCCAGGGACGTTCGGCCAGGTATTCGCACTCGATTTGTTGGAGGATTTTGCGCGCGGCTTTGCGGTCGGCAATGGTCGGCGTGCCCCAAAAATCGATCATGGCGTATTTGCCGCTAACGACGGATTCCAGCGCCGGTTCGGAATCTGCCATGAGTTGCCGCACGGAGGAACTGACGATACCGATCTCTTTGCGCAGCTCGCGCCAATCCGCTTCCCCATAACGCCGTCCCAGCACGGTGAGTTGGCCGCTGGTAGGCGGCAGATAGCCGGTCAAGGAACTTAACAACGAGGTTTTCCCGGAACCATTCGCGCCCAGAATAATCCAGTGCTGGCCTCGCTTCACCTGCCAGGAAACGCGATCCAGGATATGGGTGTCACCGCGTCGGATGGATAGGTCCGAGATGTTCAGGATTACCGGCTGTTTGGATTGCTTCATGAGAACGTCGTTAATGCGCCTCAC
>JBEHZA010000423.1:0-4852 GCA_048497895.1 Verrucomicrobiota bacterium
GAAAACTTCAACTAATATAATTTAACTTAGAACATCTACTATCGCGTAAAGTTCATTCGCGCCGCTGCTGGCGCCACCGTTGGCGAAATCGAAATGGTGGATGCCGGAGTCAGTGCCGCCGGCTACATGGTGTTGCCGGGCGATCACCCGCAATCGGAACGCACCCGCCTGCCGCAGACCACCATCGATCAACTTGCCCCGCAAATGCCTGGTCTTCCCACCGTCATCAAGATTGATGTCGAAAGTTTTGAACTCGAAGTTTTGCGTGGCGGATCAGCTACGCTCTCTCAGCAAGCCATTCCGTTGTGTCTCGAAATGCACAACCAGATGATGCGCGAACGCGGCGTTGAGCCCCGGCAAGTGCTCGAATTGCTGCAAAGCTACGGTTACCGGAACTACACCTGTGAAAGTCGCGCCGTTTCCGTGGAGGAAATTTTGCGCGCGGAAATCATTCGCCTCATCGCGACGAAATAATTTCGCTCAGGTCAACTGCGCAGGTATGTGCGTTCATTTCTTCCTCCAGGGGTTGGTGATTGGATTTTCCATTGCCGCGCCCGTGGGGCCAATCGGCGTCCTCTGTCTGCGCCGCTCACTCACGCAAGGGCGGCGGATTGGCTTCATCTCTGGACTCGGCGCTGCGACTGCGGATGCAGTTTATGGAGCCATTGCCGGTTTCGGGCTGACCGCCCTCTCCAGTTTTCTCACCGGTCACACCTTCGGTCTGCGGCTGGTGGGCGGCCTCTTCCTGCTCTGGCTCGGAGTGAAAACCGCCTTGGCCAGACCCGCTGAAGACTCTGCCGCTATGGCTCGACTCAACCAATGGCAGGCGTACACTTCCACCCTGTTTCTGACGCTCACCAATCCCACCACCATTCTCTCCTTTGTGGCTATCTTCGCGGGCCTCGGTCTCGCCGCGGAGCGCAACGATTATCCTTCCGCGACTCTGCTGGTTCTCGGCGTCTTTCTCGGCTCAGCCCTCTGGTGGTTACTCCTCAGTCAGCTTGCCGGCCTGTTGCGCACGCGTCTGACTCCGCCGTGGCTGCAACGCGTCAACTGGCTGTCGGGATTTATTCTGATCACCTTCGGCATCATCGCACTTTTCAGTTTGCGCGGCGGAATTTAAATCACGATCTTAAGCCCGCATAAATGAACGATCCATTGCCAGCTCAAGAATCGCGCTTCCAGGAAATCCTGCTCAAAATTGTGACTTACCAATACACGCTCTGGGAGGATCGCCCGGTAGATTTGGCCGAGTTGCGAGAGAAACAAGTGCTCTCTGCCGCCGATTTTGAATTTATGACGGCCAACAGTGTTAAATACACACCTCGCCGATTGTCAGACAAAAGTGCTGAAGCCATGCTGGCCATGGAAACTGCTTCCGGTGCGTTTCTGGAATCCGTAAACCAGAATGCCAGCCACACAGTTTGCATCCTCTCCGTCGCGGACCTCGAATCAGCCATCGAATCACTGCTTGAATCACCGCATCCCGCCGGCGAAATCCTCCTGCACATTCGCCTTTCGGAACACGATGCTCTGGCGCTTTCAGTGAATGATCTTGGCTTCGCCTTTCAACAGCCGGACTGGAAACAACATCTTCCCCAACTCAAGCAAGTCGCTGCCGAATTCGGCCTTGATCCTATGCAGGATTCGGTGGACGCCAACGGCCATCATCTGCTCGCCTTTCCCACCCCATTGGATTCCACCCTGGCCGCACAATTGCTAAGGCAACTTTTGCAACGCGGCTGTGGCTTATCCGCCCACCACATGCTAAAGTGTGTTATCAAGCATGAGGCCTATGGAGAAACTCTGAAAGAGCGCTGACGTTCGTCTTGCATCCCCGGGAAGAGCAAAGACAAAGGATCAATGGCTTGTGGCCGTTCGATAGCCACCCCCAAGTGGTAGGCGTATTTTTGAACTACCGTTTTGCTACCGATTCATTTGAAATCGGTATTTAGCAATTGTAAGGTTCTACCGATTCAGTAACAATCAGTAGCAAATCGGTAATATGCGTATTCCAGAAACACCTCCGCCCTGGGCTGAATTGATGGCACGTCTGAAAGACCCAGCGCGAATGAAAGCGGTTTTTGAGGCGCGCGCTGACAGCAGAGGACGAGCGCGCTATTTTCATTGGGAGGATTTGAAATACCGGACTCCCCCCAAGGGATGCACCCGCGAGGATTGGTGGCTAAACTTAAAAATCCGCAGGATGGGCGGTCAACAATGGGTGCCTTTAATCGATAAAAGTGACCGGGCGTTCAACTTTGTCATGCCGGAAATAGTCATCGAATTGCTTCATCAAATCGACCGCAATGGCGGAACTTTGATTGAAGTTCCAGAGCCGATTTACAATCCGGAACAAAGAGATCGTTACCTGGTGCGCTCTCTCATGGAAGAAGCCATCACTTCCAGCCAACTCGAAGGCGCTGCCACCACGCGTGAAGTTGCCAAAAAAATGCTCGCTGAAGGACGCAAGCCGCGTGATCGCAGCGAACAAATGATTCTCAATAATTTTCGGACCATGCAGCATATTATTGAGGTTAAAGACGAGCCATTAACTCCTGAACTGGTCTTTGAAATTCACCGCCGGATTTCCGGTGGCGCGCTGGATATTGCGGATGGCGCCGGGCGTTTTCGCCGACCCGACGAAAATATTAATGTTTCAGATTTGGAAGGGAATGTCTTTCATTTGCCACCGTCCGCTGAAACGTTAGTCGACCGAATGGAAGCGATGTGCCAGTTTGCCAATGGAAGCACTCCCGATTATTTTATTCATCCGGTTATTCGCGGAATCATTCTTCATTTTTGGCTCGCTTATGATCACCCTTTTGTCGATGGAAATGGAAGAACCGCGCGGGCACTATTTTATTGGAGCATGCTCCACTCAGGGTATTGGTTATTTGAGTTTATCTCGATTTCTCAAATATTGCGAAAAGCGCCGATCCAATATGGCACGGCATTTTTGCATACGGAAACCGATGACAATGACCTCACTTACTTCATCATTCACCAATCGGAAGTAATTAAAAAGGCGCTTTTGGAATTGCATGACTATGTAGCTCGCAAATCACAGGAAACACGCGCCAGTATGGGACTTTTGGAAAATTATCCAAATCTCAATCATCGCCAGCAAGCTTTGCTTTCCCATGCCATAAAGCATCCCAATTTCAGCTATAATATTGCCGGTCATATGGCGCGACAGGGCGTGGTTTATGACACCGCCCGCTTCGACTTGCTGGAACTCGTCAGATTAAATTTACTTATTCAGAGCAAAGTGGGTAAAGCGTTTGCATTCAGAGCCTCACCTGATTTGGAAGCTCGACTGAAAACGAGCCATGCACCTTGAATGTCATGCCATGCTCGGTTGGGCCATCGGCAATCTCGGCGGCGCCGATCGTCGTTTGCGCAACTACTGCGTGCTCGGTGCGGTTCTTCCCGACATCGACGCGATCCCTTACGTTTTCGGTGCGCAATACTACGCGGACTTCCACCACACCTTCGGGCACAATGTTTTCCTGTGGGCCATCTTTACGGCCTGGGCCACCTATCGCTGCCACACTTTTCACGCCTTCGTTCTGAGCGGACTCAGCTTCGGCAGCCATCTGTTAACCGACGGCTGGTTCAGCGGTTGGGAGTTGTATCTTTTCTGGCCCTTCTCCCATAAGGGTTACGAATTTGCGAACTCCGTAAGCCTCGGCCATCCCATCAATATGCAATTGATGTATTGGGGTTTTGTCTCGGTTATTCTTTTGGCCCTCATTTATCAGCGGACTCCCTTCGATATTTTTTCGCCCGCCCTGGATCAACTCATCGTCTCCGCTTTCAAGCCAAAGAAGCTGACCTGCCACTGCTGCCCACGTCCCACGAATCAACTCTGTGTTAAATGTCATCAACCTGTCTGCAGCCGCCACGCAAAACTAATCAAAGGCTGGCAACCCCTTTGCCCCACCTGCTCAGACCGATAGCCAATTGCCCTCCCCGGTCACAGCAATATTCTCCGCCCCCAAAGGATTAACCTTGTCCACCTCGTTTCCTTCCCTCCACGATTCATTTCAGCAATGTGGCTGGCTCGTGAATTTTTCTTCTACCACTTGCTACCGGAATTACGAAATGTTATTACTTTTCCGGACCCATTAACCAACCCATCCAATCGATCTATTTGATCCATGAAAACGCTCTCACTCCCTCAATTTGCAATGCGGCTGATGTGCGGCCTGTTGGCCGTGGCCTGCGTCTCCAGTTTCGCGGCCGATAAGAAACTGCCCGAAGGCAAATCCGTCCTGAAACCCGGTGGCATCAAGGCTTCAGACCTGCACGTCGGACCTGATAACAAATTCGGTGAAATGACCATCATCGAAGTGAAAGATCAACCATTCAAAGAAGCCATCCACGCCGTCGTGAAAGAAAAACCGAACGATCCCTGGATCGTTCAAGTCAACACCATGAGTGCTGAAAGTGTGAAGCAGGGAGATGTGGTGCTTGCCTCGTTCTATGTCCGCACCATCGCTTCAAAGAATGAAGGCGGCAAAGGCGCTTTCAGCGTTTATTTCGGCATTCCTGAAGGCGGTGTGGACCCCACCATTACGCAGGAAATTACCGTGGGCAAAGAATGGACCAAGATCCAAATCCCCGGCACCGTGGCCGCTGATTATCCCGGTGGCAAATCCATGCTGAATCTCGATATCGGTCTGGAACCGCAAACGCTCGAGTTCGGCGAAATCAAGCTCATCAATTACGGCTCCAAAGTTCCGCTCAGCGATCTGCCCAGCTCTGGATTCTAATCCGGCGGGTTATCCTTGCACCTCTACGGTGTCCTTAAATGGAACCGTAGAGGTTTGTTATTGTCCTAACGCCT
>JBEHZA010000424.1:0-4816 GCA_048497895.1 Verrucomicrobiota bacterium
TGGTTCTAAACTACCCTTCACCCATCAGCCTCTTTGTGCCCGCGCAAAAAGGAATTGTCGCCCGCCCGGTTTCTAGGCAATCTCTCCGCTCTATTTATGCGGCAGGTTAAACTAGGCCTTATTGGGGTTGGAACGGTGGGTGGTGGCGTCTATCAAGCCATCCAGCGGAATGGCGCGCTCATGGCGTCCCGCCTCGGCGTCGAGTTCCGCGTCGTCAAAGTGGCCGCGCGCGATCTGCAAAAGCCGCGCCCTGTCAAAATCCCGTCCGATCTGCTCACCACTGATTGGGCCAGTGTCGTGAACGATCCCGAAGTCGAGCTGGTGCTCGAACTCATGGGTGGCACCACGACCGCGCGTCAGGTTGTCCTCAGTGCGCTCAAGCTCGGCAAGCCTGTCATCACTGCGAACAAAGCCCTCCTCTCCGCGCATGGCGAAGAACTCTTTGCCGCCGCCGAAAAATACGGCGCGAATCTTTACTACGAAGCCAGCGTCGCCGGTGGCATCCCGATTATCAAAGTCCTGCGCGAAAGCCTCATCGGCAATCGCCTCACGCGCATCTACGGCATTCTCAACGGCACGTGCAATTACATCCTCACGCGTATGAAGCGTGAAGGGCTCGGCTTTGCGGAAATTCTCAGCGACGCCCAGCGCCTCGGTTACGCCGAAGCGGAGCCTTCTCTCGATGTCGATGGTCACGATGCGGCGCATAAGACCGGCATTCTCGCCTCGCTCGCGCATGGCTTCTGGGTGAATCCCAAACAGATTTACGTCGAAGGCATTCGCGGTATCACGGGTCAGGATATTCAATTTGCCACGCAACTCGGTTATACGATCAAGCTCCTCGGTATCGTGAAGAAAACGGAAGCCACGGGCAAAAAAGCCAAAGGCTGTCCGCCTGTCCAAATCTCCGTCTGCCCCACGCTCGTGCCGAACTCCCACGTGCTGGCCAATGTGAACGATGTCTTCAACGCCATCCTTGTCCGCGGCGATGTTGTGGGGGACACGCTCTATTACGGACGCGGCGCCGGTCAGGACGCTACGGCCAGCGCCGTGTTGAGCGACCTCGCCGATGCCGCGCTGGACCTGAAATGCGAGAGCAAGAACCGCGTTCCGCCCTTCGTGCCGCATGAACGCAGCGGTTCCGTGCTGCCTGTGGATGATACGATTTCGCCCTATTACCTGCGCCTCAGCGTGGTGGACCGTCCGGGCACGCTGGCCAAAATCGCTGCTATTCTAGCGCAATCACGCATCGGCATTTCTTCGGTCATTCAACCCGAAGGCCACGTCGGCGAAAGTGTGCCGTTGATCCTAATGATCCACGACGCCTCTCACGCCGCGATGACGAAGGCCCTGGCGAAAATTGCGAAGCTGAGCGTCATTAAAGCGCCGCCCACCATGATTCGGGTAGAACACTTTCAATAGCGCGGCGGCCAACTAAAACCTTTGATTGATTTATTGTCGATGAACGGAAACCAAAACAACCCGCCCCAGCGCTGGCAAGGTGTGATTCAACGTTACGCGCGTTTCCTGCCCGTGACGGACAAGACGCCCATCATCACGCTGAACGAAGGCAACACGCCGCTCATTCGCGCGACCAACTTCGTAAATGCCCTGGGTGGCAATTTTGAACTGTGGCTCAAGTATGAAGGGTTGAACCCTACCTGTTCGTTCAAAGACCGCGGCATGACCATGGCCGTCTCCAAAGCTGCCGAGCGCGGCGCGCAACTCATCATCTGTGCCAGCACGGGCAACACCTCGGCTGCCGCCGCCGCTTATGCCGCGCGGGCGAATATGAAGTGCGTTGTGCTGTTGCCCAACGGCAAGATCGCTCTCGGCAAACTCGCGCAATCGCTCATGTATGGCGCAGTCACCATCGCTGTCGAAGGCAATTTCGATGACGCCTTGCGCATTGTTCGTGAACTCGGGGAAACCGGCCAGGTAGAAGTTGTCAATAGTGTGAACCCTGTGCGTATTGAGGGCCAGAAGACCGCTGCCTTTGAAATTTGCGATCAACTCGGTCGCGCGCCTGATTTTCATTTCCTGCCCGTGGGCAATGCCGGGAATATCACCGCCTACTGGAAGGGTTACAAAGAATATTACTCACTGCAGTTGTCGGACCGTTTGCCGCGCATGTTCGGCTTCCAGGCCGCCGGGGCTTCACCGATTGTCGATGGCCAACCCGTTGCAAATCCGAACACGGTTGCTACAGCTATCCGCATTGGCAATCCCGCGAGCTGGCAACCTGCGCTCACGGCAGTAAAAGAATCCAGCGGCCAGATCGATAAAGTCACGGACGAGGAAATCATCGCCGCTTACAAATTGATTGCCCGTACCGATGGCATTTTCGTGGAACCCGCTTCCGCCGCGCCGCTCGCCGGTCTGATGAAGTGCGTGAAGCAAGGCAGGATTCCCGCCGGTAGCGTGATCACAGCCACGATGACCGGTCACGGCTTGAAAGACCCGGACACGGCGATCAAATCCGCCGGTTTTGAACCTACTGTGGTCGAAGCCAACAAGGAAGCCGTGATGAAAGTGATGGGATTGTAATGCAGCATACGGGAGCCAGTATTCAGCAGTCAGTAGAATTTCAACGTCGGACATCGGCGAAGAAATTTGAAGACCTGATTGTTTGGCAGAAAGCCCATCGACTGGTGCTCTCCATTTATCGGTTTACGGAAAAGTTTCCGTCCAGGGAAGTATATGGCTTGGCGAGTCAGTTTCGGCGGGCGGCTATTTCCGTTCCCGCAAATATCGCTGAAGGTTTTAAAAAACGTGGCAAACCCGACAAGGCCCGGTTCCTGAATATCGCTCAAGGTTCCTTGGAGGAATGCCGCTATTATGTAATTTTGAGCACAGACCTTAACTATGGCGACGGGCATGCATTAATGCCACAACTTGAAGAAGTGAGCAAACTGCTTGAGGGTTACGCCCGCCCCATTCTGGATTCTGGCTCCTGATTTCTGTTTTTCTATGGCCCTAATCGTTCAAAAATACGGTGGCACTTCGGTTGGTAATCCGGAGCGCATTAAGAATGTCGCGCGTCGCGTCGCGGAATACCGCAAGCGCGGCGATCAGATTGTCGTCGTTGTCTCCGCCATGAGCGGCGTCACCGATAATCTCATCAAGATGGCCAAGGAACTCATGCCCTTGCCCAGCGAACGCGAAATGGACATGCTGCTCGCCACCGGTGAGCAAACGACCATCGCACTCACCGCCATTGCGCTGCATTCCCTGGATATTCCCGCCGTTTCACTCACCGGTGCTCAAGCCGGCATCAAGACGGACGGCGTCCACACCAAGGCGAAGATTCAAAATATTACCCCCAAGAAAGTCCACGCGCTGCTGAATTCCGGCAATGTTGTCATCGTCGCTGGTTTCCAGGGCGAAACGCCGGAAGGTCAGATCACCACGCTGGGCCGTGGCGGTTCCGATCTCACCGCCATCGCGCTCGCCGCCGCGCTCAAGGCTGATCTTTGCCAGATTTATACCGATGTGGACGGCGTTTACACCGCTGATCCGCGCATTGTCCCCACCGCCCGCAAGCTCGAGGAAATTTCCTACGATGAAATGCTCGAACTCGCCAGCCTTGGCGCCAAGGTCATGCAATCCCGCTCGGTGGAATTTGCCAAAAAATTTGGCGTCGTATTTGAAGTCCGCTCTAGTCTCAATGATAATCCAGGAACGATTGTGAAAGAAGAAACGAAAAGCATGGAAGGCGTCGTCATTCGCGGCGTCTCGCTCGACAAGAACCAGGCCAAAGTCACGCTCGTGGCGGTGCCCGATAAGCCCGGCATGGCCGCGCGCGTCTTCAAGGCCATCGCCGATGCCGCGATCAATATCGATATGATCGTGCAAACGCCGAGCCATGGCGCCGGTTCACCCACCACTGATCTTTCCTTCACGCTCGATAAACCGGACCTGCTCAAAGCCACGAAAGTGATCGAGAACTTGAAAGCCGAAGTCGGTTTTCAGGACGCCATTGCCGATGAGAAAATTGGCAAGATTTCCATCGTGGGTGTCGGCATGCGCAGTCATTCCGGCGTCGCCGCCAAGATGTTTGAAACGCTCGCGGGCGAAGGCGTCAACATCAACATGATCTCCACCAGCGAAATCAAAATCTCCGTCGTGATTAGTCTGGATAAAGCTGAATCCGCCATGAAAGCGGTACACGCCGCTTTCCTCGGATAATTTCCCAGGGATACAACCAATCCCGCTTAGCAAGGGGCGCCTGGTCACAGGCGCCCTGATTTTTTTTGATGGGTGAGGGGAGCGGCCGGAAAAATGATCCAGCGCAGGAAAGTCGTTTACGTGCGCTTGTTCGCTGGACTGCCGACGGTTGTTTCCTGGTTTTGAATGCGCCGTTCAATGGCGGCCCGGATGTTCGAATAGCCCGCCAGGTTCACCCGGTTTAATTGCACTTGGGCCTGCTCCGCATGTCCGGCCATGATTTCCAAACGTGCAAAGTGCAGATAGATTTCCTGACGATCCACTTCCGTGTTGGCCAGCTTGAGCGCTGTTTCCCAGGCCGCCATCGCTGGCTCAAAGCGCAATGGCGTGATGCCGTAATACGTTTCCGCCACATTCTTGGCCAGCACGTAATTGCTGGAATCCAGAATCATCGCCTTCCGGTAGTAACGCAGCGCCATGTCAAATACCTGCTGCTCATCGACTGCAAAATATTCCTTCGCTGTCTTCCGGTATAAGAAAAGGCTCGTAGCCAGATTTTGATAGAAGACCGGCTCTTTCGGATTCAATTCAATTGCCCGGCTATAGCATTGGAACACGGTGCTGATGTGCCCTTCATGCGTGTAGAGAT
>JBEHZA010000425.1:0-4815 GCA_048497895.1 Verrucomicrobiota bacterium
CTTCGAGGCGAGACATGTCCGTGTCCTCGCCGTTGAGCACGAGAAGGTCTCCGACGTGCCGCTCGTCCTCATGAACAAATCTCGTAGGCTCAACCAGTAGTGCGCTCGTATTGCATAGCGTCAGCGCGACCGATACTGGCACCTACAGCGTGCTGGTCAGTAATACGGCTGGCAGCGTTACGAGCGATACCGTCTCACTGACCGTAAACAACAGTAACAGCGCGCCAACGATCACCACGCAACCGGTCTCGCAAATAGTTTCTTCCGGGACAACCGTGACGTTTACCGTGGTTGCTACCGGCACGCCGACGCCGGCGTATCAATGGTTGAAGAATGGCACGAATCTGGTAGGCGCTACCAGCAGCACGCTGACTTTGAATAATGTGACCAGCACGGATGCTGGCAATTACAGCGTGGTTGTCAGCAACGTCGTCAATAGTGTGACGAGCAGCACCGCCGTGCTGACCGTGAATAGCGCCGTCGTCGCACCCTCGATTGTCACTGAACCTGCCAGTCAAACCGTCAGTGTCGGAGCTACCGTGACCTTCACTGTCACGGCCACTGGAACGGGGCCATTGAGCTATCAGTGGTTAAAGAACGGCACCAATATTCCAAGCGCGATTAATGCGTCCTTTGTTATCAACAATGTGCAAACGACCGACACCGGCACCTACGTGGTCATCGTCAGCAACTCAGCTGGCAATGCCATTACGGACGGAGCCAGTTTGACGGTTGGCGCGAGTGCCACTCCGCCATCGATTACGACACAACCCAAAGCCGTCTCGGCAGCATTGGGCAGCGCGGCCGCTTTGACTGTGTCGGCATCCGGCACCGCCACTCTGCATTATCAATGGCAGAAGAACGGCACCAACATTACGGGCGCAAACAGCATCGCTTTGGTTTTTAATCACCTTCAACTTACGGATGCAGGCACGTATGATGTGGTGGTGACCAACGCTGTCGGTTCGGTCACCAGTGCGACGGTTTTGATCTCTGTCATCGTGCCGCCGACGGTCACGACACAACCTCAACCGCTCACCTTGTTGGTAGGGCAGACAGCAAACTTCAGTGTGACGGTGGATGGCACGGCCCCGTTTTATTATCAATGGCAGAAGAACAGTGCCAATATAACGAGCGCCACCAATTCGACATTGAGTCTGGCGAATTTGCAGACCGGTAATGCTGGAAACTATAGTGTGATCATTACCAATGGCGGTGGGAGTGTGACTAGTTCTGTGGTGGCGTTACAGGTGGTTGTGCCAGTCGTAATTACCGGCCAGCCGGTGGGGCAATCGTTATTCGGTGGCGGTACGATTACATTGGCTTGCACCATTACCGGTGATGGCCCGTACACCTACCAGTGGCAGAAGAATGGCACCAATCTGCCGAATAGCACCAGTTCTGCGCTGTCGATCACTGGCATCACGCGGCGGGATAGTGGCACGTATCGTTTGCTGGTGAGCAATTCTTCTAGTTCCACAAATTCTACCGATGCGGTTGTCCGGGTGCGTACGGCTCAAGACATCGCCACGCCAAAATTAAACGGCGATGGTTCCTGGCGGATATCCTTTGCCGATAGCGATGGCACGCCGATGATCCAAAGTGACACCACGAATTTCCAGGTCCAATTGAGTGCGGATTTGAAAAATTGGACCTCATCGACGAATCAACTCAATGTCTCGAACGGAGCGATCTGGTTTGATGATAGTGTCTCCAACCAATTCAAATTCTACCGCGTGCTGGAACCTTGAAGCGCTTTCTGCCAAACTAAGGCTGTGACAAAATGGATTATCCACCGTTTGCTGACGTTCCTGCTGCTGGCATTGGCAGTCATGCCATTGCGCCTGGCGGCGGCAGGCCGCGAATTGCAATTGGTGATTGTGCCCCGTTTTTCAGGTTTGCCGGTGATGCTGGATTCTTTGCGCTATCAGAATACGGCTGGAGAAACGCTCTCCGTCACGCGTTTGAGTTATTTGCTGAGCGGCTTTGCCTTGGAACGGGACGATGGTGTCTGGGTGGAATTGCCGGAGCAATACGCCTGGCTGGATGCGGTGCAACATCGGGAAGTGGTTAATCTTACCGGAATCACAGCAGGAAAATACCGGTCACTACGGTTTCATCTCGGCCCTGATCCGGCGGCGAATGCGGCCAAGCCTGAGAAGTATCCGCCGGACCATCCGCTGAATCCGAATTTAAACGGCCTGCATTGGAGTTGGCAGGGGGGATATATTTTTCTCGCTCTGGAAGGTAACTATCGCGTGGGCTTGGGAGAGCTTAAAGGTTATGCGTTCCATCTGGCCCGCGATCCCAATCGTACCCGCATCAATCTCACGGTGCCGCTGGATTTGACGCGCGACGCCGGGGTGCAATTGGATTTTGATTTATCTGCGTTGTTCAACGCACCGCATCCTCTATCCTTTGAAAAGGATGGTGTGGCCACGCATTCGCGGGACGGTGATCCGGTTTCGGCGGCGTTGGCAGGCAATTTGCGCGGCGCGTTTAGCGTGCGCCAGGTAATGTCCAATGTGCCGGCTATAGCGCAAGCGTCACCGCTCAAGCCGCTTTATCTGCCAGCGAAATTTACTCCCTACCGCTTTACGATGAGCAGCGTTTTCCCGATTCCGGAATTGCCGAGGGACAATCCGTTGTTGGAAGAAAGAGTCGCCCTGGGAAAAAAGCTGTTTCATGAGCCGATGCTGTCGCGGGATGATTCGATTTCCTGCTCGTCATGTCATCAGTCCAACGCGGCGTTGGCTGATCCTCGTGCAGGGAGTTTGGGCGTGCGCGGTCAAGTCGGCACGCGCAATGCCATGCCGCTCTATAATCTGGCGTGGAAGACGAGTTTCTTTTGGGATGGTCGCGCGCCTTCATTGCGGGCGCAGGCATTGATGCCCATTCAAGATCACACGGAAATGGATGAAACGCTCGAACGCGTTACCGGCAAGCTGGCCGCCATGGCAGATTACCCACCGCTATTTCAGGCCGCTTTTGGTTCACCGGAGATTACCTCAGAAAAGCTCGGGCTCGCGCTGGAGCAGTATCTGCTCACCCTTACTTCTTACGATGCAAAGTTTGATCGAGCCTTGCGCGGACAAGTGGTTCTCAGCGCTGAAGAGCAACGCGGTTTTGAATTGTTCATGACGGAATACGAACCGCGGACGGGGCAGTATGGAGCGGATTGTTTTCACTGTCACGGCGGGCCGCTATTCAGCGATTTTCAGTTTCATAATAATGGGATTGCTTCTACAGATTCAGATACCGGACGCCTGCGCGTTACCGGTCGGGAAGCAGACCGGAGTAAATTTTCCACCCCCAGCTTGCGTAACGTAGCGCTCACTGCGCCCTACATGCATGACGGACGCTTTGCCACGCTGGAACAAGTCGTGGAGCATTACACTTCCGGCGTGAAACGGACGGCGACGCTCGATCCGAATTTGGCCAAACACCCGGATTCCGGCTTGCCGTTGAGTGCGGCGGATAAGCGGGCGCTCGTGCTGTTTTTGAAAACCCTGACGGATACGTCGCTAAAGCAATATGAATCGCAGGGGGCAGACAAAGTTGCCGCTGCACCCCAATGATTGTTTTCAATTTTCAGGCTTTCCGCTGGTTGGCGGAAAGGACAGGTCAAGGACGTAAAATTGTGTGCCGTCCCTGGCCTGTTCTCATTTTCAGAGATTATCGATGGGGGCATGGGGGATGTCTAAATTGCGTCATGGAAACTTCTTGGAGCAATGGGATGAAGTTGGTAGGTTACATCGACTGGTGTGACGTGAATGCAACATTAGATAATTTCGACGCTCACTAAGATCATGGAAGAAGAGAAGTTAACCGGCCAGACAGATCCCACAAAGCCGAGTCCTGATGTGGTTGGGGCTGGTGGAACGGTAAGGATTACTCCTGCTAAAGAGGATTCCGGATCGGGGTCTTCTTTGGGCGATTCAGCGCCATTAATGCCTCAGATGGTGCGCAACTTGTTGGGTACAACCCTGGGAGATTACCGGCTGATTCGCTTGATTGCCACGGGTGGAATGGGAGAGGTCTATGAAGCGGTTCAGATCAAGCTTGAACGCAATGTCGCGCTCAAGGTGCTCAATTCCCGTTTTGAAGCGCAGCCGGAATTTCTTCATCGCTTTGAACGGGAGGCCAAATCGGCCGCCGCTTTGAATCATCCTAATCTGGTTCAGGTATTTGATTATGGCTGCGTGGGCGGGCGTTATTATTTGGTGATGGAATTGATCCAGGGTGAAGATCTTTCCATGTATGTCCAACGCCACGGAAAATTATCCATTTCCGAGGGGTTGGCGGTGGTCGAGCAGGCCGCTCAGGCATTAAAGGCAGCGTGTGCCAAATCGATCATTCACCGGGATATTAAGCCCGCCAACCTGATGATCACTTCCGATGGCCGTGTGAAGGTTTCGGATTTGGGTTTGGCCAAGAATTTAAATGACGATACGGAAGTGACCGCCACCGGCGTGGGCATTGGCTCGCCGCATTTTCTTTCCCCGGAACAAGCGGATGATGCACGCCGGGTGGATCATCGATCAGATATATATTCGCTCGGCATTACGCTGCTTTATTTGCTCACGGGCAAACGTCCGTTTGAAGGTTCTTCGGCGTTTTCGGTGGTTCTCGCTCATGCCAGCCGACCGTTGCCCAGCGGAGCGGAGTTGGGCACCGACTTGCCGGAGGCCGTGGAGGAGCTGGTTCGTCAAATGAGCGCGAAGAAACCGGAGGACCGTTATCCGGATTACGATGCGTTGCTGGCGGATTTGGAACGTGTCAAAGCAGGTTATCCGACCGTTAAGAAAATTGGGA
>JBEHZA010000426.1:0-4814 GCA_048497895.1 Verrucomicrobiota bacterium
ATGCCATTCGCGGCGCAGTTGGCAGTCCTAACACCGCCGCGAATGGCATTCAATTTACTGTGGGCGCTGGCGCTCGGATTAGCGGCCGGGTTGCAAGGCGCTGCTTTTTTACACTGGCAATCCGCGGTGGCCAAAGTGGAAAAGAACGTTAATGAAAGCGGCGTGGAGAAGTTGCAACAATCGCTTCAGCTTTGGCCGTGGTCCGTGGAGCGACAAATTGCGCTGACCCGGGCCGAGGTGCAATTGCTGACCAACCGGGAACGGTCCGACCGGATGGCGGCGATGGCGGAGAATTCGAGCAGCCGCAAACGGAGTGAATTACTGCGTCAGGTGCGGAATGAGCAGTTGCAAGCAGTGAGCCGGACGCGGGTGGAATTGAATCAGGCGATTCAACGGGCGCCGTTGGATTGGCAACTCCGTTTGGAGCGTGCGTGGCTGGATATTGCGTTTTCAACGAACTCGGTGCAGGCGTTGGCCGAGGCCCATGAAGTGCTTCGATTGAATCCGTTGCAAGGGCAGATTCCGTTGCGTTTCGCGCGGCATTATGTGAATTGGAATCCGACTGCGGCGGCGGAATTTTTGCTGGCGGCTTCCGCGGCGGGCAATGCTCCGCAAATGGACATTCTGCAAATCTCCTGGCAACTGAAACACGACACGGGAGCGCTCTGGGAATTAACGCCGGATACGCTTAACGGTCTGATGACGCTGGGTGAATTTGCGTTAGGGAACAGCTTGCAACCTCTGGCCGCTCAGGCTTTCCAACGGCTCACCAACCGGGTGGATAAAGTGCTGCTCGCCGGAAAATTGCTGGAGTCCAAAAGACCGGACCTGGCCGTGGCTCTGCTGCCCACTGTCCCGACGACCAACCGGGAACGGCTGGCGCTGGCTGAAGCTGCCTTTCAAACGGAAGATTATCCGCAGGCGATCCGTTACGCGGAATCGGTTTGGTTTAATCATCCCGATGGCAAGGCGATGATGGTAGTTTTACCCGTCTCGACTTCGTTGGAGAAATTGCTCGCGGATTGGAAAGCGCATCCGGACAACGGACTGGTGGCGCAGCAGTTGGCGGACAAAATGTATCAATTGCCTGCCGCGCAACGGGAAGTGGCCTTGCTTTATAATCTGGCGGACAAATTTCCCCGCGAACCTCATTTTACCTGGCTGGTCTATCGCACTGAGTTGGAACAAAACCGCTTTCATCAGGCGGCGCAAAAGGCGTTGGAACTGGCCCGGCGGTTGGCTCCGAAATAGAAACGGGTTATTTGCCCTGATCGGGCGTTGGTCCGCTGGTGGGGCTGGCGTTCAATTGTTTCACACCGTCGAAGACGTAGTAGAAGCCGGATACGCCAGTGAGCACTGCCGCGGTTAACCACCAGGAAAAGAGGATTTCCCGATCCCACTGCAACAGGGTCCAAAGAATAATAATCATCTGGCAGACGGTGGCGGCCTTGCCGGTCAGCCGGGGCTTCACGGATACTTTTCCGCAAGCGTAATGCACCACGCCGATGCCGATACTCACCAGCAAATCGCGGCTGATAATCGTGACCGTCAGCCACAGCGGCATGCGGGCAAAATAAGGCTCGTTATTCAGGCTGAATAAAACCACGCCGGAGACGAGCAGGATCTTGTCCGCCATCGGGTCGAGATACGTTCCCAACGTGCTGCGTTGATTATATCGTCGGGCGATGTAGCCATCGAGAGCGTCACTCAATGTTGCCAGTCCGAAGGAGAATAACGCCAGCCAGCGATGGATTTCGTTGCCGCTTTCAGCATAGATCAGCACCTGCACGACAAAAAAGGGCACCAGCAGAATACGGAAAATAGTGATTTTATTGGCGGTCGTCATGCGGACTCCGTTCCAATGTGGGGCGAAACCTCCGCGTGGTCAAACTTTCTGGCTGGATCATGGAGTTGCGTTAATGCGCGCGCAGGAGCAGATGATGGATTAATCCCAATGCACCGGCTCCACTCACAACCGGGATGATTTCCCAGCGCCATTTATACAGGCCGATAAACGTTATGCAGGCGATTGTAAGCGCAAACCAATCTACTCCCGATGGGGTTGGCCACAGCACTTGCAGTCCGAACCATACGGCCAGATTTAAAATCACTCCCACTACAGCCGCGGTTACCGCCGTAAGCGCAGTTGTCAAAGAGCGTTGACCGCGCATTTGTTCCAGGTGCGGCGCACTCAGAAAGATCCAGAGGAAACACGGCACAAAAGTCGTCCACGTGGTGATGCAGGCGCCAAGGGTTGCCGCCAGCAGCGGCGACAGATTGCCGGGGTGTTGCCAGCCGCCGAGAAAACCGACGAATTGCAGCACCATGATCAATGGGCCGGGTGTGGTTTCCGCCAATCCGAGTCCATCCAGCATTTGTCCGGCGCTGAGCCAATGGAATTGTTCCACCGCCTGTTGCGAAACGTACGGCAATACGGCATAAGCTCCGCCAAAGGTGACCATGGCTGCCTGGCTAAAAAAGATCCCTTCACGAAACAAGGTATGGTTCTGGCCCAGCCAGCCGCCGATGAGGAATACCGGCAACCACCACAAAATCAGACTCACGAATATTACTTTGAGCGCGCGGGCCAAAGTGGGTTGGGGGTGGGCCGGAGAGGTATCGGTGTCGTTGATGACACTCAAGTTTGCATCCGTATTGGCCGGATCAGTCAGGACGAATTTGGCTTTCCATATTTTGCCTCCCACCCAGCCGATAAGGGCGGCGCTAACGATGACGAACGGAAAGGGGACTTTGAAAATAAACAAGGCAACGAACGAGAGCGCGGCCAATCCCCATAGCACTTCATTTTTCAAGGCACGTTGGCCGAGGCGCAGTGTCGCGGCGGCGACGATGGCCAGCACGGCCGGTTTCAAGCCTTCAAAAATTGCCGTGACCCAAAGCAGTTGACCGAATTGAACGTAGATTAAACTCAGTCCCCACAGAATGAAGGCGGAGGGCAGGACAAATAAACTACCGGCCATCAGGCCGCCCCACGTGCGATGCAACAGCCAGCCGGTGTATATGGCCAATTGCGTGGCTTCTGGTCCGGGCAGCAGCATGCAGAAGTTAAGCGCATGCAGAAAGCGCGCCTCGCTCAGCCAGCGGCGTTTTTCCACCAGCTCGGCGTGCATGATGGCGATTTGCCCGCTGGGTCCGCCAAAGCTGATGAACCCCAGTTTCAGCCAGAAGCGAAAGGCTTCGCGAAAACCGGGAGGTTTTATGGGGCTGATGTCCACGACAGGAAGTGTCTTGCCACGGATACCCGCTTAAGAACATTCTTTTTTGTTACAAAACGAAGGGTTTTCACCCCATTACAGCCAGCGCGCGGTCCAGGCGTTTCAGGACGCGTTCTTTGCCGAGGACATCCATCAGGTGGTACAAGCTGGGGCCGATCGTGCTGCCCGTGCAGGCCAGCCGGGTGGGATGCACCAGCACACCCACTTTGACACCTAACTCCGTGGCTGTGCTCTTAAACGAGGCCTGAATTGTTTCCGCGTTGAAATTCTCCAGCGCGGCCAGCACCTCGCGCAAGCGTTGCACGCGGGGTTTGTTTTCCAGCGTGAAATCTTTTTTGACGGCTTCGGCATCGTAAACGACTTCGTCGAGGAAATAGAATCTGGCGACGCCCGTAATGTCGGTGAACTGCTTGATCTTCTCGCGGCAGGTGGCCAGCGCGGCGCTGATATAGGCCGGAGAGAAGCCATCCGTGGACACGCCCGCTTGGTTCAAAGCCGCCACGCAAGCGGCGTCAAAGCGGTCTCCACTCATGACTTTGATATACTCAAAATTCAGCCATTGCAGCTTGGCGGCATCAAAGCGCGCGTTGTTGCGGTGAATCTGCGGCAGATCAAAGCGTTCGACAATTTCCGCAATGGGCAACACTTCGCGATTATCCTTAGGCGACCAGCCGAGCAGGCTGAGATAATTCACCACAGCTTCCGGTGTGAAGCCTTCAGTTTGATAACTGCTCAGGGAAGCGCCCTGATCGCGTTTGCTCATTTTCGTTCCGTCGCCATTTAAAATCAGCGGAATATGGGCATACTTCGGCGGTTCTACGCCAAAGGCGCGAAAGAGCGCAATGTGCTTGGCGGTATTGGAAAGATGATCCTCGCCACGAATGACGTGCGTGATCCGCATTTCCAGATCATCAATCACGTTGACCAGATGAAAGACCGGTTGCCCATCGGAACGGACAATGACGAAATCCGGCGAGAGTTCTTCACGATCGGTCAATTCCCGGCGGACATCACCAATGATAATGTCAGGAATAACGATCGCCTCACGCTGCATGCGGAACTTGACCGCGCCTTCATGTTCGTAGGCCAGATTTTTATCCAGCAATTCGCGGACGCGTTGCTGATAGATTTCTTTGCGTTGTGATTGGAAATATGGACCGTGGTCGCCTTTGCTGGGGCCATTGGCGTCACCGGTTTGCGGGCCTTCATCCCAATCCAGGCCGAGCCACCGCAAGCCGCTCAAAATGACATCAACGGCTTCCTGGGAGTTGCGCGCGGCATCCGTGTCTTCAATGCGCAAAACGAACGTGCCATCGCAGTGGCGGGCGTACAGCCAATTGAACAACGCCGTGCGGGCGCCGCCGATGTGCAAATAACCGGTCGGACTCGGTGCAAAACGAACGCGAACACTCATGAATAAAATTTTAATTTAAACGAACCAATATGCCGCACAAGATACCCGCCTCCAAGCAACGGTGACAAGCCCGCAGAAGCCCTTCATCGGACAGCGACCGTCCCCGGTCGCAGATTCCAACGAAAAAAGAACTTTCGTTTTGGTTGCCAAGGAACTTAGGTTTT
>JBEHZA010000427.1:0-4813 GCA_048497895.1 Verrucomicrobiota bacterium
GATCGGTGGTCGCGGCCGTACGAGCGCGGGGGGGATCGGCAGGAGGAGGCCCCAGCCAGCCGTAGAGCCGTTCCGCCCCCTGGTTCCAAAAAAGGATTTGATAATTAAAATCTGTCACGAGAATGGCATCGTGGGCGAGGTCGAGCAGTTGGGCTTGTTCACGGATTTTTTCGCCTGCTTGTTTGCGCGTGGAAATGTCCTGCTTGATGCCGATGAAATGAGTGATTTCTCCCGCGGAGTTTTGCACCGGGGTGATGGTCTGATCTTCATAATAGAGCGTTCCGCTTTTGTGACGGTTGATGAATTCGCCGGTCCAGACCTGGCCGGCATTAATGGTGCGCCACAGTTGCTCGTAGAATGATTTCGGCATCAAGCCGGATTTGAGCAGGCGCGGGTTGTGGCCGATAACCTCCTGGCTGGCATAGCCGGTCATTTTGGAAAAGGCCTGGTTGACCCATTGGATGTTTCCTTTCCGGTCCGTAATCACGATCGCATTGGCGGCGGCTTCGAGTGCAGTGCTTTGAAGATGTAACCGTTCTTCAAACTTACGGCGCTCAGTGATATCCCGCGCGATGCCAGTGGTGCCGACGATTTCGCCCGCCTGATTGAACAACGGTGTTTTGATCGTTTCGATCCAGGTCTGATTCCCCGCGGCATCAATGAATGGTTCCTCCATCCGCTTCGAGCGTCCAGAGGTGATGACATCCTGATCGTCTGCCCGGTAACGTTCGGCCAGTTCGCGGGGGTAAAACTCGAAATCATTCCGACCGGGAAAAGTCTCGGCGCGGATCTTAAGGGCCGCCGCATAAGCGCTGTTGCCGACGACGTAGTTACTGCCACGATCTTTCACCCAGGCGATGTCGGGAATATTGTCTAGAATGGCTTTTTGCCTGATTTCATTGTCTTTGAGGGCATTGGCGGTGCAAATCTGCTCGTTTTGCAGGCGCAGGGCCTGGATGCCGTGACTTAAATCGGCAGCCAGTTCTTCCAGCAGTTTCACTTCTGCGGCGTCAAAGGCATCGTCGGCAGCGGAGTAAATCGTTAATTGACCAAAGGTTTTTTCATCAGCCATCAGCGGCAAAGCCATGCTGGAACTGAAGCCGTGTTGAAGGGCGGCTTCACGCCAGGGAAGAAACTGTGCGTCTTTGGTTAGATGCTTTGAAATAACCGGTTTGCCGGTGCGGATACATTCGCCGCCCAAACCTGATCCTTGAGCGGAGTGTTCCGCCCAGGAGTGATGAAAACCGGCGGCGTAACTGGCGCCTTTCCCATCGTACGCGACGGGGGTAATGGTTTGCTGGGCGTCGTTTTGAGCATAGCCGATCCAGGCGAGCCGGTAACCGCCCACGCCCACCAGAATGCGGCAAACCTCGTACAGTAATTTGGTTTCTGATTTTGCGCGCACCACGGCTCCGTTGCCCCGGCTGAGCACATCCAGCGCGCGATTGAGTTTTTGTTGGGCTTGCTCACGTTGTTTGTATTCGCCTACGTCCGTAATCACGCCGACCATGCGCAAAGGGCGGCCATGAGGATCGCGACGGACCACTTTGGCGCGGTCCAGGACATATTTCCAGAGACCGGAAGCGCTTTGGAAGCGGTATTCCAACTGTAAATCCGGACGTTTCGCGTCCAGACAGTTCTCTAGTGCCTCGATCACCCGGTCCCGGTCTTCCGGATGGAGGCGCGCTTCCCAGGCTCCTTCCCGTGCCGCCAATCCAGCTTCGGGATGGCCTAAAATCTCCAACGCCCGGCGGCTGCGTAAAACGGTTCCGGCGCTTACATCCCAATCCCAGAAACCATCATTGCTGGCATCAATGACCAGTTTCAGCCGGTCTTCATTTTCACGCAACGCCGCTTCGGCCTGCTTGCGTTCGGTAATATCGCGGACTGAGCCTTGAAAATTACCATCTTCCAATGAGAAAATGCAGACTTCAGCCGGAAAGATGCTGCCGTCCTGGCGTTTGAAATCGCGTTCAAAGCGAATGGTCCGGCCCCGGCGAACGGCTTCCATGCGTTTGTCGGCCCACGCCACATCTTCTGGTGGATAAGTGTCACGGCCATTCACCTGAAGAGCTGCTTCCCGGGAACAACCTAACATGGCGCAGCCGGCCGGGTTGACGAACAAGATCCGGAATTCATTATCCATGATGAAGATGCCGTCCGAAGCGTGCTCGACCAACTGACGGTATTTAGTTTCACTGACGTGCAATTTTTCTTCGATGGCTTTTCTTTCGGTGACGTCGCGGACGATGCCTTGAAAATTTCCATCGGCGAGCATTACGTAAGAGATTTCTACGATGATCCGCTCACCATTCTTGCGTTTCAATGTCCGTTCGAAGCGAATTTTTTGCCCCTGGCGGGCATTTTCCATCCCGGCTTTGATTAAGGGCAGATCTTCGGGCAAATAGGTGTCGGACATCTTCATTTGCCGGGCTTCAGCCTCGGAACACCCGAGCAGGACGCAGCCGGCGGAATTGGCGAACAGGATACGCGTTTCGGAATCGATATTGAAGATACCGTCACCCGCGCTTTCCACGAGTTGCCGGTATTTATGTTCGCTTTCGCGCAATTTGTCTTCTGTTGCTTCCTGTCGAACCAAGGCGCGTCTCAACAACGTATATAATAATAAACTGGTGGCCCCCACGAACAGCAGACCTTTTGAAATATGCAGGTCCATTTCTTTGGATGGCAGATTCATCAAGGTGGTGATTAACCAATCGGAAGTGATGATCCAAAGGCTGGAGAAAAAGGCATAGGTCAGCACAATCCGGTGGACCACGAAACGGGTATCAGTCATCATATTATTGCGGCCACGCGCGGGCAGCGAACCGGAAGGTCAGAGTAGGAGATTGAGTTGCATCCAGCCCCTGAGAATCCCTGCGGTTTGCCGTTTTCGTTAAATTCGAGCGCATCGCACAGTGGAAAAGTATAAAGCGTGGAAAAAAGCTGCTTACCGTTATTTGGCGTTCGCAACGCAATAATTGTCTATCCACCTCTTCCGTCAGGTGATGATGGATGCGGCTCGCAAAGAACCTCTTGGTGATGGTATCCTGGCGGTGTTTGAATAATATCTTTTGAAAACAGAGAGATAACGTGGCGATCCATGCACCTCTACGATGCGCATAATCATTTGCAGGATGACCGGCTGGCGGATAACCGTGCCTTCCTGATGCAGGCAGCGGTGAACGAGGGAGTGATTAAAATGGTCGTGAACGGCGCGTGTGAATCTGATTGGCCGGAAGTGCTGGCGTTAGCCCGGCAATATCCACAGGTTTTGCCTTCATTCGGTTATCATCCCTGGTATGTGGCGGAACGTACGGCGGATTGGCAACGGAACCTGGTGCATTATTTGGATTCGATTCCATCCGCGATCGGAGAGATTGGCTTGGATCGGTGGAAAGAGGGGTTGGATCTTCCACAGCAGGAGGAAACCTTTATCTGGCAATTGCGTTTGGCGGCGGAACGACAATTGCCGGTGAGTATTCATTGCTTGCAAGCGTGGGGGCGGCTGTATGACCTGCTGCGGGAAGAGCCGTTGCCCACGTGCGGCTTTGTGCTGCACTCCTACGGAGGACCGCAAGAAATGGTCAAACCGCTGGCGAAGCTGGGCGCCTATTTTTCATTGCCCGGTTATTTTGCGCACGAACGAAAGGAGCGGCAACGCGAAACGTTTCGGCACGTGCCGCCTGAGCGATTGCTGATCGAAACGGATGCCCCGGACCAATCCCTGCCCGAAGCGCGCAATCGCTATCCCTTGAGCGAGGCGCAAACCGGAAAGCCGGTCAATCATCCGGCGAATATCCGTGCGGTTTACGATTTTGCGGCCGAAGTGCTGGGAGAACCGGTTGAAGGGGTGGTTTCGCAGGTGGAGCAGAATTTTCAACGGCTTTTTGGAGCACTCGCAAACCAACCTGATCTTTCATAAATAAACTGCCGCTGATTTACGTCTGAATCATCGCGTAGCAGAGAAGCGGTCAACCTATGTTCAAGGTTGACCGCTGGAGAGATTGCGTTAGTGTGGCGCAATCACTTCTCAACACGAGCAACGGATATTTTATGGATCAAAACCAGAATAAACCATTGGCCGGCGTGGATACCCGTCGGAATTTCATCAAAAAGGCCGCCACCGTCGCGGCTGTTGCAGCGGTTACGAATCCCTTTAAAACCCCGGTTTACGGGCAGAATCAGGCGCCTTCACCGGGCCGCGTCATTGGCGCGAACGACCGGATCATCGTTGGCTATGTGGGCGTGGGCAATCAAGGCATGGCCCATGTGCGGAGTCAGAAGGAGCACGCCAACGAAAACAACATCGTTCAGGTGGCGGTTTGCGATCTCTCGAAATACCGCATTGGTTTCGCGAAGGATTACATCCAAAAGGATAATCCGGACGCGAAAGTGGAAGGTTTCAGTGACCACCGGAAATTGCTGGAGCGAAAAGATATTGATGCTGTAACGATTGCCACGGTGGATCACTGGCATGCGCCAGTCGCCATCGATGCGATGAACGCGGGCAAGCATGTTTACGTAGAAAAGCCGATCACGCGTTATCTCGGTGAAGTGTTTGGTATTCAAGACACGGTGAGCCGCACGGGCAAGGTGCTTCAGGTCGGTTCCCAGATTTGTTCCGATGCCCGCTGGCATAAAGCGGCGGAATTGATCCGGGCGGGCAAGCTTGGTCAACTTGTGCTCGCGCAGGATTCCTACATGCGCAATAACGACAAAGGCGAATGGAACTACACCATTCAGCCGTGGTGCACGAAGGACGATTTGGATTGGCAACGCTGGCAGGGACAGGTGCATCACAAGACTGATT
>JBEHZA010000428.1:0-4804 GCA_048497895.1 Verrucomicrobiota bacterium
CATCCCGCACGACTGCCACGAGATAATCCTGCCGCTCATGACGGACATATTTTACGTTGATCTCTACCGGGAATCGCGTCCCATCACGGCGGCAAAGCACTGACTCCATGACCAGTGAGCCATTGGCCCGCAGCCGCTCTAATTGTTCCTGCCAGTTGGCAAGAAAACTCCCGCCACAAACCTCGCCAAATCGCAGCTTGAGCAATTCATCCCCTTTATATCCCGTGCAATGGCAAACCTGATCGTTTGAATGCAGAATCCGCCCATCATCAGGCGCAATCACAAAAAAAGCGTCATTGCTCTGATTGACCAACCCGAGCAGCAAATTCGATCGCTCCTCCGCCAGCTTTCGCCGGTATCGTTCCTGATATTCTTCCAAGGCCCGTTTCACCGTCGGAGTCAGCCGGTTTAAATGGTCTTTCAACACGTAGTCAGTGGCTCCGCGTTTGAGAAAATCCACCGCCTTCTCCTCGCCAATAGTGCCGGAAACGAAAATAAACGGACATAGTGCTCCCCGGTCCCGGGCGATAGTCAGCGAAGCTCCATCGCCACCGCCAAAACCGGGAACGGCTGAATCCGCCAGAATTAAATCGAAGGCTTCCGCTTCCAGAGCACTTGAAAACGCCGCGTGGTTATCCACCAGCTTGATTTCACACTTCAACCCATCCTCCTGCAGACGCAACCGAATCAGCTCTGCATCCAGAGGATCGTCTTCCAGATGAAGAATACGAAGGCAATCCATAATACGACAAAATCCCTACAGCTTAAATCCTGAAAAACCGCGCCGTTACTCAACAGCGAAACTTCGTCTGGCTTACACCAGATTCCTAGCCGTTGGAGGCATTATTCGTGCCAGAACGCGTAGGCGGCGGTGTTTCATTCAAAACAGCCCAAAAAGCCCCGATTTGCCTGACTGCAGAAGCGAACTGTGTAAAATCTATCGGTTTAACCACGTAGGCGTTTATGCCTAATGAATAGCTGGTTACCACATCCTTTTCCTCCCGGGAAGAGGTCAGCATCACGACGGGTATTTTGGCCAACTCGGGGTCGGCCCGCATTTCCCGCAGCACCTCTAAACCATCAATCCGGGGCATTTTAAGATCCAGTAACACGACCACCGGCGGACCGGAAACCCGGTCCTTGAACGCACCACGACGATGCAGGTAATCCAATACCTCTACTCCATCACGCACTACGTCCACCATGTTTGCCAGCCGGATTTCCTCAAAGGCAGCCAGCGACAATTCAACATCCAATGGATTATCTTCGGCCAATAAAATGCGTTTCAAAGCGGACATTTGTTTCTATTTCGTTAAACACCCCAATCTTCCAACCGGCCCCGGTAAGATACAGCTATAACACTTCGCCAGAGTCTCCCCACCCTTCAGTGAATCTGGCAGAGTTTTTTCCAAAAGTAAATTCAAACCACCACGGCGGACAAAGAAAAATAAAAAACGGCTCCTTCACCCAAAACACTTTCCGCCCAAACTCTCCCGCCATGCCGGTCAATAATGCGGCGAACATTTGCCAGACCAATTCCTGTTCCCTCAAATTCCTCTGCCCGATGCAGCCGTTGAAAAACGCCAAAGAGTTTATCGATGTAACCCATGTCAAAACCGACTCCATTGTCGCGCACATAGATCACCTTTTGACCACCCGTTCCCGGCTGACTGCCAATTTCGATCCGGGCTTCACTGCGGGTCCGGCTGTACTTCAACGCATTGGAAAGCAGATTCATTAACGCCAGGCGCACCATGGCGGCATCAGCCCGGACTAACGGCAGAGTCTCGACTTTCCAGTGAATCACCCGTCCCTGAGTATCAGCGTGCAATTCCCGGCCCAATAAATCATCAATCAATTCGTTCAAATTCACAGGCGACTGGCGCATCTCCTGCCGCCCCATCCGGGAAAAAGCGAGCAGTTCATCCACCAGCGTTCCCATATGTCGCGCCGAATCTCCAATGTTTTTCAAGTAACGCACGGCCGCGCCCTCCAGCGTATTGCCCAACGCGCGTCTCAAGAGATCGATATAACCGGCCACATGCCGGATCGGAGCCCGCAAATCATGCGAAACCGAGTAACTGAACGCCTCCAATTCCCGATTGATCGCCGCCAGCTCCGAACTGCGCTTATTTAAATCCGAGTTCAATTTGCGCAGTTCGATTTCGGAAAGCTTTCGTTCCGTAATATCTTCCATCACGAGCAGAATCAGCACTTCAGCGTTTTCCGGCCGGCGGATTTTACGCACATTAATCAGCATCACCCGATAGCCGGTGCGTGGAAACGTGTGCGCCAATTCAAAATCATTCACTTCCGTTACCTTCGGCAGCACATTCTCCAATAGGTCGCGTAACGGTGGCAAATCCCACTCTTCATTGCTCACCTGATAAATTAACCGATCTTTGGTGTCTTCCGGGCGGCATTGAAACACGCGGTAAAATGCGCCATTGGCCGAACGCACCCGCAAGGTTGAAGTAAGCACCAGCAAAGGTTCCCGTAATGATTCGACAATGCTTTCGGCATAAAGCCGGGCCTGCTCTGTAGCGGCTTCCCGCTGGCGACGTTCCGCGAACTGTCTTTGGATCAGCAGCGCACCGGAGAACAGCAGCACTATTACCAGTCCGCTTAAAAAAGCCAGCGTGCCGCGGGCCAGCCGGTCGAAAGCAAATGAATCGGTTACCCGCACAGAAAGCAGTTTTTCTTCCGTATTCAACATCTCCTTAATCTTGGCCTGCACCCTGGCCATCGTCTGCGTCCCTTCCTGGCTATCAATCAAGCGTTCCGCCGCCTGAGAACCTTCCAGCCGGGCCAGATTTATTACCCGTGTCCGGAAAACCAGGTCCTGCTGCAACAATAATTGCAATTCGTCCATCCGCCGTAATTGCTCGGCATTGTCCGATACCAGACGGCGGATTTGCTGAATTTGACGTTCACCGCTGGCAATATTGTCCTGATAAGTGCGGAATAAGGTTTCACTCCGGTTTCGTGAAAAGTCCCGCATACTGACTTGAATTTCCAGCAAGGTAACCCGTAAGCCATTTAACGAACTTTTCACCTGCTCCGTGTGGGTCACCAGATCATTTGCCTCCTTCAACTGCGCAAAGTTGTAACCCATGATTGTCAGCGCGATCACTAAAAGCAGCGCCACCATTACAAACCCCGCTCTGATTTTATTCTCAAAGGACCATGTCATACTCCACCCTAGATGTTTTTTTTGCTCAGTGAAATGAAGCGGCCTGAGCACTCTCCGTGTCGATCACGCCCGTGTGATACGTCCAATCATAGCAGCGAAAAAAGAAATGACCAGTAATCAGTTCCTGCTAAATGAAAATTTGCATTGCTTTGGCCAGCCAGTCCGGCAAATTTTTACTCACATGAACACCGTTTTACCCGTCTCCCGCCGCCGCTTATTTTCAGCGGCACAAGTATCAGCGCGTCTTTTATCACTGGCTCTGCTGGCTGCCTTATTGCTGCCCCTGCGCCTCCAGGCTGGCATGGAAGAAATGGCGAATGCCGCCAACAATTTTCTGACGGCTCTCACCGATGAACAACGTGCCGTGGCCGTTTACGAAGTAAAGAGCGACGAACGCTTGAACTGGCATTTTATCCCTAAGAACGATCGTAAGGGACTTCAGTTTAAAGATATGACCCCAGCCCAGCGCAATCTGGCGCATGCCCTGCTCGCTTCCGGGCTCAGCCAGCGCGGCTACGGCCAAGCTATGACCATTATGAGCCTTGAAGATATTCTTCATGAGCTGGAAAAAAACAAAGTTCCGCCCGGGCCTACGCGCGACCCGGAACGTTACTACCTGACGATTTTCGGTAAGCCCGGCCCCAAAGGCGCCTGGGGTTGGCGCGTAGAAGGCCATCATCTCTCCCAGAATTTCACCATCGTGGATGGCCATGAAGTTTCCGCCACTCCCTCCTTCATGGGCACCAATCCGGCTGAAGTCAGGACTGGCCCCCGCAAAGGCTTGCGCGTGCTCGGCGTCGAGGAAGATTTAGGCCGGCAATTGATTAAGTCGCTGAGCCCGGATTTGTCCAAACTGGCATTGATCGATGTGAAAGCGCCAAAAGACGTCATCACTCTGGCCGAGAAAAAGGTCAAAGCCCTCGATTCCGTTGGGGTTCCTTATGCCAAACTCAACGCTGATCAAAAAGCGCAACTGCTCAAGCTGATCAAACAGTACTTGTATCGTTGCCGTCCGGAAATTGCTGATCAGGATCTGGCCAAGATCGAAAAGGCCGGTTTCGATAAAATCCTCTTTGCCTGGGCTGGCGGACTGGAATTAGGCGATGGCCACTACTACCGCGTTCAAGGCCCTACCTTCCTCCTGGAGTATGACAACACTCAAAACGACGCCAATCACGTGCATGCCGTTTGGCGCGACTTCGAGAATGATTTTGGAGTTGATATCCTCCGTCTTCATTACGCTCAAGTCCCTCACGAGAAATAGTCTTTAGCCGCTTCCATCCGGCCGCCATTTCCCTGAAATGGCGGCTTTTTTATTTTTCTCAACACTTGCAATCCGGCAAATAAATAGTTTATCCACACCGCACCTTTCCGTATGCTGGAAAATCTGATGACAACTGAAACAGAACAACCGTTGCCTTTAAAGCTGGGCGACCATATCACGGTGACCATTATCGACATCGCCTTTGGCGGTGAAGGCGTGGCGAGACTTGCTGAATTAGTCGTCTTCGTCCCCTTCGTCGTGCTCGGTGAAGAAGTAGAAGTAGAAATTACTGAACTGAAAAAGCGTTTCGCCCGGTAGAAACTCGTTCAGGTTTTGCGCCATTCCCC
>JBEHZA010000429.1:0-4796 GCA_048497895.1 Verrucomicrobiota bacterium
GGCGGCGCTACGGGGCGATCGGATGTCGCGAGGTTCCCAAGACCGCACCAGTGGTGCCTGCACGGGCACGAAGACGATGCCGCCCATGGCGAGCCCGGCGAGAACCTGGCCGTCCAGGCCGCGCAGCCAGAGGCCGAGCAGAGCGAGCAGGACGGAAACGGTGTTGGGAATGGTGCGGGCGAAGGAAATGACGCAACGCGTGCTGGCGTTGGTTCTGTGTGCTTATCTGCTGCAACTGGTAGTTTACCCTTTTTGGGTGGGCGAACGCGGGTTGTTTCCGGTGCTGCCTTTGATGCTTGGGTATGCGTGGCTTGGAGCACGTTCTATTTTTCTTTCGTCTGCGGTTAGAAAATCGCTCGTAGTATGGGGAACAGGTTTCCTGCTGATTTCGCTGGTTTGCAGTGTGCGGTTCGTGCAGTCAACGAAACGGTTGCTGGAGAGTCGCAGTCATTTGGGTGAGGCGGAAGAACTGGCAGCCTGGATCATAGATCATCTTTCGAAGGATGAAAAAATTGCGGCCGGGGGTGATGTGCCGGTCTTGTTGTTGTCGGTTTTGACACACCGCACTTATGCCGATGAATTTCATTCTTTGCGTCCTTCACAGAAGGCGTCGTCGTCCTCAACAAATGAATTCCGCTACGTTTTAATTTCGACGAATACGGCTCCAATGATCACCGCTCTGCGGGCGCCGTATTACCATGCTTATAAAATTGTGAAACGTTCGTCGGCCGGGAATTTGATTCTGTTTGAAGTGCCTGTTGCCCGTTGAAAACGCAGATTACTCCATCCCGCGCTTCAATTTCTTTATTCCGGGGTTTCCCGCGTATGCACAATGCGCGCGAGCCGAAGCAGTTTGGAATTAATTCTTACCCCGGCGTTTTCGATGACATCCGGGTTGATTTCGAAGCGGATTTTGCTTTCCTCGACTCTGAAGTTAATGGCGCCACCAGCTTCGCAAAACTCTTCCAGTTCACTAACCGTTACAATGTGGCGGGTGCCAATGCTGGTAATGATTTGTGACAGACGCGCTTTTTCCGAACTGCTGACAAAGATTAATTGGCATCGTTCCGGCAATTGGTCGGCGGTTGCGCGAATGACTTCAATCCGACGTCCTTGCACGGGCTCGTTTTTGATAATTTCCGCCAGATAACCGCCGAACGGATCACGTCCACAGATCGCCACGGTGATGGGTTGCCGGACGGACATAAAAGCATCGTTGGGCCATTCGATGAATTTGATAAAATTGTATAAAAACGCAGCTTTGACCTGATACTCGCTGAGCGTAGCCGTGCCTGCCGAGACGCCTCCCGTCAAGAAGACCCCCGCAAACATTAGAATGATCAGATACTTTCTCATGAGTTGATCATTCAGAACCGATACGTGACTTTGACCCGGAACGACCGGCCATCTTGCGGGATGGAGTCCATCGTATGTTCGGCCCCGCCCAGGTAACTATAGCGGTAACCGAGCACGTTATAGAGACTCGCCGACAGCTCCCAGCCTTTCACCAGTTTTTGCGTGAACAAAGTGGCGTTCACCAGCAGGGGGCCGCCGAGACGATTGCCTTGCAGCGTCCAGATATCCGTATTGTATTGCGCCTCCAATCCCAACATGACCTTGTCCTGATACAGCGGGATGGCAATATTACCTTTTAATAAATGCCGCGGCGAACTGCTTAACTCCTGATGATTGGCGGCGTCCACACTGCGTTGAAGCGTATAACTCACCCGGATTTCAAAGCCGCTTTCCAAACGCCGTTGCAATTCAAATTCAAGCCCCAGCGCATCCACGTCCCGGACATTCTGATAAACGATCAGTCCGTTGCCGGGGTCCAGTTGCTGATCAATTAAATCCTTGATGTGATAGTAATAGGTCGAGGCCGAGAGATTGACGCGATACGGCAGCTTCTGTTCGTAAACGAATTCGTAAGTGCTGATTTTTTCCGGACGCAAACTCAAGTTCGCTTCCGAACCAGTGCCGGAATAATACGATTCATACGCATTAGGCGCGCGAAAGGCCTGCCCATACAGCAGCTTGAATACTGTTGGTTCAATCGGCTGCCAGATCAGTCCGACGCGGGGATTTATCGTGTCGCCAAATTGATAATGCTGATCGTAGCGCAAGCCCGCGTTGAGTTTTAATTGGTCCAGCAAGGCGACCTCTGCCTGGCCAAAGACACCGTAAGTGCGGTTTTCCAACCGGCTGTTCATATAAGACGTGTACGGCGCCACGTCGAAATTCAACTGGTCCAGATGAACATTCTCCCGATATTCGGCTCCGAGGGTTAGCGTATGCTTGTCCCAGAGTTTTTTATTCACCTGAAATTCCAGCCCTACCCATTGCCCCAGATTTTCATCTTTGTTGATGACGACTGGCGATGTCGGTTGCGGGTAGAAACCATCGTAACTGTAGTGATTGAAATTAATCCGGGCGAGGACATCGAAGTCGTTGGCAAACGTCTTTTGATATTTCAGGTCCACGAACCCTTGATTATCCATCGTGTGTTCGTTGGCATTAAAGAGTGTGCCATAGGACGCGGTGGGCACACCTTTGTTCCGGGAACTGAACGCGCTTTCAAACGTGAAGTCACCATACGTTAACGAAGCGAAAACATTGCCCGCCCGGTCATAGTCCCGGCTAACCGCCACGCCGTTATTATTCGCGGGCGTGTTGAAGTCCGGATAAAAAAGCCGGCCCGGCCCCTGGTTGTTCATCAACGAACCTGAGATCAACAACTCAACGTCATTGTCGAATTTCTTCCCGAACGTGATGCGGCCTTTGTAGGTATTAAAGCTGCCTCCCTCAAAAGAGGATTCCAATCCGTCAATCTCATGTCCCCGCCGGGTGACTACGTTGATGACGCCAAAGAACGCGCTGTTTCCGTAGAGTGACGATGAAGGGCCGCGAATGACCTCCACCCGTTCAATCAAATCAGCGTCCAGAATGAAATCCGTGCCGATCAGCGCACTGTCGAAAATATTATCATTCATCCGGTGGCCATCCACCAGCAACAAGGCGCGCGCGTTGAAATCACCCGGACGATTGAAACCGCGAATCCCCAGATAACTGTAGTTGCGGTCGTAACTTACATACAACCCCCGCACACTCCGCAAAATGTCCGCCAGTGTCCGGTAACCGTATTCTTTGATCTCGTCATTGGTGACGATGGAAATGGAGGAGGGCGCTTCGGTGACCTTTTGTTCAAACTTGGAAGCCACCGTGACCGTCGCCACTTGGACATCCATCAATTCTTCCAGACTGAGCTGCCGGAGGTCTTTGGGCCGGACATTGGCCAAATCATCGGCATGAAGCTGCGTCAGCGGCAAGAGCCCGAAACACAAGGCGGTGACGCTCCTAATTTTCAGTGCGCTGGTAGAAAACGCGATTCTCATCTGCTCCATTCAAGCGGACAGAATGAGGTCGTTTCGCGCAGCTGATGCTCAGATATATCCATTAGATTGGCTGAAAATAATAGCTGGCATTTCCTCCCCCGCAATCAGTAGGCCATGGTATTTCATGGCGGGCTGCCGTGCGGTTGCTTTTTATGGCAAATCCGGCTCCTTTTTTGAAGCAAAAAAGCGCCGCGGGAAATGCGGCGCTTTTACGACTCAATTTAAATTAAAATCAAGAAATGTTCTTCAGCTCACCAGTGCTATCGCCCAACTGTTGCAACTGAATATCCATTCGGTTCAACATGGACAACCACAAGTTGTTAAGCGGTGTTTCATTGGGGTAAACGATGTGGCGTCCGGCCTTGACCGTGCCGCAACCGTGGCCACCGAGTAAAATCGGCAAGTCATCATGATTATGGCGGTTGCCGTCGGAATTACCGCTGCCGTAGCAGATCAAACAATGATCCAGCAGTGTACCGTCACCTTCTTTGACGCTCTTCATCCGGTCCATGAGATAGGCCAATTGCGTCGTATGGAAATGGTTGATTTCCCGGATCTTGGCCTTCTTCTCTTCGCTGCCGCCATGGTGGGAAAGATCGTGATGCCCTTCTTTCACGCCGATAAACGGATATGGTTTGTTGCTGCCCTCGTTCGCCAGCACGAAAGTCGTTACGCGCGTGCTGTCCGTCTGGAACGCCAGCACCATCAAATCCAGCATCAACCGGACATGCGCTTCATACGTCGCCGGAATGCCTTCGGGAACCGCTGTGCCTTCCGGCGCTTTGGGTTCCGGTAACCGGCCCGCCATTTCGATGCGCTGTTCCAGGTCCCGGATCGCGGAAAAATATTCGTCGAGCTTGCGCTGATCGTGACGGCCCAGACGGCCATTCAAATCCTTGAAATCATCTTTGACCAGATCCAGCACACTCTTGCGTTGGACATTGCGGCGTGTCCGTTCCTGGAGTGAACCCGACCCGAACAACCGCTCAAAGACCAACTTGGGATTTACTTCCTTGGGCATGGGTTGCGTTGCCGATTTCCACGACATCGTGGAAGAGTAAACGCAGCTATAACCCGAATCGCAATTCCCCGCCATGGAACCCGCTTCCGTGCCCAGTTCGAGTGAGGCCAGCCGGGTCTTGTCACCCAACCGGGCGGCGGCTGCTTGATCCACCGAAACTCCCGATTTGATATCCGTGCCGTCCGTTTTGCGTGGTTGCACCCCGGTCAGGAACGCGGATAACGCCCGGGCATGGTCGCCGCCGCCATCGCCATTCGAGCGCGCTTTGTCTGCCGTCAATCCCGTTAAAATTGAAAAATCCCGCTTGTGCGCTTCCAACGGTTGCAGAATGTAAGGCAATTCTACCAGTTCGCCTTCGCTCTTCGGCCGCCAATCCGCCATGT
>JBEHZA010000430.1:0-4751 GCA_048497895.1 Verrucomicrobiota bacterium
CGTCGGCGCTCCCACCGTGGCGAATTCCAAAGTAGTGGCTGACGTCGTGGAACATATCCGCGGCGACAAAAAGGTGGCCTTCAAGATGAAGCGCCGCAAAGGTTACCATCGCAAGGTGGGACATCGCCAGGAGCTGACGGTGGTGAAGATTAAAGAAATTCAACTTTGATTAGTTATGGCACATAAAAAAGGACAAGGCAGTGTACGTAACGGCCGCGACAGCGTAAGCAAGCGGTTGGGCGTGAAAGAGTACGGTGGTCAGTTCGTCACCGCAGGCAGCATCATTGTGCGCCAGCGCGGGACGAAGTTTATCGCCGGCAAGAATGTAGGCGTGGGCAAGGACTGGACGCTTTTCGCGCTGGTGGACGGCAAGGTCAAGTTTGACCTGGGCAGCCGCCGTGTGAATGTGTTGACGGAGGCCGTTGCTGCCGCCGCCAACTAATTGTCAGGTCAATATTTTCAGGGCGAGGTCTCCGGCCTCGCCTTTTTTATTTTACCGGAGGACAGTGGTCCGATGTCGGGCGGGGCTAAAAGTGGTCATCGCCGAAGTTAAGTCGCCAGTTTGGCCGGAGTTGACAATTCGACTCTGTCCGGCTGGATTATCCGAAAGCAATCATGTTCGTTGATGAGGTTAAAGTATTTGCGCGCGCCGGTCACGGTGGCAAGGGCTGTGTGGCCTTTCACCGCGAAACGTTCGTGCCCAAAGGCGGCCCCATTGGCGGCAATGGCGGGCGCGGTGGCAACGTCATTTTGCAGGCGGATCACGACTTGAACAACCTGATCAACCAGTTTTATGTCCCGCGCCTGATTGCCGAAGTCGGTGAAGCGGGCATGGGCAAGGGGATGGATGGCCGCGCCGGCAAAGATTTAATCATCAAAGTGCCCTGCGGCACGCTCGTCTGGCGGTTGATTCCGGATGAAACCCTTCTGCCCGCTGTGGAAGAAGAGGAAGCTGAAGCGGAGGCTGACGAAGAAACGGAGGAGACGTCCAAGAAACCAATGCCGATGGCTACCGGACGCCGGCCCGTGATGCGTTATCAGGGCGGCGAACGCGCCCTGGAAATTGATCTTTCCAAAGAAGATCCGAACAAGAAAAGCACGGACGAGTTGGAACGTGAATTGGTTGCCGATTTGACGGTGGACGGACAACAATTTGTGTTGTGCAAAGGTGGCCGTGGCGGGTTGGGCAATCGTAATTTTGCCACGGCACGCCGTCAGACGCCGCGTTTCGCGCAACCCGGCGAACCCGGTGAAGAAGGCGATTACCTGCTGGAACTGCGAATGATTGCGGAAGTCGGTCTCGTCGGTTATCCGAATGCTGGCAAGTCCACACTGCTTTCCGCCATTTCTCACGCGCGGCCTAAAGTCGCTCCGTATCCTTTTACTACACTGCATCCGCAGCCGGGCATTCTGGAATATCCGGATCATCACCGCCTGACGGTTTGTGACGTGCCGGGAATTATCGAAGGGGCGCATCAGAACGTGGGCCTGGGCCACAAATTTCTCCGTCACATTGAGCGCTGCAAGATTCTGGTCGTCCTGATCGACATGGCGGGAACCGATGGCCGGGAGCCGTGGGATGATTACAAGCATCTGCTGAAGGAATTGGAATTATACGATCCGAAGCTGCTGGAGAAACCGCGGCTCGTGGTGGCCAATAAGATTGACGAAACGGTGGCCGAAGAAAATTTGAAGAAATTCAAGCGCCGCATCCGGAAGACGCCGGTGTTGCCGATCTCCGCCGCGTTTGATGAGGGCATTGAAAAATTTAAGAAAACCATCCGCCAGGCGGTGGCGGACGCGATTAAAGAAGAACAAGCGGGCGAGTGATTCCATGGGATTGCTCCGCTCACGGGCTATTTGACCTATGCTGAAAGCTGGAATTGTTGGCTTACCAAACGTTGGAAAATCCACTTTGTTCAATGCGGTCACGCGCACGCGCAAGGCGGAAGCGGCGAATTATCCTTTCTGCACGATCGATCCGAATGTCGGCATCGTCACCGTGCCGGATTCCCGCCTTGAAGTGCTGGCGAAAATCGCCAGGACCGGCGTGCTGATTCCCGCCGCGATTGAATTTGTGGACATCGCCGGGCTCGTCAAAGGCGCGGCGCAAGGTGAAGGTTTGGGCAATAAGTTTCTCAGCCACATCCGCGAAGTCGATGCCATCGTGCAGGTCGTGCGTTGCTTTGAAGATGCGGATATTCATCACGTCGCCGGCTCGATTGATCCCATTCGCGACATCGAAACGATCACGACGGAACTGGTGCTCGCCGATCTCGATGCGGTGAAGAAAAAGCTGCAATCCGTGGCGCGGGATGCCAAACGCGGCGATAAAGTGGCGGTGGCGGAAGAAAACGTTTTGAAGAAGCTGGAAGCTCATCTGGACAAGGGAATCCCGGCCCTCACGCTGGAATTGAGTCCGGAGGAAAAAGCCGTTTCCAAGGGCTTTTATCTGATGACCGACAAGCCGACCATTTACGCCACGAACGTGAAGGAAAGCGAACTGGCCACGGCGGACCAGAATCCCCACGTGTTGAAAGTGCGCGAATATGTGAAGACGCATCACGCGTGCGAAACCGTTGTCATCAGCGCGCAGATTGAGAGCGATCTGATTGATTTATCGCCCGAAGAAGCGAAAGAGTTTCTCAAGGAACTTGGGGTATCGGAATCCGGCGTCGGCGCTTTGATTCGTGCCACCTATCATCTGCTCGGCTTGCGCACCTATTTCACGGCCGGTGAAAAAGAAGCGCGCGCCTGGACGATTCACGCAGGTGATACGGCTCCGAAAGCAGCCGGCGTCATTCACAGCGATTTCGAACGCGGCTTTATTAAAGCGGAAACCGTGGCTTACGACGACCTCGTGAAATGCGGTTCCGTCGCTGTTGCCCGCGAAAAAGGCCTCTACCGCATGGAAGGCAAAGAATACATCGTGAAAGACGGTGACGTGCTGCTGTTCAAGTTCAACGTGTAAGACGGCTTACATCGTTCGTTTGTTTAACGACCGTGACTTGTTCGGAATATTTCCAAAGTTCCCGGAAATCTTTTGTATCCAGCGCACGAATCGAAATTTCGTGTGTCATCTGCGGTTTCGCCATTTCCTGAAAAGTAACGTTACCGATTACTTGAAAGACGACGTCGGAACCTGATTGCATGGCATAACTGCTGTAGGCGTGAGATTCATTCCACTTCGCGTCAATTGGAAAGACTCGCTGAATGTTCGCGCAATGCAGGCTGGGCATCTCCAAACGCCATAGATTGTCTGACGCTTCAAATACCGGTTCCCCTTTGGCAGTAAGTCCTAAAAAATTAGAATGAAAGCCACAACTCTCGGGTGTTTCCTGAAGAGTTGTGGAGATTACTAATTGTCCTGTCGGTTCATAGAGTTCAAACCAGCGAAAGGGAGGACCGGGGTTAACTCCTGCGTGATAAATCGACGACTCGGAAAAGCGAAACACATATTTATCAAGTACGAGCCAGTTGGCTCGGCCACTCAAGTTAGTCTTTGGAACAATAGTGGCAACGATATCCCCGTCCTCGTCGACTATAAACACGTCATCCGAATGGTACGCTTTGGGGACCACTGCATATTTGGCCGCTGATGTACCCAGGACCGCGTCAGAAAAAAATGAGGACGATTCATAACCTGAATTCTGCAAAGCGTGATAGCCAGGCCAGTCTTCTCGTTGTCCCCGGCGGATGATGCAACTCCCTCCACCTTGTAAAAGAATATTTCCCCCACCTAGCCCGGCAACTGATGCGTCACCGCCGTTGATAAGCGCGCCTTTCCAAGCATCCAGCAATAGCCAATCATCAAAACATTCAGTGCTTACGCAACCACCAGAGTATTTAATTGCTTTGCGGGTGATGAATAGATTCTGGCCCGACATTAGCATCTGTTTACAATAAAATCGATTGGGCGTGCCGAAGCTCATTTGAGTGGAAGCAGGCAATGGAGTAATCGGTTTCATTCCAACAGTTCCCAGAACTTTATTCTTAATTTTCTGACTGAGTTTTAGCGAAGGACTGGAAACTTGTTGTGGGATAGAAGCGAGACTGACCTGCCAATACAGCCCGCCAGTCTTCAGATTGCGCTTAATAAGCTTGTTCTCGGCATCATAATAAAACGCCCCTGACCCGTCCTCGATTGCTTCGGTTGGCATGTGTTCGCAACTTTGTCGCCAGGTAACTTTCCGGGCTTTGAGATCATAGGCGAACATTTCAGGTTTGGGCGTGCCTGTAACCTCCTTGTAGGCGATGAAAAGGTTCGTCGTGACCAGCAGAACATGAACCGACACACTACCGTCCACCTGAATGAGCATCGCCCGAACGGGCGCGACCATCGAGAGCAACGTCGATAGTATCAATATGCGCCACCAATTCTTCATAGGATGTTTCCCGCTTGTGAACGAAACATGCCACGAAAATCTTCGCGGGCCAACCTTTATTGGAACCAGTTTTGGCCTAATTCGGGCGCTTTAATCCGCAAACAAATCATCGTGCGAGAGCTTTTTGCCCTGCGCATCGAGAATGGTGACGCCTAAACCATGGGGTGGGGCGGCGGCGAGTTTCTGGAAAAAATTCGGGAAGGTCTTTTTTACGCAGGACGGATTCTTCAATTTGATGCCAGCGACGCGCAAGCCCACGATCGCAAAGCACATGGCCATGCGATGATCGTTGTAGGTTTCAATCTCCGCGCCATGCAATGGTGAGGGGGCAATTTCGAGGTTCCCGCGATCGCCCAGCGCAGCCCG
>JBEHZA010000431.1:0-4745 GCA_048497895.1 Verrucomicrobiota bacterium
TCCTCGTCACAGGCGGAGCCGGCTATATCGGCAGCCATACATGTAAAATTCTCGTCGGTGAAGGCTTCACGGCCGGGGTTTCCTGCAGCCAGCCGTTGTTGTTGAAACGACCGTCGTCGGTGCTGTAAGAACGGTAGAAAATAACTTCGAGATTGCTCTCGCTGGCGGCGGCCAGAGGTTTGGCTTGGGCCAACGCTTGAGCCACGGCAGAGCCGTTGAAACTGGCGGTAACGGCACTGGCCTGACTATTCGCCAGGAAGCCGTCATGGAGGAATTTGCGCCACGCATTTTCATCCGTGCCAGCAAGGCTGTGGAAGGTTTCGCGCACGAATTCGTAGGGATTCGTCTGGGTTAAACCACCCAGGCGGGCCAGAAGTTCCAATTCTGTAAGGCCGTCAAAGAGGGGAGCGATCAGCGGTTGCACCGGCACCAGGGTGCCATCCGGCGTGCGGGCATCACCCCAGGATTCGAGGTAATGCGCGAGCGGGAAATGCCAATCGACACCGGCATGAGTCGTTTCGTCTTCGTAATAGCCGAGGCGAACGATGGTCTTGGCCTTTTGCTGGGCTTTGGCCCAATCCAAGTCGGCCGGAGCGTTGTAAACCGGGTTGCCGCCGGAAATGATCAAAGTGCTAACCGAACCCGCGTTCAGGAGTTGAACAAGTTCCGCCAGCGATCCGGCGGCGGGAGCTTTATAATCCTGGAAGGCGACCGTCGTGCCCACACTGCCCAAGGCAGCATTGATCGCGTGCGCAATCAGATGAACCGCAAGCGGTTGGCGATAACCGGCAACGACGAGAGTCCCAGCGCCGTTAGCGACCAAATCTTTCGCGCATTCGGTGATCCACTTGCTATCTACCTTGGTAGAAGCGGCCAACGGAGTCAGAGCGGAAACGAGGTCGGTCTTGCCAGTCTGTTTAGCGACTTCAATGGCAATCGCAGCCGCCACACCCAGCACAGAGCTGGAGGGGACGCGCAAGCGGTGATCCGCGTTCGTGCCGGTCAGGCTGTACAGCCCTTCCACCACATACAGGCGGCTCATCTTATCTTCCGGTCCGGTTACCCGGCGGCTCTTGGCGAACTTGCTGATATTAAGATGCGCATTTTCTTCCAGACCCAGGAAATCTGAGTCCAGAGAAAGCACGACTTTGGCCGCGTCATACTTGAAGTATGGGGTGACCGGCTTGCCAAAGGCAATGGAGGCGGCCTGCCGGTAAATCTCAAAATCCACGGGTTCATAAACGAACCAACGGGCTTTCGGAAGCTTCTCACTGATAAGCTTTTGAGCGCGGTCGCGGGAAGGGGAGTTGGTGCGTTCGGACAGAATTGCCAAACCTTCGCCGCCGGTGGCTAAAGCCGCTTTGGAGACCGTGGACAGAAAATCAATCGCCTTTTCGCGGGAAACATTGGCGACTTCCTTGGTAGCTGCGCTGCCGCGAGTAGCGTAACGCATGGCGCGATCCGGATCATACAGATCAAGAATCGAGGCTTGCGTAAAATGGTCGGTAGAACCGTTGCTGTCCGGATGCAGGGAATTGCCTTCCAGCTTGGTCGGACGGCCATCGCTGGATTTTACGACCAGCGGAATCGCTGTGCCACGGGTCGGCCGGGCGGTGGCGTAATACTGAGGCACGCCGTGAACGTAGTTCTCCGGCATCTTGGAAAACGGCAAAATATGCTCTTCCGGACGGCGGCAACCGGTCAGCCCGAGGCCCGCGAACAGGAAGGACGCGGACATGATTTTGACGAAATGACGGCGGTTGACGGGGTCCGACAACTCGCTGGCACCTTCGGGAAATTCGCGTTCCACCCATTGCCGGAATTCAGGCTTGTCAGCCAATTGATCCAGGCTGCGCCAATACTTGGGGCCGACTTCCGGCTCAGGACAAGGAGGAGGAATGGTTTTCATCGATGACAGGTCGAGCAACTTTGGGAGGTATGAACCTTCCAATCGTGAACAAATTTTTCGCCGTTAGCCTTCTGCTGTTCCGCGTTCTTGAGCGGGTTGGCATCCCATTTCCAGTCAAGATCCGTGATCTTATCCGGCGGACGCAGGCGCATTTCCGGGTTGCGATGACATTCGAGGCAGAAGGACATGCTCAAAGGCTTGGCATGCTGGACTTCGTCCATGTGATTGATCTGGCCGTGGCATTCTACGCAACTGACACCGCGGTTCACATGGGCCGAGTGGTTGAAATAGACGTAATCCGGTAATTTATGAATCTGCACCCAGGGAATGGGTTTGCCGGTCGCAAAGCTCTCCCGGACCACTGCCAGCTTCGGATCATCCTTCAGCACCTGATTGTGGCAGTTCATACAAACCGAACTGGCCGGGATATTGGAATACCAGGACTTTTCTACGGCATTATGGCAGTAGCGGCAATCCATCCCCAGTTGGTTGGCATGGATATTATGCGAAAAAGCGACGGGCTGAATCGGTTGGTAGCCGACGCGGGTATACTTCGGGGTGAAGTAATACCATACGCCCGCCGAGACTGCGGTCCCAACCAGCAGCGCGCCGCCGATGATGATCGCCGGAAGCTTGTTCGTCCACTTTGGAAAGATTTCTGACATTCGGATTCCAGCGCTAAATGGCTGCTTGATTATCCTTGCGGCAGCAAGGGCGAATCAAACGGCCTTTTCAGCATTAAAAATTCTATTATACCGTTCTAGAACCAATCCTGAGTTAAGTATTGCAAATACTTTCTTGCCTGTCTAGTGGCAAAATAAGGTGCGCTTTTGAAGGCGCGTATCCTGTTTAGCCCCCCGCTGGCATTTTCGCAAGTACTGTCCACGTCTATTTTGCACATTTCTGTTTCTTTAATGCTCTTGATAAGCCTTGATTCAAAGCTCTTCTCCAGCCACTAAAAAACTTCCAAACACAAGACCGTGGTCAATTTTACGGGAGTGCCTTCACTCCGCGCGGCCAAACTGCGGACGGCCTGCGGCCGCCCAATCACCGGACGTTTATAGAGCAAAATCTCCACGCGTCAACCCCCATTACCAGTTGAGATTGACTCGCAAAAAGAGGGGTGAGTGAGCTGGATTATATCTAAAAAACAGGTGATTAGGTTTGCCTAATCTCCCGCATTTGCCGAATTAATCCTGCTGTCAGGTAAGTTTTCTGATTTTACTAAAAACGATTATGGCGGAGATACGGTGCGGGCTAGGTAATACCGCATGGTAGAGAGGCTTTATCCGTTACGGAAATTATCTGGCGATCACGTCGTCCAGCACGGTGACGATTGTGTTAAATGCGGTGAGTAGGCGGCGGAACGCGATCAAGAAAGAGCCTGTACCGGTGGGCATCCCTGCCCGCCGGTGACCGTGGCTTCCAGCCACGTGTTCCGCAGCGATCGATAACGGGACTGGCAGCAGGGATGCTGCCATCACCGTCAGCCAGGATGGCTGACTCCACTGGTGTTGTGCGTGTGAAAAACGGTCTGAAGGAACGCGGCCCGTCCGTTTATGGTTTCGCAGGATAACGCCAGACCCAATCGCCGGATTCGTAATCGTTGTAATAATATCCACGGGCTCTGGCTTCCGAAGGATAGATTCCGCCATCATCCTTTTCGTTCATGCCCACCGAGTAGAGAATGAATTGTCCATTGGGTATGTGGCGATATTTCAAGGGTTGCCCAGTGATGAGATCATGAGGCAAGTGGGCAATAAATTGAGGCTGAAGCTCTGCCAACTGGTCTGGAAATTGGCCATAAGTCAGGCGGTATCGTTCCAGGGCACAGGCGATCAACGCCTGATTTACTCCGGTTTGCGTTCGGGCCCGCCCAATACAAAAGGAAGACCAATCTCCCTGCGCTATTTTCATAGCGGTAAAATTGTAGGGTGTTATCGGCGCACTCTTGAACTGCTGCGCAGTGCGGAAGGTTTGACCGAGATTTACCCGTTGTTCCGGAACGTTGATAATGGGAATTACTTTTTCCTGAATTTGGCGGCTGATGGTAATGGCGTTCTGATACCACCACCCGCGCGGACTCAGCAGCAGGTAATTCATAAAAGCGCTTCTTCCATCTGATTGATTCGCATTTTCGTCGAGACGATTGTCGGTGAAATACTGATCCATCGCCGCGATGCTGGCTCCATTGGCAACAAAGTCGTCCATGGTGCTGGCGCGATCCGCTTCCAAAGCCCGGACTCCTTCTGCCAGGAAGTCGAATTTTTGCAGTTCAAACTGAAGCGCCTTGAGTTGCGTTTCTGACCAACGATGGTCCGCGAGACCTTCCCACACTGGTTGCAGGGTTTTCGTTGCGATTCGACTGCGGATGTAAGTTGAATAAGTAAATGGTTCATTTTTAATGGACTCCGCCAGCCGCACAGCCAGGGTCACATCCGCCAGTGCCTCTTGAGTGCGGCTGCACTCTAATTCTGCAATTGCACGCAATTGTAAAACCTCTGAGATATTTCCCAGAATGTGCCAATGAGGCATTAGAATTTGATCGGGATTGGATTCTTGATAATGAAGCGGGAACCGTGAATAAGGGCGCGCGGAAGCAGCCTGGAGTTCGGCCAGTTCGGAATCGAATTTGCTTAAGGCCAACAGAACATCCTCGGCTGGCGATTGCGGGATTCTAGAAACGGGATAATGCCGGTCAAAATCTTTGAGGTAGTTTTCCTGCTCGGAATATTTCTTAAATAATTCAGGTGGCAGGCTGCCGGCGGGAAAGTTAGTGGCACCCCGGTAGTAGATTTGCCATTCCAACAGCGGGGTTTTCCTGCCACGTTGCCAC
>JBEHZA010000432.1:0-4727 GCA_048497895.1 Verrucomicrobiota bacterium
ACGTTGCGTTTGCTGGAAATGATCCGCGACCTGCCCAAGTGGCCCAAACTTTATCATGCGTCCACCAGTGAAGTTTTCGGGCAACCCAAACAGTCACCGCAGGACGAAAACACCCCCTACTCTCCCGTAACCCCTTACGGCTGCGCCAAAACCTTCGCCACGCAAATGGTGACGATTTACCGGCGGCACTTCGGCCTCTTCGCCTGCAATGGGATCATGTACAACCATGAATCGCCACGCCGCGGTGAAAATTTTGTGACCCGGAAAATCTGTCACGCGGCGGCAGCCATCAAGCTCGGATTAGAACAGGACCTGACGCTGGGTGATACTTCCACGCGGCGCGATTGGGGGCACGCCCGCGACTACGTGCGCGGCATGTGGCTGTTGCTGCAACAATCCACGCCGGACGATGTCATCTTTGCCTCCGGCACACCGCACTCCGTACAGGACGTGGTGGAAACGGCCTTCGGCGCAGTCGGGTTGGACTGGCAGAAATACGTTCGTCACGATCCGCGCTTACTGCGCCGGGCCGAACCGTTGAATCTCGTCGGCAATCCCGCCAAAGCTAAACGTCTGTTGAATTGGAAACCGGAAATCAGCTTTGAACAATTGATCACGGAAATGACCGAGGCGGAGTTGAAGGCGCTGAAGAAGTAATTCGCGCGCTCACTGCTGGCAATCACCCCGGTGGGGCGAGACTCCGTCGAGCCCTGATATCGAATTCAGGAAGATGTGAAGTGGTTTCCCATGGTGTCTGATTTTCCCTCGGACGATTAAGCATTTTCCAATGCAATCAGGTCTAATCAGGGCTCGACGGAGTCGCCCACCGGGTTTAAATAAACCGCTCGACGTCGTCGACACTCCTGTTTAAAGAGAGAATATGAATAAAGGAGCACCGTTTGAGGAGTCAGGTAGAAAGAAACCTGCTCCAGGTGTTCACATTTATTCTGGCCAGCCCACGATCGTTCTGCTGACCGTTTCCACAGAAAAGCGCATTCCGTGGCTGGCGAATGACGTTGCCCATAAAATGATACGGGAAACCTGGTTGAACGCCACTGCATGGCTGGCGGGTGATTACGTATTAATGCCGGACCACTTGCACGTTTTCTGTGCGCCACATGATTTAGCGTTTACGATCGAAGAATGGATAACCTTCTGGAAACGCGATTTTAAAAGAAAACATCATCACTTGGACTGGACGTTTCAATCACTCGGCTGGCATCATCGACTCCGAAAGGGAGAAAGTTATACTGAAAAATGGCATTACGTTCGCATGAACCCGGTCAGAAAAAGCTTGGTCGAACGTCCTGAAGATTGGCCGTATCAAGGAACCATACACACCCTGCGCTGGTAATTCCCCTTCCGGTGGGGCTCGACGGAGTCTCGCCCCACCGGAAAATGAATTCCGGCTTCACGCTCTCCGCACGATATTCTTCAACAGAGTCTTCGCGCAGGCTTCGGCAAATTTCGGATCATTTACCGCGCAGTCCATTTCGATCACTTCAATATCTTTTCTCAAGTTCTGCTTGAGCGCCTGAAAAAATGCCTGATCAGCGGCAGGATCGTGGAACGGTCCGCCCGGAGCAGCGATCACACTGAAACCCTGCAACGGCAACAGGACACTAACCGGACCCGTCGAAGCATTGAGCTTCTCTGCCACTATTCGGCCCAATTTTGCGTTTTCGTCCGGCGAAGTCCGCATCAACGTCACTTGCGGATTGTGGGGATAAAAGGTGCGTCCTTTATATTTAGCGGGCACTGATTCCGGCGCGTGAAAGTTTACCATGTCGAGACAGCCGGGAGTTACGATGGCAGGCACGCCCATTTTGGCCGCGGCTTCGAGACGCGTCGGCCCGGCCGTGAGAAAACCGCCTGTCACTTCATCCGCCCATTCCGTCGTGGTAATGTCCAGCACACCGCTCACCATTCCGGATTCGATCAACGATTCCATCGTTCGCCCGCCGATGCCGGTGGCGTGAAATACGAGCACCTCATACCCTTCCGCTTCGAGAATTTTCTTCGCCGTTTGCACGCAGTCCGTAGTGTTGCCAAACATGCTGGCGACGATTATGGGCTTATCTTCCGCGGCCACCGGTTGAGATTCCACCATGCCACAAATGGCGCCGGCGGCACGCGTCAGAATCACCCGGGAAATCCGGTTCAAACCCGCCACATCGACGATGCTCGGAAACATCACGATGTCTTTCACGCCGACGTATTGAGCCGTATTGCCACTGGCCAAAGTCGAAACCATCACCTTGGGAAAACCCACCGGCAAGGCCCGCATGGCTGCCGTGCCAATCGCCGTGCCGCCACCACCGCCCAGCGAAATCACACCGGCGATTTTGCCTTCGTTCACCAATCGCGCCAGCACCACTGGCGCACCTTCGGACATCGCTTTCACAGCTTCACCGCGATCCCGCTTCGCTACCAGCGCGGCTAAATCCACACCGGCGGCCCGCGCCACTTCGTAACGCGTTACGTCCGGCTTTAACCGGGGCTCTTCCAATGCCCCAACATCAATCACCAGCACTTGATGACCACGCGCACGGATTTGCTCCGCGACAAAAGCATGTTCGTCGCCTTTCGTGTCCATTGTCCCAAGAATCGCGATAGTGGCCATAGGTATGACGGCAGTTTAGCGGCAGTCTGGCAGGATGCAGGTAAAATTTTAAGCGGCGCGTAATCCGGAATTTATTCTGGCCATTGCGGAGGCAGTGAAGCACAAATGGAGCGTAGCGGTTCCCGCGCGTTTTGAACGTTCATGAATTATTTTAACTTTGGCGACTGGACGATTATCCTGCTGTATCTCGGCGGCATCGTCGGGCTGGGGCTGTGGTTCGGCAAAGACCAGCACAACACGCGCGATTATTTCCTCGGCAGCAAAAATATTCCCTGGTGGGGCATCGGCCTTTCCATTGTCGCGGCGGAAACCAGCGCGTTGACGATCATCAGTGTGCCGGCGATGGCCTATGGCGGCAACCTGGCCTTCATCCAGATGATTATCGGCTACGTGATTGCGCGGCTGATTCTCGCCGTCGTCATGGTGCCGCACTATTTGAAAGGGGAAATCTATTCGCCCTATCAATTGCTGGAAACGGCCTTCGGGCCACCGGCACGACGGTTGGCAGGGGTTTTCTTTCTGATCAGCGAAACGCTGGCCGCCGGCGTGCGTGTTTATGTGGCCTGCATTCCGATCAAATTGATGCTCGGGGACAAAATTCTGGGGCTCATCGGCTTCGGCGATCCGATCATGGGAGCCATTCTCCTGTTCGTGCTGCTCTCGCTTTTTTACACTTATGTCGGCGGTGTCAAAGCGGTGATTTGGACTGATGCCGTGCAGTTTGGCTGGTTCATGCTGGGCGGGTTGTTTTCGCTGTTCTATTTGCCCACGCTGATCGAAGGCGGCATTTCGGGAGCGCTGGCCAAAGCCTCGGCGGTGGGCAAACTGGACTGGTTCGATCCCCATTTCTCGCTCTCGATGGCGAATAATCATTTCAATATTTGGATGGGAATTATCGGCGGCACTGTCGTGGTGCTCTCTTCGCATGGGGCGGAACAACTGATTGTGCAACGGGTGCTGGCTTGCAAGACCATCGCCGATGGCCGGAAAGCGCTGGTGCTGAGCGCGGTGGTCATCTTCCCGCTGTTTCTGATCTTTCTCCTCGTCGGTGCGCTGTTGTGGGTCTATTACCAACAAACACCCCTGCCCATTCCGCTGCCGGAAGCCCGGCCCGGCATCAAGGCCAACGACTACATTTATCCCATTTTTATGATGACGGGCGTGCCTCATTTGTTGCGCGGCTTCCTGATCGTGGCAATCCTCGCGGCGGCCATGTCCTCAGTCAGTTCGGCGCTGACTTCGCTTTCGTCGGTTTCCACGATGGATTTGATGAAAGGGTTAACCAAGGGCGAACGCAGCGAGAATTATTTTCTGCGCTTTAGCAAAATCTCCACGATTTATTGGGCGGCGTGGCTGATTGTCGTCGCCTATGCCAGCCGTCAGGTCGAATACGTTTTGAATGCGGCTTTTTCATTGCGGGGGTTAACGAGCGGCGCGCTCCTGGGCGGTTTAATTATGGCGGTTTTTTCTAAAAAGAAGAGTGTCGTTCCCGTGCTCATCGGAATGCTGGTTTCGTTCCTCGCGATGCTTTACCTCAGCCAATTCAGATGGACGCTCACAGCTCCTTCAGGGGTCACCAGCCAGGTGGGTGTCGCCTGGCCATGGTTTACATTGATTGGAACCGTGGTATGTTTAGGTACGACTTGGGTTGCACGGCTCCTAATTTCGCAGGAAAAATTCGGGGACATTGAACGAGGCTGAACATAAATTGCTCTAACCTAGCAGTTTGAACAACATATTCCGATTCCGAATAAATTTACGTGACCGGTGATCTCAATTTTCAGTAATAATACGTATAGTGTTTACCGCACTATTAGACGAGATTGAAAAAGTAACCGGATTGTTACAAATATTTGTTCTTTCTGAATGATTTGACTCGGGTGGCAGCACGTTTCTTCAGCGGGGTTCCTCAACCCCCACCTCCTTGGCGTCTGCTGCCCGGGTCTCTATTTTAGAGAAATTCAGGACGTGACGTTCGGGAGGAATTTTGAAGTGCGTGCCTTTTTTCACGGTTAAAAACTCAAGTGCCCTAAGGCCAGCAAGCCGTAGAAGGTATATTCATTTTTCCGGCGACCGGATACGAGGCGGAAGTTCGCAGGCTGAA
>JBEHZA010000433.1:0-4725 GCA_048497895.1 Verrucomicrobiota bacterium
GATTGCCGTCGGGCGTGGGGATGTATTCCCAATCCGCCGCGCCGCGCCGCCAAATGCCCCAGCGTTGCGCGTGAAATTCGATCTTCAGACTGCCACGTTCGCCATGGATGAGAATGGTCGTCTCTTCGGCTTGTTGAAAGTGGTTGAACGAATAAGTGGCGAGAGTTTCACCGTTCCGCGCGGAAACGCTGACGGTGTCTTCCACGGTGACGCCGTCAAGGATGAGGTGTTCGGCATCGCAATAGACGCGGGTGGTAGGGCCGGCAATGCGTTCGACAGCGTTAACGAGGTGGCCGAGAGCGTCCTGAATAGCGCCACCGCCAGTCTGATGACGGGAGTAATAAATCTCACGATAGGCAGGACGATAGGTGGGGTAATGGAGCCCGGAGCTGACGGAGATTTGCAGGAGGCGACCGAGAGCGCCTTTGCGGATCGTCTGGATAGCTTCGCGGACATTCCGCCGGAAATGATGGGCGTAGGCAACGTAAACCTGGGTGCGAAACCGGCCGGAATCGCGCTTGAGGACATCGATTTTATCGAGGCTGGTACTAAGCGGTTTCTCGATGAGAAGCCCGCCTTCGCAGCCAAGGCAGGCGAGCGCGAGATCGATGTGCATGTGGGACGGAGTGGCGATGACGACGCCTTTGAACGCGGTGGTGGAAAGGGCGGATTCAAGCTGGAGAAAGCCGGGTACGCCGTATTGCCGCTGGATTTTCTCCAGACTGACCGGATTCACTTCGCAGACGCTGACGTCCGCGCGGCCGGTACGCTGCAAACAACGCACGTGCCGTTCCCCTACCCCACCGCAACCGATCACGAGAATTCGATCTTTCATTTTACAAGTTCAATTGACCCACAATTGACAGCCCCGAAAAGCAGAAATTCCGCCATTCACAAAGTTCCAACCAGTTTTGCGAAAGGAAAGTCATTGCCACCCCCGGCAACCCGGTATTCCCATTCCGTGACGCGACCGGAACCCGGGCCTTTTCGGTCCAAGGTTCTGTGCCCGCGCACTTTTCAAGTGCTTTGTCGGCTGAGTCGTGGTATTTGGCAAGCACTGAGTGCAACGGATTTTGGTGGTTTTGCGTCAACATGAAACCGTTCTCCTTGAAAAACAGCGCGGCGTTGGTGACCGGGTCCTCGAAAGGGATTGGGTTTGCCATTGCGCGCGCGCTCGGCGAAGCGGGGGCGGACGTCGTTTATCACGGCACCTGCCCGCGCAACGGCGAGATCCCGCCGGAATCGCCTTACATCACGGGTGACCTGCGCGGAGGCACAGCGCCCTTCGACCTGATCCGCGCCGCGATGATCCGCCTGCCGAATCTGAATATCCTGGTGTGCAATGCGGGCAGCTTTTTCGATGTGCCGTTTCTCGAAATGACACCCCCGCGCTGGAAGCACACGATGCAGTTGAATCTCGCAGCGAATTATTTCCTCGTTCAGGAATTTGCAAAGCGCTTGATCCAGGAGGAACGCGGCGGCTCTGTGGTGATTATCTCCGGCACCACCGGTCTGCATCCGGAACCGGACTCCACCGCTTATGATATTTCCAAGGCCGGCCTCGTGATGATGACGAAGACGCTCGCGCTGGCGCTGGCCGATCACGGCATCCGCGTCAACGGCATCGCCCCCGGTGCGATCAAAACGCAATTAACCTCCGAACGGATGCGGATGCGCCCGCAACTCCCGGATCAATACGGCAACAAAATTCCGCTGGGCCATTTGGGCAATCCGGAAGATTGTGCCGGCGCGGCGGTGTTCCTCAGTTCGCCCGCTGCTCAGTATATCACCGGCGAAATCATCACCGTGGATGGTGGCTTAACTCTCTCGCAAGTCGCCAAATATTAACCACCGGACAGCGACCGTCCCCGGCCGCAGCAAGATGGAACGCACAACGCGTGTTTGGAGATTTTAAAGCTCTCGTGCGCGCGGACGCTGCTGCGACCGGGGACGGTCACTGTCCGGGGAGTAGAAGCGTCAAGCCTGCATTCTACCCCTGCTTCAACTCCGGTGATTTGAAATTTTCCTGGTTCGGATGCAGTCCAAATTGAATCAACTTATCCCGCACCGTTAAGCGCGACACACCCAGCCAGCGGGCGACCTTCGCCTGATTGCCATGCGCCAGTTGAATCGCTTGCGCGAAGATTTCACGTTCCACATCCGACAACAAGCGGCCATGCACATTCTCCGTTTCACCGCGTTTGGCGGCTTGCAACAACTCCGCCACCATCCCGATCAGTGAAGCGTCGCTGCCCTTGACTGCCGGGGCGACGGCCGTGAGCACCGCCTGCGCGTGTTCCAGCGAGATCGTGTAACCGCGCGCCGCGAGCAACATCTTGCGCACGGCATTCTCCAGTTCGCGCACATTCCCGGGCCAGCTTTGCGCCTGTAATAATTCCAGCGCGTCCGTTTGAATGGCCGGTTGCGCCGCACCCAGTTCCACGCCGTAACGCGACAGAAAATATCGCACCAGCTCCGGTAGATCCTCTTTGCGGTCGCGCAACGCCGGCAACATGATTACCACCACATTCAAGCGGTAAAACAGATCTTCGCGGAACAATTTCTCGCGCATGGCGGATTCCAGATCCCGATGCGTCGCCGCAATCACCCGCACATCCACCGGAATATTCTCTTTGCCTCCGAGCCGTTGAATGCACCGCTCCTGTAACACCCGCAACAACTTCACCTGCGTTCCGGGCGACAAATCGCCAATCTCATCCAGAAACAGCGTCCCGTGATCCGCTTGTTCAAACCGTCCGATCCGTCGTGTCTCCGCGCCCGTGAAGGCGCCGCGTTCGTGCCCGAACAATTCGCTCTCCAGCAGCGTCTCCGGAATGGCCGCGCAATTGATCGCCACAAACGGTTCACTTACCCGCTCGCTATGCTGATAAATCGCGCGCGCAATCAATTCTTTCCCGGTGCCCGTCTCACCACGGATCAGCACGTTTACCGGCTTCGCCGCCATGCGTCCGATTTCCTTATAGATCACCTGCATGGCGCGGCTTTGCCCCACGATGGCATCATGCTTCAGGCTCGCTCCGCCCACCTCCACCGGCTCAGACATCAGGCGGCTGCTCGCCACTGCCTTTTGTGTGAGGTCAATCAGTTCCTCCATCTCGAACGGCTTCAACAAATAATCATACGCCCCGAACTTCGTGGCCTCGATGGCCGTCTCCGCCGTGCCATGCGCTGTCATTAGAATAATCGGCAGCCGCGGCTTGACTGCATGCAATTGCCGCACCAGTTCCAGGCCCGACAATCCCGGCAACTTTAAATCCGTGATCACCACATCAAAATTGTCGGCACTCGCGCGTGCCAAACCCAAATCGCCCCGTTGTGCCAGCACCACGTGATTGCCCTCCGCTGTGAGCACCAGATACAGGGAATCGGATAACCCCGCATCATCTTCCACCAGGAGAATTTTAGCCGGCTGTTTCATGAGCATCCAAACGTGGCAGAACTATGCCAAAGGTTGTTCCGTGACTGACGCGGGTTTGATATTGCAACATGCCTCCATGCTTTTCCACGATCCGCGCCGCAATGGAAAGCCCTAATCCCGTCCCCGTCTCCTTCGTCGTAAAGAATGGATCGAACAGCCGCTTTTCCACTTCCGGAGGAATGCCTTTGCCGTTATCAATCACTTCAATAATCGCCACCCGCTTTTGCCCGCCACTCAACTCCATTTCACTCCCGCGCGCGCGCAACGTAATGGTCCCGTTCTGACCAATGCTGTCCGCGCTGTTTTGAATCAGGTTGATCAACACCTGCTTGATCTGCTGCACATCCATCACCGCCGAAGTGGATAGCGCCAGTTCCAATTTCAATTCGATTCCCCGCTTGGTCAATTGCGGCTCCATCAATGTCGTCACCTCCTGCAACGGCTCACCCAGCAGCGTCGGCGTCAATTGCGGTTCCGACGGTCGCGCGAACTGAAGAAAATCTTTCACGATCCGTTCCAGCCGGTTGATTTCGTTCCCGATGATGCTGGCTGTTTCACTTTCGACCGAACCTTTTTCCAGCAATTTTTGCAGCGTAAACAAGCGCGCCTTAATCGCCGTTAATGGATTCCGGATTTCATGCGCTACCCCCGCCGCCAGCACGCCCAGCGAAGCCAGTTTTTCCTGTCGCTCGATAATGGCCCGGCTCTCCACCAGCTTCATGCGCAGCGGATTGATCATCTCGTGATACACCACAATCGCCACCCATGCCCCCAGCACCAGCATCACCAGCAACGCGCAGAATATCAGCCCCCGCAAAAACGACAGTGCCTGCCGCGTGTCCACCAAAAACACATTCAACGATTCCCGATGCGCTTCCACCAATCGATTGCCCAGCTCGAGCAAACGGTTTGATTCCTTGTCCACCCGATCGAACCCTACTTTGTCGATGTCCGAGTTCGCCGTCTGCCGCTCGATCCGCCCCAGCAAATTCGTCGCTGCGGCAAAGTAATCATCATACGCCGCATTAATTTCATCGAGCACCTGCCGCTCCTTATCCGTCGTCAGCGTGGGCCGCTGCAAATCAATCCATTCATCCATCCGTTTCCACTTGCTCAGGAACAAATCCCGTTCCGTCCGGTCATGCTGACGTTGATACCGCAACAGCGTCAGATCGAGATCCTGCAAATTCGCGCGGAACTGGTTGGCCGTTTGAAAACTTTCAATCTGCACCCGGGTCAACCGTAGGAGTTCGAGGTCCGCGACGCGAAGTCCGGCGACGACCTGA
>JBEHZA010000434.1:0-4725 GCA_048497895.1 Verrucomicrobiota bacterium
GTATTCAAGCACATTTGATCATGCGGACCTAGCTGCGACCGGGGGCGATCGCTGTCCCCCGAATATTAGGTTAAATGTGCTTGCCAAAGCCCCGTTGCTCCCGCACGTTTTTCCGCAATCAGAAGCCCGAAAATCATCTTGTCGAAAATTATTTTAACGTGCGCCGGTGGCGTGAAAGATGAGGGGCTAAAGCCGTCTTTTATGCAGCTCAGCTTGCGATTTTTCACGAGAACCGGGCATTGGTTCAGTCTATTCCTGCTGGCGATCGTCTTGCCCGCCCACGCCCAGAAAACGGACTTTCTGCCCGGTCTGGTGGCGACCGCCACGGATGGTCAGCGGCAAGTGACTTACGTGGTGCCGACCGCGAATTTTACGCTCACCAGCCCGCAATCAGTCCACCCGCAACTGAAGCCTCAATTTAAAGCAGAATGGAATGGGCTGATCTCCCTCCTTCGCGGTGGCAAATATACTTTCAGCGGTGACGCGAAGATTTTCGTCGATGGCCAGGAAGCCCAAGGCAAAAGCCTGCAACTGCCCGCTGGCGAACACGAATTCAAAGTGGCCTATGAACGTTCCGCTGGCGGCATCGCCCGTCTGCAAGTGCAATGGGAATCGGACTTTTTCAAAAAAGAACCCATCCCGGCGAAAGTCCTGGGCCATCGCCAGACGCCGCCGGCCGCAGTGATGGCGGCCAAAATCGCGCACGGCCGTGAGTTGATTGAGGAACGCAACTGTGTGGCCTGTCACCAGCCGGAGAATTATCTGCTCACCTCGCGCAAGGGGCCGGACCTTACCCGGGTCGGAAATCGTGCGAATGCGAACTGGATTTTTCATTGGCTGGAGAATCCGAAACATTTCCGGGCGCAAGCATTGATGCCCGCCCTGCCGACTTCGGAACAGGATCGTGCTGACATAGCGGCGTATCTCGGCAGCCTTCGCCGGCTCAATTTGCCCCCGTCAGCGCACGAGGCGGACGCCAGCATGATTGGCAAAGGCAAAGACCTTTTCGACAAGATCGGCTGTCAGGCCTGCCATGGCGAAGGTGGCTTTTCGCTGGCTGGTTTGGGTTCCAAATATACTGCCGAAGCACTGGCCAATTATCTCATCAGCCCGCTTGTGAATGATCCCAGCGGTCGCATGCCGCACCTGATGATTTCAGAAATCGACGCCACGGCCCTGGCCGCTTACTTGATCCAATCCCGTAATCCGGATTTTGAGAAACCCGCTCCCGCTGGTGACAAAGCTCGCGGACACGACCTGGTGGCGTCCAGCGGTTGTGCGAATTGCCATAACCTGACCGAAGAAATCAGCAAGATGGTTGGAACGCTCACCGCGCTTCCTTTCAAGCAGTTGACCGGCGGCAAAGGTTGTCTGGCAGAAACTCCCTCTCCCAAGGCCGCGCGTTATCAATTCACCGCCGAAGAGCGTGAAGCGATTGGCGCGTATCTGGCCAGCCCGGACCTCAGCGAAGCACCCGTGCAGGATTTCCACCGGCTGGTGACCAAGTTTAATTGCGTGGGCTGTCACGAACTGAACGGGCCCGCCAAATTAACGTTTGAGTTGAACCAATCACCCCCGTCGCTCACGGATGCGGGCAATAAACTGCGTGGCAGTTGGCTCACGCAGGTCTTGAACAATCAGAAGCGGGTGCGTCCCTGGATGGCGTTGCGGATGCCCCATTTCGGGCCGTTGAACGTGACCGTGTTGATTAATGATTTTGCCGCCCAAGCCGGTGCGGAATTGGGTGAGGGAACCTCCATCGCCGCCGTCAGTGCGGAGGAAGTTCAGAAAGCGGGTAAAATTGTCGGGCAGGGTGAAGGCGGTCTTTCCTGCATCAACTGCCATGACTTTCGCGGGGAGAAATCCGGCGGCGAAATGCGCGGGCCGGATATGACGGAAATGTATGCGCGCATCCGGGCGGATTGGATTGAGCGTTGGCTGCGTGATCCGGGCCGCATTCAACCGGGCACCGCTATGCCGGCTTACTTTACGGATATGCCGGAGGCGCAAGCGGCGAAGATGATTCATCAAATTGTGACGGCGCTTTCCGCGGGTAAAAACATGCCCATCCCGGAAGGTCTCAGCGAATCCGCCTCACAGTATCTGATGCTGGTGAAGAATGAGCCGATTACTTTCCGCACGTTTATTGGCGATTCCTCGCCGCGCTCCATTGCCGTTGGTTTGCCGGGTGGACAGAACTATGTCTTCGATGCGCAACTCTGCCGGTTCCGTTACGCCTGGTCCGGAGATTTCCTGGATGTAAAACCCGTTTGGGCCAATCGTGGCGGTGCTCCTGCCAATATTCTTGGCACGAAATATTTTACCGCGGCGGACACCTATCCGATTCGTTTCGGCGACGCGGGGAAGGAGCCGGTGGTGAAATTTCACGGCTACAAGCTGATTCAGAAAATCCCAGAGTTCATGTACGAAGTCGATGGCGTGATGGTGCATGAGCGCGTAACACGGGCGACGACGGGCAATGGACTGGTGCGCAGTTTCACGCTCGGTCCAGTGACTAAGGACATTTGGTTTATCGCCGGTGAAGCTAAAGGAGTCGGCCTCACTTCATCTGTGGGAGCATTTCAAGATGGCCGCCTGAAAATCGCGCCGGGCAAAGCGGTCCAATTCGATGTCACGATTCTGGCTCAATAAGGCTGCCTGTGAAATTAATTTCCACTCTTCGCCTGTTGGGCTTGCTCTTGAGTGTTCCGTTCGCGTTAACCGCTGCGGATTTGCCGTACGCCAAAAAGGCGACGCGGGAAGAAACCCGTCAGGCGACCCTCGCGGCGATTCAGCAATTGTTCGGCAACACGGAGTTCAAGCAAAGCCCGTGGCATTTTATCGGGCCGTTCGATAACGCCGGACGGAAGGGGCTCACCACAGTTTACCCACCCGAACAGGAGTTCAAACTGGAGGCTGAATACGAAGGTTTAAACGGGCAAAAAGTCCGTTGGCAGGACGGCTCCAAATTCAAAGACGGGCAGGTAAACAATCTGAAGTTGCTCAAGAACAACAATGATCTCATCACCTACCTCTACCGCACGGTGGAATGTGATCAGGATCAATCCGCCATCCTGTTCGTCGGCAGCGATGATTCGATTGCGATCTGGGTGAATGGGAAGAAGGTGCATGATTACCGCGGCATTCGCCCGGCCAAGGTGGATGAGGAGCGGGTCTCGATCCGTTTGCATAAGGGGACGAATCAGGTTCTGTTGAAAGTGGGGAATGTCGGCGGCGAATACGCCTTCGCCTATCGGCTCTCCGCGTTGAGTTCTGACAGTCAGGCCAAATACGATGAACTGCTGACGCAATTGGACGAGCGCCTCGATGTCGATTTCCCCACCGGCGAAGGGGCTTACTATCGGTTGGAAACCATTACGATTCCTCATCCCATCACGCTAGAGGTCGGCGGGATGACCTTCATGCCGGATGGAAATCTGATGATTTGCACGCGGCGCGGCGAGGTGTGGGCCTATTATCCCGCGACGCAACAGTGGAAACTCTTTGCGAGTGGCCTGCATGAGCCGCTGGGCATTTACGCGGTGGGTCCGGGTGAAATTATCGTGGCGCAACGGCCGGAGTTGACGCGCATCAAAGACACGGATGGCGATGGCGAAGCCGACACCTTTGAGACATTAACCGACGCCTTCGGTATTTCAGGCAACTACCATGAATATCATTACGGGCCGGTCCGTGATCAAAAGGGAAATCTTTACGGCACGTTGAATCTCGCGTGGGAAGGGCGGGGGACGGCGCCGGTGCCGTATCGCGGAACGTTTTACCGGCTGGCTCCAGATGGACAGTTTTCGATTTTCGCCAATGGCTTCCGTTCACCGGCGGGGATTGGTCTGAGCCCCACTGGCGAGATGTTTGTCACGGATAATCAAGGTGATTGGTGGGGCAGTTCTCCCGTTCTGCATGTGCAGGCGGGCGATTTCTTCGGCCATCCGGCCAGCTTGAAATGGACGCCCGGTTATAAAGGTCCCGATGACCCGGCCACGATTCCACCGGAACGGTTGGCGCAAATCCGCAAACTGCCGAGCGCGTGGTTCCGCTACGGTGCGATGGGAAATTCTCCAACGGAACCTATTTGGGACACGACGAACGGCAAGTTCGGTCCGTTCAAGGAGCAGATGTTTGTCGGGGATCAAACGAAGAGTTTTCTCATGCGGATCGCGCTGGAAAAAGTGGACGGTGAATATCAAGGGGCGATTTTTCCGTTTCGCGCCGGGTTTGGTTCCGGGATTCTGCGTGTGGTGTTTGATGCGGAAGGCAAACTGTATGTCGGCGGCACAGATCGCGGTTGGGGATCGACCGGAGGAAGGCCTTTCGCCTTGCAACGGCTAAGTTGGACTGGACGTATGCCGATGGAAATTGAAACCATGAAACTTACCCGCACCGGCTTTGATTTACACTTCACGAAACCGGTCGAGGTCGCGACGGCCAGCAATACCGCCAGTTATTCGTTTCAACGTTATTTCTACCATTACCACCCGCAATATGGATCGCCGGAGGTTGATGTGACGCCGCTGAATGTTGCTTCCTTATCGGTGTCGGCTGATCATCGCACGGTTTCTTTGGTTCTGCCGGAGTTCGAGAAAGAGCGCATTTACGAATTGCACATAAAAGGCTTAAAAGCCGAAGACGGCACCGAATTGCTCCATGACGCCGCCTACTACACCGTCAACCGGCTGGTGAAATAGGCTTCTACCCGCGAACCTTGAA
>JBEHZA010000435.1:0-4651 GCA_048497895.1 Verrucomicrobiota bacterium
GTGAAGGTTCCGGCAAATGGCCTACCTATTATCAGTACAGCTTGCCGCCGGTGGTGAACATCGGCATTGGTTCTCCTACGGGAGTGAAGTTTGGCACGGGCAGCAAATTCCCGGCGAAATATCAGCAGGCACTGTATGCGATGGACTGGACCTATGGCCGTCTGCTGGCTGTGCATCTGACGCCCAAGGGAGCTTCTTACTCCGGCACTCCGGAAAATTTTGTGCGGGGCAAGCCGCTGAATCTGACCGACTTTGAATTCGGCAAGGATGGCGCGATGTATTTTACCACGGGCGGACGCGGCACGCAATCGGGCTTGTATCGTGTCAGCTACGTCGGCTCGGAAAGCACTGCGCCCGTACTGGCGAAGAAAGATCCGCAAGCGATTGAAGCGCGGGCGTTGCGGCATCAGCTCGAAGCTTTTCATGGCAAGCAGGACGCGAAAGCGGTTGATTTCGCCTGGCCGCACTTAAATAGCGAAGACCGCTTCATTCGTTACGCCGCCCGCATTGCCATTGAAAGCCAGCCGGTGGAGCAATGGAAAGCGCGCGCGATTGCGGAAACGAAGCCGAACGCCGGCTTGACCGCCTTAATGGCGTTGGCCCGCCTGGGGGGCAAGGAAACCCAACGGGATTTGCTCATGGCGATGAAGAAATTCCCGCTCGATCAGCTCAGTGAGGAGCAGCAGTTGCTGAAGTTACGCACCCTCGAGTTAAGCTTCATTCGTCAGGGACGTCCGGATACCGATCTGGTGACGCTGGCGACTGAAAAACTGAATGCGCAATACCCGGCCAAAAGCGAATGGTTGAATCGTGAACTGTCCATTCTCCTGATCTATCTGGAAGCGCCGGATGCCGTCGCCAAGACCCTGAAGCTTGCCGCGGCTGCGCCGACGCAGGAAGAACAGATTCATTACCTGCTCCATTTGCGCACGGCCAAGCATTGGACGATGGATCAACGGAAACAATATTTTGAAGTGCTCGGCCAGAAAATTGCCGCATTGCAGAACGTGAAATATTTCGAGCCGGATTATCCCGGGACACGTCCCGGCCCGATGCCGTTGAGCAACAATCATGCAGCGTATGTTCTGCAATGGTTCAAGGATGCGGACCGGCCTTACGGCGATGGGTCCAGTTTCCAGAATTTCATCACGAACATCCGGCGCGATGCAATTGAAGCGTTGTCGCCGGAAGAACGCGCGGAATTGGCGCCGCTGCTGACAGCGCAAACGGCGGCTCCCGCCAAGGCTGCGGTCGCGCGGAAATTTGTGAAGGATTGGAAAATGGATGATCTGTTGCCGTTACTGAATCAGGTTTCCTCCGGGCGTTCCTTCCAGCGCGGTGAAGAAATGTTCACGGCGGCGCAGTGCATTGCCTGCCATCGCTTCGGCAATGGCGGTGGCGCAGTGGGGCCGGATCTGACGGCGGTTTCCAGCCGGTTCTCCCGTAAGGATGTGTTGGAATCGATCATCGAACCTTCCAAGGTGGTTTCGGAACAGTTTCAAAATACGACGTTGTTCCTGAAAAACGATGAAGATGTGACGGGGCGCATCATTGAAGAAACGAATGACAAGGTGGTGCTGGTGACCGATGCCCTGCACCAAACCAAATCCGAGGTGAAAAAGGCGGATATTAAACGTCGCGCGGCTTCGAAGATTTCGCCCATGCCCGAGGGGCTGGTCATGACGCTGACCAAGGACGAAATTCTCGACCTGATGGCCTACCTCGAAAGCGGCGGAAATAAAGACCACGCGGACTTCAAGAAGAAGTAAACGCCGCTAAAAAATTCATTAATCCCAAAGCGCTGGGCTAAATCCCGGCGCTTTTGCTTTTCAGAAAAGCTCAGTTCGGAATGCCCAGTTCTAACTGGTGTTCGTGAGGTGGCGCAAAAACCCCAACAATCACCCATGGGTTGGGCGCAAAACCATGGAACTGCTGAGTTGTGCCAAGGAAGAAATGTAAATCGCGCCGGCCGAACTCATCAAGGTATTTGGCTTTTACTTTTTCGATCGCTATGGCTTCATCATTGGATTTGCGCAGGCAATTCCAATAAAGTTGTCCGCATTCCCAGTCCAAGACCTGCATCGTGCTCTTTTTGCCGTCTGCGTCTTCCAATTGATAAGAGAACGCATAAGGCAGTTTGGGAATCAGTTTGAAGGTTTGCCGCCACGCATCATCAGCAAACATTTCCGTTTGCCTAGTTTTATCACGCATTTGAGCCACCTTACTTGCATTCCACTCGCGTTCATCATCTTCCCAAATGAATCCACGAATCCTGGACGGTTTGAAAATTGCAAGTGAAAGGCGATTTTCTTTGGCGCCGATAAATAACGGTTCCAAACGATTGTAAACAGTAGCCCGTTGCAAGATTAAATCCCGGCGTTCTCGCCAGTTATCTTCTGTCCCCATGTGACCGTTGGGCACAAGCTTTGACAAATCTGCTGGGTGGAAGGTTTCAGGACGTGAATCGGATCGGCTGCGAATGAAATCAGTTTCAATCCAGTCGAATTTTCGATATTGTTCAGCCTCATCAAGCCGACGAAAGGGAACTGGATAAATACGCATCCAAGACCCGTCAGATCTTATGCCGGCGGTGCATACAGTTTCTCCGTATTTCCGAGACAGTGTGGGGTAAGTCTTAACAGTAATTAACACCCGCTCCTTGGCCATACTGCTTTCCCTTATAAATGGACGGTGATCCTTTTTGTATTCATTGCATGTTCGATTGCTTCAGAGACACAGTGACGATGACATTGATGCGGCAACAATTCAAAACAAGTCAGAGCTACTTTTTGTCCCTCACTTATCCAGTTTTGAATCTGTGCCAGTGCCGCAGTCTGTTTGGGCAAACTTGTGGCCTCATATTCTGCGAACAAAGCATCGTAATCAGCTTGTGTTTCCAGATTCCTGCGTTCTTCAGAAGCGATGCCCAATGTAGGCAAATGCTCGTAGCGAATACCTACTCCTTCACAGGCTTTGCTCAAAGTACTCTTGGAGAAACCGTACTTACGGCTCAGTGGATTACGTCGTACGTCACACAATAGCGTTACTCCAGACCGGATTAATTGGTTCAAATAGTTCTCCAAACATTTGCCTTCATAGCCAATGGTTACCAACCAAGAGCCCGTTTTTGCGGGAGAAGCTTGTTTTACACGGTTCCGGGACTCTAAATCTGGCAACACTCGTTCAACGATTTCGCTTCGAATGGCATAGTATGGATGCTTGCGATATTGTTCCGCAATCAGGTCGTCCCCTCTTAATCCATCCCTTTTTCGACAAAATGCTGCAACTACGAGCGGTGCCACTGAATGTTTGCGAACAATTTCGTGGCCTCCATCGGTGAGGATCCAGTGATGGTCGTCTGTATGCAAGAGCCCAGCTTCCATTAATCGTCGTTTGTCGGCATACGAAGTAAATGAAAAACCTCCGAATTTATATGGAACAAACTCGTAAGTGGGGGATGCTTCGCACTCCTGGGTATAGAGAAATAACAGTTTTTGAAAATCCGTATTGCTTACAGGAGCACGCAGTGCGTCCAGCAAGGTTAGCAGTAATCGTTGTCGTTCAAATAGCATTTACGACCCCATTATAAGCTAGAAGCTTAGATCAAGAAAGCTCAATTCCAACCGGACTCTGCTTTTAGCAATGAAGCGAATTTCTGCTTGCAGCCTGTCAAGGTCAGTCGATACTGCCGCCACTAATTTCCAACTGAAACGCGGTGTCATTATGATACGACTGCTCCAATCTTTCGCCGTGGCTGCGGCCGCTTTGGCGGTTCTTTTACCGGCTCACGCCAGTGCCCCGGTGGGCGAAGCCAGACCGGCTATGCCGGCCACGAATCTCACGGTATTGCCGGGTTTCAAGGCGGAGTTGTTGCGCACCGCGCCCACCAATGAAGGTTCGTGGATTTGTCTGACTATCGATGACAAAAACCGCTTGATTATTTCGCCGCAGGATATTGTCAGCAAAGACGCTTCGGATCGTCCGAAGATTGGCGGTCTGCTGCGGATGACACTCGCCCCGAATGGCGGCGTGGAACGGGTGGAGCAATTGAAAGTGCCTGTCGGTTCCGCCATGGGGTTGCTCTACGCGTTTGACAGTCTTTATGTGGATGGCCAGGGGCCGGAAGGCACAGGGCTTTACCGGCTGCGTTCCACCAAAGGGGATGATCAATTCGATGAGGTGAAATTGCTGAAACGGTTGGAGGGTAATTTTCGTCCCGATTCTACCGGTGAACACGGTTCGCATGGTGTGGTGCTGGGGCCGGACAACCAGATTTATTTGATCAACGGAAATGAAACGAAAGTGGTTTCCGGTATTTTGCCCAATTCGCCGCACAAGAATTATCAGGAGGATGAATTGCTGCCGCAACAGTATTGGCCGCCGAATTATACGTGGGCGAATAATCTCGCTCCGGCGGGTTGCGTGTATCGGACGGATCCGGATGGCAAGGAGTGGACGCTGATCTGCGGTGGGTTGCGCAATGCGTATGATCTCGCGTTCAATCGTGATGGGGAGATGTTCACGTACGATAACGATAGGGATTGGGCAGCCGTGTTCAGCGAGTGTTTCGTGGAACACGGCTGACTCGGACATCATGACCACGAAAGTCACCTCTTCTGTCGAAGTTGCGAGCTTTGCGCCGTCACTCGAG
>JBEHZA010000436.1:0-4636 GCA_048497895.1 Verrucomicrobiota bacterium
GGCCGATCCCATGGAACGGCCTTCCGCGTATGGACTCGGACCATCGAGTCGAACGGCAGCCAGTTCGCCTTCCTCGGAGAAAGTGATAGCCCGCAGGAACGTGCTGCGGTCGATAAATGCTGGATGATCGACGCGAACTCCGTCATCGACCAGGCCCACAACGACACTGCTGTCCCCATACCCGCCCAGTCCCTGCCAAGCCAATTCGGAATCAGTCGATGCGATCCCTGATGCTTCTGGGTGAATCAATCTCTTGTGAAGGTGCCACTGGCGCAAAAAGTGTTCATTTCTTTCAAGTTGATTGCGCTTATGCATTAGATCGACGGATCGTTTTCTGATGTCATGGGATAACAAAATCCACAAGCTCGCATGAGAAAGTGCGGGGACCAAAGCACCCCTTGCATGAGGCCTGCGACGGAGAAGCCCATCTGATACGCCACGTCCCGCAGGAAATCCTCGGCCGAGCCTACGGACATTCACGCAATCTATTGTTTAGCAGCAGCTATGTCCTCGACCTACTCGCCGAGGGATAAATGACGCAATCGGCCACAACGAGCCTAGGCCTCGCGCCGGAAGAAGCAGCGATGAGCTTCTTTATCTCCGTCAGCTGCGGCGGGTCGGATTTCGTGACCTGGGCTACAAAAAAGATGCTGGCGGAGGTATTCTCAGCCTTGTTGTAGATTTCGACCTGCTCTTCCCATCCATGCCGCAGGCGACGATGGTCGCTGAACTTCAGCTCGATATTAACCACCTGGGCCGCTCCCATCGAAACCTGAAAATCGACCGGGCCGGGACCGGCGTTTGGCTCCCGCGTGAGCTTGAACCCGTGAGGCTCGGCATAGGTGATGCCAGTCGCTAAGAACAGCAATTGCAGGAACTCCTCTTTTCGTCGCTGCCCGTTGTCCTTGTAGAGCACCTTGCTCAGCCCGTTGTTCTCCAGCAAGCGCTTGAAATGCAGGCAAAGCGCGTTGGCGAACTCGGTGATGCGTAATGCTCCAGTGGCCGTGGATTCGAATTTCAGCGGATGCTTGGCGGTGAACTCGACCGCGATGTTCTCCCAACTGAAGTAGCCCTCGGGGTCGTTCGCGAAGTCGTAGCCAGCGGGCACCTTCTTCTTGTAGACGTAGAGCAGGTCCTTGAGCAGCTCCGGATTTTTGAACAGAATCTTCCGCAGCTCGTCTTTCTTCAGCTTGTTCGTCGCCGCTTTCCACGAGCCGCCGATCACCTCGTTGAAGCTGTCTCGCAGCGCCTGATTCTGCGCCGCGACGAGATCACGATCTTCCCAGTTCTCGGCGATTGGGATGTCGCTCAAGATGTCGAAGGGCAGAAACGGTATTCCCTCTCCGCTAGTAGGATTTCGAGCGATCAAATAGGTCCGCCCACTATGCGTTGTTTTGACCGTAGCGATTTTCAACTCCTTCGCCACGCGTTCCGAGAAGGAAAGTATGTCGCCATAGACAACCCGGCTGATCATGTCGCTGATGAGGTCGGGTCCGATTCCCCGGTTGAAGAGACCCATTAGCTCGAAAATCGTGGTATCCTCGATACCCGCCCCAATGATTTGCCGGGCGCTGACGACCATCTCGTTCGCAAGACCGTCTCCGATGCCGTGGCCGTGGCTGTCACCCGACGACAAGCCCAAGGAGAGCTTGTTGTTCTCTTTGAATTTGAGGCGCTTCTTCGCCTCCAGCCAGAAAGGATCGTCCTCCTGCTTGATGTGGCGGATGAGCTTAAAGATATTCTCGAAGTAAGCGTCCAACTTCTGACGCGATCCGTGAAATTCGGAATGAGCGCACTTTGCCAGCAGTCGAGGATCGATGTAGACCGGGCTATCGATGTCGACGTAGCCGTTGAACACGCCCTTCTTCTGAAGGGTACTTGCTTGGACACTCAGCACGTCGCTGAGGCGGGGAAATTGAGGCTGGGTTGACATTGGTGTGAATTAGCGAACTGCAGAGAAATTGGACGGGGCTGGGTCGTGACTAGCTGAGGCCGTACTGTCGGTCGAAGTACTCGTAGGCGGCATTTACAGTCTTCGCCAAGTGCTCGGCGGCCTGCCGAATGTCGGGATGCATGGTCTGGACGAAGTCGGGGTGGCACTGAGCCATGGCTTTCCGGTACGCCGCTTTTATTTCGGTACGCGTTATTTTTCCTCGAAGCCCCAAGACGCGCCCGTGGAATGCCCCGTCGTCAGGATGATCCGGTTTCTCGAAAAGCAGCGATTTCGAGAACCCGTTGAGCACGCTTTTGAGCCGCTCCGTTTCCGCGCGGCGATACGCCTCAAACTCCTCACGATCGCGCTGAAGTCGGTCGCGCTGCGCTTTCAGGGTTTCCGATGCCTGTCGCCGCCTCTTCCGTATGGGCCATTTCCCACGCGCTTGAAGTTCGAAAAACTCACTGATCGTAACGATGGCCGGTCCGGTGGCAGCATCGAAGCAGAGATGCCCCGAAGTTATATGGCCGTCGGCTATGAACTGCGTAATCTGATCCGCTGTGTACGGCCCCCAATTTTTATTTCCGGCCCGGACGTAAAGGAACGTAGTCATTTGAGGTTTGTGGATTTGTTATGGCGGCATTCTTGAGGTCGATTTGACTTCGGGCCTGCTTGGCTTATGGGTGTAGTAGATATTCCTGTTAGCAGCGTAGGGGCCACGCCCCATATAATAATCTCAAGCCGTTTATATACAACGGTTTAAAAAATAACAGCCCGCTGGGCCACTTAAACGCGGCAGTTGTTTTTCGCGTAAAGCGGTGTCATTTTGGCGCGAAATATGTACTAGAAGTCCCACTAATGGCACATATCAATGGATTCAAATACAAAGATAAAGCCTGATCCTAAACGGCTTAACTAACACATCTCAGCTACCTGTTTTCGCTCCTCAAATGAGATTCGATCAACGCGCGGTGCGAATCCAGAAAAGGCAGCTTTTTCCCCTGCTCCCATCTGGAAAGGGTGCCTTGGTCAACGCGTAGCTGTTGAGCTAGTCGAAGCTGCGTCCAACCGCGCGACCGCCGGTAGCTCACGAGCTGTTCGCCCAGTGTTGCCCGCGCTGGAGTAGGGTCATACCCGAGAAACTCGATGATGGCAGGAATCCATCGGGCCACAGGCCTGACGGCGCTCGTCTCCCAATTTATGAGGCCCGCGACGGAGCAACCGATCCGGCGCGCCACGTCCCGCTGAAACAGCCCGAGGTCGATACGGCGGCGCTTTATGTGGTCGCCAATGGTGCTCAGCGACTTAGGGTAGTCCGATGGCTTCGGCTTCGCGAACCTCAGCTTCAGACCGCAGTTTGGTAACGAACCCTTGCCCCTGCGGTTTTCTGGGCGACGCCAAGCGCGAATGCCGGTGCAGCCCGGTGCAGGTGCAGCGCTACCGCGCGCGCATCAGCGGCCCCCTGCTCGATCGCATCGATCTCCACGTGGAGGCGCCCGCGCTTTCGCTGGGCGATCTGCGCACGGAAAAACCCGGCGAGGCCTCCGCGCCCATGCGCGACCGGGTGCAGGCCGCGCGCGGGCGCCAGCTCGCACGGTTCGCCGGCACGCGCATCACGTCCAACGCCCGCATGACGCACGCGCAGATCCGCAAGTACTGCGCCATCGACTCCACGCTCGGCGACCTCCTCCAGCAGGCCATGGAGCAGCTGCAGCTCTCCGCTCGCGCCTACGACCGCATCCTCAAGGTCGCGCGCACCATCGCCGACCTCGCGGGTACGGAGAAGATCGAGCCGCCCCATCTCCTCGAAGCCATCCAGTATCGCAGCCTGGATCGCGCGGTGTTTTACTAGAACCGAGCAAGGATCGGCATGGCAGCGGAGCACGAACGCCGCGCAACGGTCCACGAGTCGGACCTGCTCCCGCCCAGAGAGGCGCCGTCCCGCTCACGCTACGCGGTCGTCGCAATTGCGGGCGTCAGCGCGACGCTGGCGTGGCACTACCTGCGACCCGTGCCTTGGACGTGGACGCTCCTCATCGCGTTTATTCCGGTCGCGATCCGCGCAAAGAATATCGCGGCCCTGCACCTGGCCATTCTCGCCGCGCTCAATCTTGGCGTACCCCGGCTGCTCCCGACCGCCCCCTCGATCTTCATGGCCAAAGGAGCGGCTCTGGCTGCCTATGGCGCCGTGTGCCTGATGGTGGCGCCTTTGCGCGTGGACGTCGCGGGGTTCTCCATCGGCACGATCATGCGCCGGACGTGGTTTAGCGCCGCGGTTTTTCTCGTCGGTTTCGCCGGGTTCACGGCGTGGTATCTGGCGCATTATCGCCCTCCCGCTTCGCGCCTGCTGGTCGCAGAAACAGAAATGCCGACCCTGCTTTTCATCGTGCTCGGCGCCGCCATCAACGCGCTCGCGGAAGAGGTTTTCTGGCGCGGTGCCATGCAAGCCGCCTTGAAGACGATCCTGCCCGCCCGGTCTCTCGTGGTGCTCGCGCAGGCGGCCCATTTCGGGCTCGCCCATTATCGCGGCCCGTTTTTCTCGGGTTGGGCCGGAGTGGCGGGCGCCACCCTCATGGGCGGGGTGCTGGGAAACTTTAGATGGCGCACCGGCGCGCTCTTTGTACCCTGGCTTCTGCACCTCAGCTGTGACATCGTGATCCTCGCTCTCGCCGCCCATGACGCGGCCCGACCGGGCTAAATCCG
>JBEHZA010000437.1:0-4624 GCA_048497895.1 Verrucomicrobiota bacterium
GCTCGCGGATGATTTGGAACTGGTCGGGCGCATTTCGCGTGGCATGGCGCATGATTTAAAGAGTCTGCTGACGCCGGTTTCCACGTTCCTGCAATTATGCCGGCAAGGTCCGCCCGGGCCGGAGTTGATTCAGGAATTGCTGCCCGTAGCACTGACCAATCTGGAGACAGTGGATGCCTATGTCCGACAGGCCTTATTCTTCTCGAAACATCACACTCCGCAATTTGCGCCGCGAAAAATTGCCGAGACGATTGCCAAAGCGACCGCGTTTCTCGCGGCTCAGGCCAATCGCAAGAAACTGGTGATTAAACCGCAAGTGGATCACGAGTTGGTGGCTGAGGTGGACGAAGTGCTGTGCTTGCGGTTGATTTCCAATTTGCTCTCCAATGCCATTAACGCTTCCGCTGAAGGCGGAACCATTGCGCTCAAATTGCATTCGCTGCCCGGCACGGGCCGGCGCGATTGGCTGCGGTTGCAGGTCGTGGATGAGGGCAAGGGGATTGCCCCGGATCGATTGCGGCGCATTTTTCAACTGCGTCTGACTCCGGCCCAGGGCCCGGAAACGGGTGGAGGTTCCGGATTAGGGCTGCCGATCTGCCGTAAAATTGTGCAATTGCACGGCGGCAGAATAAGCCTCATGAGCGCGGCGGGCAAAGGAGCGGTAGTGACCGTGGATCTGCCGGTGCAGCAGGTAGCTTAGAGCATTTTCAGACCGGCGCTTAGAACTTATAATCCACGGACAAATTCAACGCGTGGTTGAGGAATTGATATTTGCCGTCGGCGGATTGACCGGTCGGAGAAGGCGTGCTGCCCGTGACAGTGCGCGGAGGGCCGGTAATGAGGTTATAAGAGATCGCCCAGCTCCAGACTTCACCTTTATGGCCGAAACCAATGCTGCCTACGTGCAGGTTGGTATCTGGCAATAATGGGCTGAAGCTGGCCGTGGAGGTGGTGTTTTCACTGTAAAAATAACCGGCGGCCACCCAATAACCGTTGTTTAAATAGCGGGTTACCCCGAATTCATACAGGAAGCTGTCATTCCAATTAAACGCAAACGGAATTGGGCCGGAGGACTTGCCGAAGGTAACCGTGGTCATCCGGGACCATTGGGTCCAGTCAATGTCGAACTCGAAGTTCCAGTCTTTATTGGGCCGATAGGAAACGCCGCCGGTCACGATTTGAGGGAAGGGCAGCCGCGCGTGTGTGCTTTCCTGCGGGGTATAAGGACTGGCTTCCGATTGACCGTGAAAATTCATTGAAGTCGCGGATTTGTAAGTAACGCCCACGGCCACTTCCTGAACCGGTTGCCAGCGTAAGCCAAGGTTGTATCCGAAATCAAAGTCGCGCCCCTTGAACAGGAACCGGTCTCCCGGAGTAAAGCCAATCGCATTTTTGAGCATGACCTGCGCGTAATTGATGGTCGGTCCCGCGGACAGGGAGAGGGTTGGATGAATTTTCCAGGCGATGGCCGGATGAACCGTGGAATAGAGCAGACGTCCCTCAATGGCGAGGGTGTTGAAACTCGTATCGGCAGGCCATTGCAACCCTAATCCGAATGGAGCGAAAATCCCCAGGCCCAAAGTGAAATCCGTGTTGGTGATGGCCCGGGTGTAGTAAATTTGGGGAACCGGCTGAACTTCAAATAAAGTGGAGGCTTTGCTGCCATTCGGCGCCGTATAGTAGGAAGTAACCCAGGTATTATAGAGGCCGACCTGAAGGTGTTGTCCTTCCAATTGGGTAATGCCGGCGGGATTATAATACATCGCGGACGGATTATCTGCCGTGGCCACAAAGGCGTTTCCGCGTGCGGCTGCCTCCGCATCCTGAAAGGCAATCCGCAAACCAATGGCGTGCGCTGCCGGGGGTAAAAACAGGGTGGAGGTGAGGATAAGACATGATACGACCGGAAAAACTTTCAGGAATCGCAGGTGCATGCGGGTTTTTTTATCATCGAAACTAAACTGATTGGAAAGAAAAATCCTCAGATTAAGGTTGGTTTTCCGCTGAATTGATGTTTTTTGGTGGCGCTGGCCGGCGGCGGTTAAAACAATCGATTTGAATTTGAGATTGAAATGCGAGCCAAAGGCCAGTAGACAAAAGCTCATCTAATAAGGCTTCCGGTGCAGGCAGAGTCTTATGAAGATTTCCCGGTGACGGGAAATGGTCAGCGGTTGAACCGTGGATGTTAAATCAGAAACTGTCCGGCTTAAACGTGGAGGGGCAGGGTTGAGGTGCTCCTGTGAGCGGCGGAACGGATGGGTTAAAAGATCAGCCTCGGTTGATAAAGGGTTGGCGTAGTCTGGTGATGGACTTGTGAAAAAGTTTATCGACTACGCAAGGGAGGTGGCGCATAAAATTCATACACCGTAAGGTGTGTCAATTCCTGGAATTGAAGTTTTCGATCGGCAGATTAAAAAGGCTATGCAAAGGCTGGGTTTTGCGTTAAGGGCAATGAATCCGGATGGCCAAGCCAAACGGTTGCGTGTGGTGTCGGCAAAGTGTTGTGTGACCGGGCCGTTGGCTCCCGGTGATTTTTTGAATGCGTTTTTTGACGGTTCTGTTGTGACTCATGGATAATAAACCGATCACGTCAGCTTCGGGCATAAAAGACAGTTTTATTGTCTGCCGGAACAGTCAGGGCATTGAAGTCCGGGCCAGTTTGCTCCGCCTGACGCGCTACTTCGTGGTCTTTGAAGTTTATAATCCCTACAGCATCCTGCAATTGTCCGAAGTCCTCAGTGAATTCAAGATTATCATGAATGACCGCCTGGTTTACTCCGGGCGCGCAGTCGTGAGTAATCTGGTAAACACGGGCATTCTCCTGGTTTGCGAAGCAACGCTGGATGAATCCTGGCTGGATGTTGACCTCTTTTCACCCGTTCACCAACCGAACAAGCTGAACGATGAATTTTCTGAATTCATCAGTGAATGGCAGAAAATTCACAATGTCCTGCCGGAATTCAAGGTGGTCGTGGCGGATATGCAGACTCTGCTGGCGGATTTGCGCCGCTGGCTGGAACAGGTGGAATTGAGTGTCCGCTCGGAACCGGCGGGAGATCGCCAGCTCATGGAGCGGGATGTCATTTACAAATTACAGAAGCCGATGCTGCCGATGGTGGACGGCTTGTTTGTGCGCTTTGAGGAAATCGCCCGCTCGATTGCGGACGATGCCCAGCCCATTCACCGCACTTACGTAAAGCGTCAATTGCATCCGCTGTTGCTCTGTTCCCCCTTCATGTATCGCATCTTCCAGAAGCCGCTGGGCTACGCGGGAGATTATGAGATGGTGAACATGATCCTGCGCGATCCGTGTGAAGGTAGTTCTCTCTTCGCCAAAATTTTGAACGTTTACATTCTCAGCCAGGCTCCGGCTGAGGCGCATCGCAACCGGGTTAAATACCTGACTCAAAAACTGGCGGAAGAAACCCGCCGGATGGCGCGGACCGGCAAAATGGCGCGCATCCTCAATCTGGGTTGCGGTCCGGCCAAAGAAGTGCAGGAATTTTTAGTGCAGGACGATCTGTGTGAACGCGCCCAACTGACGTTGCTGGATTTCAACGATGAAACGTTGATGTACACCGGCCGGCTGGTGGAGGAAATCAAGAGCAAGGGCCGCCGCTTTACGCCGGTGCAAACGGTCAAGAAATCGGTCCATCAGATTTTGAAAGAAGGCGGCAAACCCAAAGATGAATCGCAAATGTACGATTTCATCTATTGCGCGGGGTTGTTCGATTATTTGAGCGACCGCATTTGCAAGCGGTTGATGAACATTTTCTACGATATGCTGGCTCCCGGTGGGCTGGTGGTGGCCACGAACGTAGATGCCAACAACCCTATTCGCAATACCATGGAATACATTTTTGAATGGCACCTGGTGTATCGGGACAGCGTGCAATTTGAGGCACTCAGGCCGGACGCATCGCAGCCGGGCATGTTTTCTGTAAAGGCGGATGTCAGCGGGGCCAACATTTTCATTGAAGTACGGAAACCACTGCCCAAAACCTGAATAACTCCGAAGTCCAAATTGCTTTTGCAGAGTACGACCGTCAAGTTCGGATCAGGAATTCCAAACTTGGTTCGGTTTGGGCGATGATTTTGATGCCCGCCGGCATCACGCTTGATTTCTTTTTCTATCCGGATCACGTCTGGGACTTTCTGGCCTTGCGCGTGCAGTGCTCGATTTGCGTGGGCATTGTCTGGGCGCTTTTTCAAACTCCGATTGGGCAGCGCAATTTTCGTTTTCTGGGAATGATCTGGTATTTGCTGCCGGGCTTTTTCATTTCCTGGATGATTGCCGCCAGCGGACATCAGGATTCGCCGTATTATGCGGGCTTGAATATCGTTTTGATCGGCGCCGGCTTCTTCCTGCCCTGGACCTGGAAAGAAAATCTGGCTACCAGCCTGATCATCATGGTTTTCTATTTGGGTGCCTGTCTGGTGATCGGGCCAATCCATTTCAACCTCAAAGATTTTGGGCCCATCTTCAATAACCTGTATTTCCTCAGTCTCACGGGTTTGATCGTCACTATTGCCAGTTATTATCATAGCCAGACGCGTTATCGGGAGTTTGAACTCCGCTTTGAACTGGATCGCAACAAGAAGCATCCCCGCGCGCGTCCACCCG
>JBEHZA010000438.1:0-4620 GCA_048497895.1 Verrucomicrobiota bacterium
TCGTTACCGAAGGCCGTTTGTCGGACATCACCTTGACGGGCAACCGCTACTACAGCGAAGAAAATATCCGGCGCGCTCTGCCGAGTTTGAAAACGAATGTGCTGCTGCAAACGCAGTGGTTCAACCCGGAATTGGATCGGGCCAATGCCAACTCAGATCGCCAGATTTATCCGGAGATTATTCCCGGGCCGGAACCGGGAACAAGCGCCATGGTCTTGAAGGTTAAGGATCGTTTGCCGCTGCATGGGCGGCTGGAAATCAACAATCAATCCACCCCCGGCACTCCTGACCTGCGCATCAACAGTTCCTTGCAGTACAATAATCTTTGGCAGCAGGAACATTCCATGGGGGTGCAGTATTCGTTTTCTTCACAACAATTCAAACAGGATGTGAAATTGCCGGAACGGTTCTATGACGTCCCGCTGATTGCGAGTTACAGTGCTTATTACCGGTTGCCGCTCGCCCGGCCTGAGGCCATGAGCGAAATCGTCGAGGCCCGTCCGGGTGATTTTGGTTACGATGAAGTCTCCAAGCAATTTCGCCTGCCGGCGCCGAGTGGCGTACCGGAAATGAATGTCTTCGCCTCGCGTTCAAGCAACGATACAGGAGTAAAATTCGGAGATACCAGCACAGTGTTGAGCACTCCGCTGGTCACTGTGCAATCGGTCGATACGGGTCAGGATATTACGCTCAACGATGATCTCGGTTTTCGTTTCAGCCTGCCCGTAAAAGAAGTGGGCCGTTTGAAATCAGTGTTCTCAGCGGGACTGGATTTCAAATATTTCCATCTGACTTCTTTCAACACGAATAACTTTCCCACCATTATTAATATTACGAACTCGACCGGGGTCGCGGTTCCCATCTCTCAAAACACGGCTTCGCCACAGCCGGTTCGTGATTACTCACTGACCTACATCCCGCTGACAGTGCGCTGGGATGGAAATCTGCCGGACAAAACCGGCAACAACAGTGCCTTCATCAATCTATCGTGGAATTTGCCCGTTTTTTCTCAATCGCAGGATTTTCAAAACCTGACTGGCAGCTCGGAAGCACGGGCCAGTTACCTCACCTTGCAAAGCGGCATCAGCCGGGAACAAAAGCTGTTTGGAAATTATAGCGTGCTGTTTCGGGCGGATGGCCAGTGGGCCAATACGCCGTTAATCAGCAACGAACAATTCGGACTGGGCGGCGTCGCTGGAGTGCGGGGTTATCAGGAAGGAGAACAATACGGGGACACCGGATGGCGCGTTACCATTGAACCGCGCACCCCGTTTTTTGATCTCGGCCTGGTGGATGGCACCATGCCTATGCGCGCGCGTGCCTCCATTTTTATGGACTACGGCGAGCTGTACAGCATCGATCCCGCCGGACGTGCCACCCGTCGTTTGTGGGGAACCGGTCTCGGCTTGCAAAGCGCCATCGGTCAACGGTGGGATTTCCGTTTCACTTTCGGCTGGGCGCTGGAACCTGCGGGACTTACGCGCACGGGTGATTTTCGCGGTCAATTTGCGATCGGCTTACAGTTTTAAGCCAAGATCACCCCATGAATCAGACATGGTCACACGAACTTAACAGAGCGGTGCTTCAAACGGTCAGTAATTAAATTTAAGGTTATTTTAAGATGTTGGCTCACGCAAAAAAATGGTCTCCGGTGGCGCAGATAGTTGGTGCGATTATCGCGCTTATATATGGCCAGGATGCCGTGGCCAATCCGCAAGGTATGACCGTCAGCAGTGGCCAGGCCAGCGCCAGTCAAAACGGTTCCACGCTGAACATCACTGCTTCGCAAAATGCGTTTTTAAATTGGAGTTCGTTCAACATTGGCGCCGGTGAAACCACCCGCTTTCTTCAACCTTCCGCCGCCTCCATCGTTTGGAACCGGATCAATGATCCGAATCCTTCTCAAATCTTTGGCCACCTGGAAGCCAACGGTGTGGTGGTGCTGGCGAATCAATACGGTTTTTATTTCGGACCGAATTCCGTGGTGAAAGCGGCCGGCTTTGTGGCAACTACGGGAAATATTTCTCCCGATACGGCGCTGGGCTCAGCGTGGAATTTTACCGGGTTGCCGCCGCTGGCGAGCATTATCAATTACGGGCAGGTGCAAACGGACAGCGGTGGTTCACTCTTTCTGATTGCCGAGAAAATCAGCAATCATGGCATCCTTTCCGCGCCGGACGGCACGATCGGATTATACGCGGGGAAAGAGGTTTTGGTTAGTGAACGGCCGGATGGCCGGGGGTTGACGGCTAAAGTCACTCTCCCGGAAGGCAGCGTCAGCAACAGCGGCAAGCTCATTGCGGATGCGGGCACCGTGGCGTTGCATGCGCAAGTGGTCAATCAGGACGGATTGATTCAAGCCAACAGCGTCCGGCAGGTAAATGGAACCATCGAACTCGTAGCTGCTGACTCCGTTGTGCTGGGAGCAAATTCACAAATCTCCGCAGCCGCAGCGGATGATACCAGCAATGGCGGCCAGATTCTGATTCAGGCCGGTCACTCGTTTCAAGATGCCGCCGGCTCACAGATCAGCGTTGCCGGCGGGGCTATTTCCGGACATGGCGGACAGTTGGAAATATCAGCTCCCGAAATCCCGCAAATTCTCTCGAGCCTAGATGGGCATGCGGCAGCAGGGCAAACCGGCGGCCAATTGACGATTGATCCGGATTACATCCGCATCGCCAGCTCTACCGCTTCACTGCCCAGTGATGCCCCGGGCACATTAGTCGTCACACCCTCTTTATATTCCGGTTTCAGCCAGATCACATTACAGGCCAATCTGGATATTGCCTTACAAACTCAGTGGGTATTGAGCAATGGTTCCGATCCCAACAGTTTGTTGAGATTGCAGGCGGGAAGGAACATTCAGTTTTCCAGCGCCGGTTCGATCCTGGTGGACCCCAGCACCGGACAAAACTGGTCGGTCGAATTAGTGGCGGGCGCTAATTTCAGCACGCTCAACGGAGTGACTTCCGGCGCTGGCAGCATCATTCTGAATGGCACGGCGTTCATTACGACGCAACAGGGTTTCATTCATTTATACGCCGGAAAAGATGTCCTGTTGACGCCTGAAAACAATTTGAGCGGCGCAGTCACCACTCTCGCTGGTGGCAGCATTGATGTCCTGGCTATGGCGGGAAATATCAATACCGGCATAAATCCGACCGGATATAGTTTCTCCAATCGGGCAACTGCACCGTACAAACCGGCGGTTGGCTTGGGCGGGATTAGCACGGCCGCCGGAGGCAATGTGAATCTGACGGCGGGCGGCAACGTTACCAGCTATCTTCCGTCCGGCAACCGGACGGAAACGGACGCCGGATCAGGCGCTTTTGGTCCGCAAGCCGGCAACGTCACGATCATCGCCGGGGGCGATGTCGTCGGCCACTTTGTGGTGGCGAATGGACAAGGCACCATTCAAGCCGGGAATGATGCGGGCAATTCACAAACATTGCTGGCGTTGAGTTTGGTGAAAGGCAGTTGGGAAGTGGACGCAGGCCACGATATCAACTTGCAACAAGTGCGTAATCCCAACGCGGTCTATAACCGGAGTGCCGGGGTAAATTATCACCTGTTCGATTATGATACTTCGGACAGCGTGAGCTTAATCGCCGGGAACGCGGTCGTTCTGAGCGGACAAAATACATTCATCGGTCAGGATGCCGTTCAGTTGCCCTCCATCTATCCTCCAACACTCAATATCAGCGCGGGCGCAGGCGGAATATCATTGTTGAATGATGTCATTCTTTACCCGTCCCCCACGGGGCAATTGACACTGAAAACGACTGGGGGAGGCTCGTTGAGCGGACTGACGGATTCCGGCGGGACCGCTTCGTTGTTGATGTCTGACAGTGGAGCTACCAGTTACCGTTCATCGTCTGATTTTAGCGCCGATGATCATGCCGCCACTCCGGTGCATTTAAATGACCCGGTCCCGGCCAGCATCGATATTTCCGGTGACCTGCAAAACATATCCATTAACGTGGCGAAAGCCGCGCATGTCAGCGTGGGCGGCAACGTCATTAACAGCAGCTTCTTTGGTCAGAATCTGAGCGCGGCGGATGTTACCACCTTCGCCGTGGCCGGTGACATCGTGAACCGGAATAATTTTACTTTTTATACCGGACCGGAAATTCCGAACTTCGATGTTTTCAATCTGGCAGTGCCGCCGTTCCTTTCCAATCCGTTTACCTGGAACCCGCAAACAGGGCGGATTTCCTTTCAGGGCCGCATGACGCTCGCGCAGCTTAGCACGTATTTAAATATTCAGATTCCCCTGCTGGATAACAACGGAGTTCCCGTGGTGGATTTATTGGGGAATCAGGTGCTGACCTCTGCTCAATTTCTGCCGGCTCCAGTGCTCCAATATCTGTTCGATCATAGCCAGGATGTGCCCACGGGCAACGGCGGTGGCGGCTATCACATTGACGGGCCGGGACAATTTATCGTTTCCGCCCACAATCTGGATCTGGGAGTAACTGATGGCATTGTTTCGCATGGTCCGGAACATAATCCGGCGCTGGCTGTGTTAGGAGGCGGCAAGGGAGCCGATATTCTGGTGAATCTGACCGGTGACTTAAGCATGTATTCCTCAGCGAACCAATCGCCGAGGAATACATG
>JBEHZA010000439.1:0-4615 GCA_048497895.1 Verrucomicrobiota bacterium
CCGGATATGGGCCTCGGTTTCCCGGTCGCCCAAATGCAAACTCCCAACATCAGAGCAACCGCTCCGATTCTACGTGTCACGTGCTGCAACTTAGCGATCAAGCTGGGATGATTCACTGGTAATTTACTGCTTAAAACCGGGAAATCAACGGTGCCAGCAGGAGTTAGGTAACCGGAAAACCTCCTGCTATACGGGAGCCTCATTCCGCTCAAAACGGACGCCGCATTCATTCCGCACCCACGCATATTCTCCCGCCATTCGTTGGTGATCTATGTCCAACAGCAATTCCGGATGGGGATTCCAATGATGGACGGCCAAATCCTGAGTCCACGTTTTTCCGATAGACAGTAGATGCGTTTTTACAGCGTCACTCAAAATTCGTGTGCTGTCGTGGCAGGACAAGTCGTTGGCCAAGGCCCATTTTCGAGGAGCGAAATGCGCTGCATCAGCGAGAAAGCTCAATAGTTGCCCAGCGAGGTCAGGAGGCTTTAGCAATCGTCCCGTATGGTCATTGATGAAACGGCGCGAACCAATAATCGCGTCCTCCAAAAGGCCGACCGGAGTATCCGCAAACAACGACTCCGTCACTGCGATGCAAGAACCCTCCTGGCGGGAGAGCACCAGGCTGATTTTTGCCCGGCAAAAAGCCTCGATGACAGTGGCACGCGGTGCGTGATTCAAAATCTCCAATCGATGGCGCACTCCATAAGCATCAGCCTCGCTTAACAGTCGTTTCAAACTGCCTTGCTGATCATCCCGCCCCACCAGCAGCACCCGCAATGAATCCGGCAGTTTACGCAAAGCACTAAAAAGCGCGTGGTGACGCTTATACTTGCCGAAGTTTGCCACCATTAAAATATCGATGTCTTTGCGCTCTGGTGGAATCGGCTGATACAAGGCAGGGTTTACCCAATGCGATGCCAGCAACGGAATCGAAACGATCCGGGACGACATTCTGGACAGAATGGCCGAGTCGGCTTCGTTGCTGATGAGAGAAAATATTCCGGCGGGATAAAAATGCTCCAATAATCCCAACGCGACACATTGAGGCGGACTCCACGAAGGTGCCAGGATGAGAGTGTAACGTTCCGAGAATTTCTTAAAATCGGCGTAACGCAGCAGACGCAGCCATTGATACTCAAACGGAATCATTACCACCCCTTTTTCACGCGGACTCACCCAGGGTTTGAGAATGATGGCACTCTCAATTTTAGGGTCGTGATGGTACGGTTCCAGAGTGGGCCAATTTATCTCCTCGTGACGCAATGGCTCCAACAAAGCCCGCGCTCTTTCTTCACTGCATCGTGCCCGTGTCTCATTCGAGGTCAACCGGGCGCATTGGTAATATTGCCGGGCGGAAAGCAATGCGGCGGTGGAAGAGGCATTCCGGGTGCGGCTGGCGCTAAAGAACTGCATCCGGGCATACACTTCCCGCACAAAGCGGCTGTAACGAAAACCATCTTCTGCGGCGATACGAAAGCGCGTTAACAACGGCATGGCCATAATCCGACTCGCGACCAAAGCGGGAGCGCTTCCGACAGCGTCAGCTTCCGCGTTTCTTGCAAGTGTACACCACCGCCCCGGCAAAATGGGCGGCGCCGGGGAGATAATTAATCACGACATAATCCAACCGCCAAAAAAACTGACAGGCCAGATTATGCAGCCCTGCAAATCGCTCCGGAAACAGGCGCACCAAACGGCCAAACAGATGGAAAAAGCGTTTCTCTTTCACTTCAAACACGGACTCAATGAGTTCCAAATCCTCCCGGTACAACTGGCGTTCGTTCGGGCTGATATCCCGCTCGACTGGAACAAAATTTCTAAGCCACCGCAGGAAGCCGGACAAAACAATCGGTTCTTTGATGACCACATAGCCGCCGGGTTTAATCAAGGATTCCAGAGTTTTTAATCCCTGCTTCACATCCACCAGGTGATGCAACACGCCTAACACGACGACCAGATCGAAACTCCCTGATTTCAAATCCAGGGTTTTGGCATCGCCGATAAAAAATTCCACCCTATCGGTTACTTTATCCAGTTCCGCCCGGCGGGTAGCCATCGCAATCAAATCTGGAGACAGGTCGAAACCGGTCACCTGGTAGCCCATTGCGCCCAATTCCGTGCTGGTTTCACCGGCGCCACAGCCGAAGTCACAAATCGTTTTCGGCTGACATTTCTCAATCGCGTAAAAGACGTACTCACGCGAGAAATATTGCCACTCCTTGTGCAGACGATAGCGTTCAATGGTTGCCGCCGGAGTTGGTTTTACCGAACCGGCCAGTTCCGCCTGGCGCGCCTGGTATTCCAGTTCCTGGTTAATGTCTTGTGAAGGCTTTTGAGTCATGACCAATTTCCGGCAATCAATTTATTTACGTTTCAACCGCGCCATCAGCCGGGCCAGCCCCTGCCCCAAATCGAGCGGCAAGAGAATACCCACGGCGGATCGCAGCACCCGGCTGCGAAGACTTAACTGAAAATCGCTCTTAAGTGCAATCCAGTTTCCACCGGACCGCCAGATCTGTTGGAATCCCAACGTCCGCAGTTCACGCCAGCTCGTGTATTGCGCGTGATGAGTCTGATACGCGTTACCGGCAATTTCGGTTTGATAATGTTCCTGAGCCGGCACCGAAATCAGCACACTACGGGCTTTGCCCGCCAGCTCATTCATCAGGGTTTTGCCCTCAGCTTTGGAAAGATGTTCAAACACATCGATCATCAAAACCAGGTCATAGTTTTCCAGCCGGGCCGCCAGCTCACGAATATCACCCACGAAAACCCGATCATAAACACTCTGATGAACCGGTGTCAGATATTTCTCAAAGGCTTCAACGGCATCAATTTTGATCTGGCCGGGCGCATGTTTACCGGCTGCGGTCAGGTATTCACGGCAGAGCAGGCCATATTTTCCATCGCCCGCTCCAACATCGAGCACGGTCCGGGGAGCAAGCTGCAAGACCAGATCCACGATGAACGTGATTTGGACATGCACACTGGTTGGCAAATAATCAGCCACAAGGCGGTATCTTTTTCCCGACGCTCACGGACGCAATCTCAAGCGGCACTTATTCCGTTACCGGAAACGCCTCGAAGCGAAGGCCGAAATCACGTTGCAGTTCCGCATAAGCCGGCCGCAAACGCGACGCATCTTCCGGGTTCACGTAAAGCGGATTAGGACGGCAGCACAAGGGCGCAATGTCCACAGTCCATTCCCGGCCATCCTGCCCGGCATAATCCCGCAACCATTCGTTCATCCGTTTGCTGGATTGGTGACAACTGATGTTCGCCAGCGCCCATTCGCGCGCATGAAACTGATCGCTCTTCGCCAGGAATTCCGTCAATTGCTGCGCCAGCTTCGACTCATCCAGCAGCACGCCGGTCTGCGCGTTAATAAATGCAGACGAACCGATATGCGCCTCCTGCAACAACCCCACCGGCGTATCGGCAAAGAGTGATTCCGCCACGACGACACAGGAACCTTCGCGCCGTGAGAATACCAGATTGATCTTACTATCACATTGCAAACGGTTGACCTCTTCAATGCTCAAGCGATTGCGAAAATCCACCCGCTCCCGCACTCCGTAATAGTCCGCTTCCCGCAGGACGTGTTCCAGAGTGCGTCCCGAATCCGGCTGCCCCACCAGCACGACGCGCAAATCGTGCCGCATTTCCCGCAACGCCTTGAACAAAACCCAGTGCCGTTTAAACGAGCCCCAATTGGCCACCATTAAAATATCAATCGACCGTTCAGAACGCGGTTTCGGCTGAAAGTATTGCGGAATCACCCAATGGGAAACGAGCAACGGCAGCACTCTCGCCCCGGTCTTTAAACGCACCAGCCAATCCTCATCAGCACGATTGGAAATGGTAAAAAAAATGTCCGCGCCCGGCAAATGCGCCAGCGACCAGATCAAATGAAATGACGGTGGCGACCAGGAAGGAGCGCAAATAATCGTGTAACGCTGCGCCAGCCCTTTTAAATCCGCCAAATTCAGCAACGGATATAAGTTGTATTCAAAGGAAACAAAGATGACCCCCTTCTCCCGCGGGCTGACCCACGGCTTAAGCACCAGCCCTTTGCTAACCGAGGTTTCCTTGAATTGCGGATCGCGCGGATTCCAGCCGATTTTATGATCCCGCCAGAGAGAGGCTTGAGACGGGTTTTCAAGGTATTTACGCAGGGGCGATTCCGCCAGGCCAGCATGGCCCGTGGGCAATAAAATCCGATACGCATCACCCAACAATTCCAAACGCCGGTCCAGGTCACCGGCGACTTGCGCCTGCGCCCATCGCGTCAGACCCTTCAGAGACCAGGCGAACCGCGAATACCTGAGCCGATCCGTGCATTCCAATTTTAATCTGGAGAGGAGATGTGACATCGGCCACGGAGTCGAAACGTTTTCAACCGGAACCGTTAACCGCTGACGCGTTCGTATTGAGCTGACGTGTTAATTTTAGCGCCAACCGGCGTTAAATCGATTACGGAACAATCAGCCGGCAATTTCGCCACGGCTTCGATAAATTTATCGTTCTGATTGCCAATAATGACCACTTCCGCGTGTGCGGTAATATCTTCAATGGAATCCACCATTAGTCGCGAGATATGCGGAATATGATG